>CAYZUG010000004.1:0-106575 GCA_964481865.1 uncultured Thermomonas sp. | reverse complement strand
ATTTGCAAATGGCATCCACGCCCCCTTTAGAGACAACGCTACTTTACACAGCAAATTGCTCGATCAATATCCTTTCTTCCAAATTATGTTCTGGATCAAACAGCAATTGAACTGACCTGTCTTTTGACTCGCGCACCAACACTTCGGTGGCATCACGCACTTCATGCGAATCCGCCGTCACCGAAACCGGGCGCTTATGCGGATCCAGTACCCGAAAACGCACTTCTGTTCCCGACTTCAACACCGCACCGCGCCAGCGTCGTGGGCGAAAAGGTGCAATGGGAGTCAGTGCCATCACATTCGCCCCTAACGGCAAAATCGGGCCATGTGCCGAGAAGTTATACGCCGTGCTGCCTGCAGGTGTGGCCAACATAACGCCATCGCATATCAACTCATCCAGGCGCACTTCACCATTAAGCTCAATACAGATATGCGCTGCCTGTCGCGTTTGTCGCAGCAGTGACACCTCGTTGTAAGCCAGTGAATGCAAACTCACGCCAGACTCGGTGAGCACATTCATTTCCAAAGGATGCAGTTGCGCGGGTTCGGCGGCATCAATACGCGCCAGCAGGTCATCGACCTCGCGGTACTGATTCATCAAAAACCCGACACTCCCCAGCTTCATGCCATACACCGGCTTTCCAAGTGCACCATAACGGTGCAAGGTCTGCAGCATAAAACCATCACCACCTAAGGAAACGATGACGTCTGCTTCCTCTGGCGTCACTCCGGAAAAACGGGCACAGAGACTGCTCAAAGCCGATTGCGCGCGTTCGGAAGGGCTGGCAAGAAAAGCGAGGCGTGGTGTCGTCATGCGTTCGAGGATAGCAGAAGAAAAATGGGCGCCCCAACTGAGGCGCCCATCATCATGCCGCACAAATACAGTTTGTGTTAGCCGCGTTGAGCCAACTGTGCAATCCGCTGCACAGCCACCGAAACCGTTGGGTAATCCAAGGTCTTGTAAGTTGCCAGTTCGGCGAGCATCGACAATGTGAAACGCAGTGCCGCATCATCACGCGACAACCATGCCTGCACCTTGGCATCCGCATCCTTACCGGGCATCGACAAGACTTGTGCCGTCAATGCACGCAACTGTGCTGCCAGCTCATCTCGCAGAACACCACGTGCAACGGCATGCCAGCGCCCATCAACCTGCAGGGCTTCGATCTGCTCACGCAACCATGGCTCACGCAAGGCATCAGCCAAACGGAAGTAGGTCTTTGCAACATCGGTGGCACGCAGTTTGCGCTCACGCGCCAGCTCGATGATGTTCGGGCAGGCTTCCAGGTATGGCAATGCCGCCAACTGATCGGCCATTGCCGATGGCAGGCCTTTTTCACGCCAGACTTTGCGCGTTGCTTCGTAATGCGGGCGTTGCGATGGCGGCAGAATGCCATCACCTGCACGGATGTCACGGAAGCCGTCATGGTAGCGCTCAACCGCAGTGGTAATTGCGGGTACATCACCCGGACGCGCCAGCAACCAGCGGGTGAAATTACGCTGCAACTCCCAGATCACCATCAAAGCATCAACCTGCACCGCCTCAACCACCTTGCCGTCGAGTGCATCGATTTGCGCCCAAAGATCACGCGCATCCAAAGTTTCGCGGGTAATGGTGAAAGCGCGAGCGATTTCAGCCACGCTGCGGCCGCTGTCTTCCTGCATACGCATCAGGAAGGTGGCACCCATACGGTTGATCGTGGAGTTGGTCACGGCTGTTGCGATGATTTCACGCTTCAGACGGTGACCATCCATGATCTTGGCGTACTTGGCCTGCAATGGCTCGGGGAAGTAGCGCACCAATTCCTTGGACAAATAGGGGTCTTCCGGAATATCCGAATCCAACAGCTGTGGATACGCCACCAGCTTGGAATACGACAGCAGAATGGACAGCTCTGGACGGGTCAGCCCCTGACCGCGCAGCTTGCGTTCACGAATCTGCACATCGGTGGGCAAGTATTCGATCTGACGATCCAACAAGCCCTGTGATTCCAGCGTCTTAATGAAATGCATCTTCGAGCCAAGACGCGATGAACTCATGCGTTCCATCACGCTCAGCGCCTGGTTCTGACGATAGTTGTCGTGCAGCACCAATTGCGCCACTTCATCGGTCATGTCGGCCAGCAGCTTGTTGCGGGCATCCACCGTCAATTTCTTCTTCTGCACTTCACCGTTCAGCAGAATCTTGATGTTGACTTCGTGGTCAGAGGTATCCACACCAGCGGAGTTATCGATGAAGTCGGTATTCAGGCGAACACCTGCCTGCGCCGCCTCAATGCGTCCCAGCTGGGTCATCCCCAGATTGCCACCCTCGCCAACGATCTTGCAGCGCAACTCGCCGCCATTGATCCGCAGACCATTGTTGGCACGATCCCCCACATCCGCATGGGTTTCAGTGGAACCCTTGATATAAGTACCGATACCACCGTTCCACAACAAATCCACCGGTGCACGCAAGGCAGCGCTGATCAATTCGGTTGGCGTCAGGCTCTTGATGCCTTCAGCAATCCCCAAGATCTCGCGCACTTCTGGGGTAATTTCAATGGCTTTGAGTGCGCGCGCATACACACCACCGCCCTTGCTGATCAATTTGCTGTCGTAATCCGCCCAGCTGGAACGCGGCAGCTTGAACAAGCGCTGACGTTCCTTGAACGATGCAGCAGCATCAGGGGTTGGGTCGAGGAAGATATGCCGATGATCGAATGCACATACCACGCGTGTGTGTTTGGACAGCAACATGCCGTTCCCGAACACGTCACCTGACATATCGCCAATCCCTACGCAGGTGAAATCCTGCTTCTGGCAGTCCACGCCCAAAGCGCGGAAATGGTGCTTCACCGATTCCCATGCACCACGTGCGGTAATGCCCATGCCCTTGTGGCTGTAACCCGCCGAACCACCCGAGGCAAACGCATCGCCCAGCCAGAAGTGATGCGCTTGGGCAATACCGTTGGCGTAGTCAGAGAAACTGGCGGTGCCTTTGTCTGCAGCCACCACCAGATACGGGTCATCGTCATCATGACGCACCACGCGCGGCGGCGGCATGACCTTGCCAGCGGTGGACAGATTGTCTGTGATATCCAGCAGACCATTGATGAAGCGTTTGTAGCTGGCGATACCTTCTGCCATCCATGCATCACGATCCACAGCCGGATTCGGCAATTGCTTGGCAAAGAAACCACCCTTGCTGCCTACTGGCACGATCACGGTGTTTTTCACCATCTGTGCTTTCACCAAACCAAGCACTTCGGTGCGGAAGTCTTCGCGGCGATCTGACCAGCGCAAGCCACCACGTGCCACTGGCCCATAACGCAAGTGCGTGCCTTCAACACGTGGGCCGCACACCCAGATTTCACGGAACGGGCGCGGCTTCGGCAAATCAGGCACCTTGGCGGTATCGAATTTGAAGCTCAAGTAATCGGCAGGACCACCGTCCTTACGCTGATTATTTTTATAGTCAACGTAGTAGTTGGTGCGCAATGTTGCTTCGATAACACCAATGAAACTGCGGTAAATGCGGTCTTCGTCAATGCTGGAAACCCGATCCAACAGGCTGACCAGCACATCATGCGCTTGCTTCATCTGCTGCTCACGTGCGGCAGAACGTGCCTTGAGCAGTGGCTTCAACGCGGTCATGGCTTCTTCATCAGCAGCCCCCAAAGCCTTCAACTGCGCTGCAAACTGCTCAGCCCCCTGCTTGATATCGGCGGTTGTTTCACTGCCAGTATCTGGGTGGAAGCGGGCTTCAAACAGCTCCACCAACAAGCGCGACAACAAGGGATAACGCGCCAGTGTGGCTTCCATGTAGCTTTGCGAGAACGGCACATTGATCTGCAACAAATACTTGCAGTAAGCACGCAGCATTGCCACTTGCTTCCAGGACAGACCTGCAGCCAGCACCAAACGGTTCAGGCCATCATTTTCCGCATCCCCTTTCCAAACACGGGCAAAGGTTTCTTCAAAGTTTTCATCCAGTGCTGCCATGTCCAGTTCGCCCTGTAGCGACTGCACTTCAAAGTCTTGAATGAATGCCACACCGTCTTTGCTTTCCAAGCGATAGGGGTGTTCAGTAATGACCCGCAGCCCCATGTTTTCCATCATCGGCAAGGCATCGGACAGGGCGATGTCTTTTTCCAGACGATACAGTTTGAAACGCAGGCTGCCATCACGGCGCGGCGAGTGGCTCAAATGTACTTTCAGATCACTGGTATCAGCCAATGCCCCCAAACATTCAATGTCGGCAGCAGCGGCTTCCGGACTGACTTCATCCCGATAACCCGCAGGCAATGCGCTGGCAAAACGCTCCAGCAATGACGTGGCCTTCTTGCCCACCCGCGCAGCAAGTGCTGCAGCAAGCGACTGATGCCAATCCTGTGATGGCTGCACCTGCTCCGCAGCTTTTGCAGTGGTGGTTTTCGCCTTGGTTGCAGGCTTTACATGAGCCTTGCCAGCGACTGCTTTACCTGTTTTGTTCATTTGGGACCTCGTCCTTAAAAGAATAACGACCGTGCATCAGCACGGTCGTCGGGGTTGTGACACATTTCAACGCAAACCGGTTTCGCTGCGTGCGATCACCAGCCTTTGAATCTCACTTGTTCCTTCGTAAATCTCAGTGATCTTGGCATCACGGAAATAACGCTCAATCGGCATTTCTTTTGAATAGCCCATCCCACCGTGAATCTGCAGGGCTTGGTGGGTAATCCACATGGCAGCTTCGGAAGCCGTCAACTTGGCAACAGACGCTTCGGTCGTAAAACGCTGCCCCTGCCCTTTCAGCCAAGCCGCACGCAATGTCAACAACAACGCGGCATCCAGCTTGCACTTCATATCAGCAATCTTGGCCTGAATCATCTGGAACGTACCCAGTGGCTGACCAAAGGATTGGCGCTCTTTGACATACGCAAGTGTGGCTTCATAGGCGGCACGCGCAATACCAATGGCCTGACTGGCAATGCCAATACGCCCTGCATCCAGCACACTCATTGCAATCTTGAAGCCCTGACCTTCTTCACCCAGCACGTCCTCGGGCTGCACGACATAATCGGCAAACTCGATTTCGCAGGTCGCTGAAGCGCGAATCCCCAGCTTGGGTTCGGTCTTGCCGCGATGGAAACCTTCACGCGTCGTGTCAATCATGAATGCAGTGATGCCACGCGCTCCCTTGTCTGGGTCGGTCATGGCAAACAGCACGATATATTTGGCAACGGGGCCGGAAGTGATCCAACTTTTCTTGCCATTGATGACATAGCTGCCATCCGCTTGCTTGACGGCACGACAACGCATGGCAGTTGCATCCGAGCCTGATTGCGGCTCGGTCAGTGCAAATGCACCAATTTCACGCCCTTCGGCGATTTCGCGCACATACTTCTGTTTCTGTGCTTCTGTACCAAACGTCAGAATGCCATTACAGAAGAGTGAGTTATTCACGGAAACAATGGTGCTATGCGCAGCATCGGCTGCAGCAATTTCCACCATCGCCAGTACATAGGCAATCGGGTCCATCCCCGCGCCACCATAACTTTCAGGCACTTCAATGCCCATCAATCCGTTTTCACCAAGGGTGCGGATATTGTCGAGAGGAAACTCGCCGGTCTGATCGTGATATTCGGCGCTCGGGGAAATCTTTTCCCGCGCAATGCGACGGGCAACGTCCTGCAGCATCCGCTGCTCTTCGGTGAATCCAAAATCCACAACCGCCTCTCTAGCATTTGTCGAAGATTGGCTATTGTAGCCTGCACACGCATAAAAGAAACTTTGCAGAGCACAATAGCGCTTGACCGCGTGCGCACATCGCGAGAAACTTATCTCTGAATCGCGATGGAAAGATATTTATGGATCTGGAAGGCTGGTCAGCCCACCTGAAAGTCTTTGCTGATGCCACCCGTGTGCGCCTGCTGGCACTTTTGGAAGGTGAAGAACTCACTGTGGCGGAATTATCCGCTATTACCCAATTGGCGCAACCGCGTGTCTCCACACACTTAGCCAAGCTGAAAGAGGCCGGCTTGGTGCGTGACCGCCGCGCTGGCGTGTCCGCGTACTATCGCTTTGATCACGCGGCGCTTGACCATGCACAACGCGCACTGTGGCAATCCATCAGTCAAGGCAGTGACGACCCTTTGCTGCGGCAGGACGCAGAACGTGTGCCCGCAGTACTGGCCAACCGCGCTGCCGACCAGAACTGGGCCGATAGCGTTGCCGGCGACATGGAACGCCACTACTCCCCAGGTCGCACATGGGAAGCGTTGGCGCGCACTGCACTGCCGCTGTTGTGGCCGGGCGATGTGCTGGACATCGCCTCCGGTGATGGCGTACTGGCAGAATTGCTTTCGCCACATGCCGACCGCTATGTCTGCATCGACTCCAGTCAACGCGTGGTCGCCGCGGCCAGCGAACGTCTGAAGCGCTTTGAGAATGTGGAAGTGCACGAAGGCGACATGCATGCACTTCCCTTCGATGACAACAGCTTTGACCTCGTGGTGCTGATGCACGCACTGACCTATGCCAGCAAACCGGCGCAAGCCGTGGCCGAAGCCGCACGCGTGCTCCGTTCGGGTGGTCGCCTGCTGCTATCAAGTCTGGCCAAACATGAACATAAAACCGCTGTCGATGCCTATGGCCACGTCAACCTCGGCTTCAGCGAAAAAGAACTGCGCAAATTCGCAGAAAAAGCCGGACTGACGATTGCCAATTGCGACACCGTCACCCGCGAACGCCGCCCGCCTCACTTTGAAGTGATTTCCCTCACCGGTGTGAAGCCGTAATCAAGAAGAAGCCCGATGTCCCTGCCTTGGAAAAACCCAACCCGCGTTGCTGCGCTGCAAGATGGCCTGCGTCAACGCATTCTCATTATTGATGGCGCCATGGGCACCATGATTCAACGTCATGAATTGCAAGAAGCAGATTACCGTGGCGAGCGTTTTGCGGAAGGCTTCGACAGCCTGTTCGCTCAGCAAGGTCACATCCACGGCCCGGGCTGTGGATGCGAAGGCCATGACCAACGCGGCAACAACGATCTGCTCTCACTCACCCGCCCCGACATCATCGCCGGTATCCATCGCCAATACCTGCAGGCGGGTGCCGATTTGCTCGAAACCAATACCTTCAATTCCACCTCTATTTCACTGGCCGACTATCGCCTGCAACATTTGGTGCGGGAACTGAACCGTGAAGGCGCACGCCTGGCACGCGCCGAATGCGACGCGATTGAAGCAACACAACCAGATCAGCCACGTTTCGTCATCGGTGTTCTTGGCCCTACCAGCCGCACTGCCTCGCTCTCACCCGACGTCAACCGCCCCGGCTTTCGCGCAATCACATTCGATGAACTGGCCGAGGCCTACCGTGAAGCCACTCGCGGACTGATAGAAGGTGGCGCCGACATCATCATGGTGGAAACCGTATTCGACACGCTGAATGCCAAAGCCGCATTGTTTGCGATTGATGATGTCTTTGAAGAACTCGGTGCAAAGCTGCCAGTGATGATCTCCGGCACCATTACTGACGCCTCCGGACGCACGCTGTCCGGGCAAACTGCCGAGGCGTTCTGGTATTCGCTGCGCCATAGTCAGCCCATCGCCATTGGCTTGAATTGTGCGCTTGGCGCTAAGGATCTGCGTCAGCATGTGGATGTACTGGCCACGGTGGCCGACACCCACGTCAGTTGCCACCCCAATGCTGGCCTGCCGAATGCGTTTGGTGGTTACGACGAAACCCCCGACGATATGGCAGAGGTGCTGCGCGAGTTCGCGCAAAGTGGTCTGATTAATCTCGTTGGTGGTTGCTGTGGCACAACACCAGAACATATCCATGCCATCGCACAGGCCGTGGCCGGGTTGCCGCCACGCAACGTGCCGACCATCGGCATGCAGGAGGCATCGGCATGAAAACCTTGCCCCGCTTCACTCGCCTGTCTGGCCTCGAACCCTTGGTCATTACTCCCGAGTCGAACTTCATCAACGTTGGCGAACGCACCAACGTCACCGGCAGCGCCCAGTTCAAAAAGCTCATTCTTGAAGGACGTCTGGATGAAGCCGTGGTGGTGGCACGCCAACAGGTAGAAAACGGCGCCCAAGTCATCGACGTCAACATGGACGAGGGTCTGCTTGATTCGGAAAAAGCGATGGTGGAGTTTCTCAACCTGATCGCTGCCGAGCCAGATATCGCCAAAGTGCCGGTCATGGTGGACAGCTCGAAATGGTCGGTGATCGAAGCGGGTCTGAAATGCCTGCAGGGCAAAGGCATCGTCAACTCGATCTCGATGAAGGAAGGCGAAGCCGAGTTCTTGCGTCAGGCACGGCTGGTGCGCCGCTTTGGTGCGGCGGTGGTGGTGATGGCATTTGACGAAGTGGGTCAGGCCGATACCGCTACTCGCAAAATCGAAATAAGTTCGCGTGCATTCAAGTTACTGACCGAGGACGTTGGCTTTCCACCGGAAGACATCATCTTCGACCCCAACTGTTTCGCGATCGCTACCGGGATTGAAGAACACAATAACTATGCGGTGGATTTCATCGAAGCGGCACGCGAGTTGCGCAAACGCTTCCCACACAGCCATATTTCCGGTGGCGTATCAAACGTCAGCTTTAGCTTTCGTGGCAACGAACCGGTACGCCAAGCAATTCACGTGGTCTTTCTTTACCACGCCATCAAAGCGGGCATGGATATGGGGATCGTCAACGCCGGGGCGTTGCCGATTTATGACAACCTCGACCCAGAACTGCGTGAGCGCGTTGAAGATGTGGTGCTGAATCGTCGTGATGATGCCACTGAACGTCTGTTGGACATCGCCGATAACTACAAAAAGAAAAAAGGCGAGAAGAAAGTCGAGGACTTGAGCTGGCGTCAACAACCCACCGCTGCCAAGTTGGCACATGCGCTGGTGCATGGCATCGACCAATACGTCACCGAAGACACCGAAGAAGCACGCCTGCAGGCTTCACGCCCGCTGGATGTGATCGAAGGCCCGCTGATGGATGGCATGAACGTGGTCGGCGACTTATTCGGTGCCGGCAAAATGTTTCTGCCACAGGTGGTGAAATCTGCACGCGTGATGAAAAAAGCTGTTGCACATCTGCTGCCGTTCATTGAAGAAGAGAAATTGCGCACGGGTGATGTGGGCAGAAGCAACGGCAAGATCGTTATGGCGACGGTCAAGGGCGATGTGCACGATATCGGCAAAAATATCGTCGGCGTGGTGCTGGCCTGCAACAACTTTGAAGTGATTGACCTTGGCGTGATGGTGCCTGCGCAGAAGATTCTTGATACCGCCATCGCCGAGAATGCCGACATGATTGGGGTTTCCGGCCTGATTACCCCTTCCTTGGAAGAAATGAGTCATGTCGCCAAAGAAATGCAGCGACAGGGCTTCAGCATGCCGCTGTTGATTGGCGGCGCGACCACCTCGCGTGCGCATACCGCGCTGAAGATCGACCCGCATTACGATGCGCCCACTATTTGGGTCAAAGACGCCTCGCGTGCCGTGGGGGTGGCGCAGTCGTTAATGAGTCCGGAGCTGCGCAATGATTTTGTGCAAGCAGCGGCCAATGACTATGACGACGTGCGCAAGCGTCACCGCAATCGCAATGATGGAAAGAAACTGGTGAGCCTGGAAAAGGCCCGTGCCAACCGGTTCACCTTTGACTGGACAAGCTATACCCCTCCCGCCCCTCTGCAGCCCGGCCTGCATGTGTTTGATGATTATCCTTTGGATGAATTGGCCGACTACATCGACTGGTCGCCGTTCTTCAATGCTTGGGAACTTGCTGGCAAATTCCCCGACATTTTGACCGACGAAATCGTTGGTACGCAGGCAAGCGAGTTGTACCGTGATGCGCGTGCCATGTTGCAAAAAATCGTTGATGAAAAATGGCTGACCGCCAAGGCCGTATGTGCTTTCTGGCCAGCAAACAGCGTTGGCGATGATGTGGAACTTTCCCTTGATGCAGATGCAGCGCAAACCCAATGGTTTCGCTTTCTCCGCCAACAGGCCAACAAGCCAAGCGATCGCCCGAACTATTGCCTGGCTGACTTCATCGCCCCGAAAGATAGCGGCAAGCAAGACTGGATCGGGGGCTTCACGGTCACGGCAGGTCTCGGTATCGAACCCCATCTTGAGCGCTTTCAAGCCGAACATGATGATTACAGTGCGATCTTGCTCAAGGCATTGGCTGATCGTCTGGCAGAAGCGTTTGCCGAACGCCTGCACCAGCGCGTGCGTACTGAGTTCTGGGGTTATGCAACAGATGAGGCATTGGACAACGATGCACTCATTGCCGAGCGTTACCACGGCATTCGCCCTGCCCCCGGCTACCCAGCCTGCCCCGAACATAGCGAAAAGCGTGTGTTGTTTAACCTGCTTTCCTCAAGCCAGCACACGCAAGTCATTCTGACTGACCACTTCGCGATGTATCCAGCCGCCAGTGTTTCAGGCTTATATTTCAGCCACCCTGATAGCAAATACTTTGTCGTTGGTCGCTTGACCAAAGACCAAGTCGCTGATTACGCCAAGCGAAAAGGTGTTGATCTTGCACAAGCCGAACGCTGGCTGTCATTCAATCTTGATTACGACCCAGAGTAATCTGGGTCTGACGATTTAAGGGGATGGCTTACCAAACCAGGTCATCTGGAACTTGGTATTGCGGGTCGGAATACGGGTCGTCCGGTGCCGGCGCATTGGGATCAACTTTCAATGCCACTGCTTGCGCAAAGATGGTTTCAACTTCCGCCAGTGTGTGGGCATTCACCAACAAATAACGCCCGTTCATTTGCACAACCCCCAGCTCACCGGCATTAAGCGCCTTGAGCTGGTCTGCCGTGACATGCACGCGTTTGATTTTTCCGCCATATTCAAAATGCCGCACATGATCGGCATCATTGGTATTCATGGCCTTGCCTTGCATGAAAGCTTCCAGCTTGGCCTTGGCTTCGCGGCGCTTGCGTGCTTCTTCCTGCTTCAGGCGCTCCGCTTCAATGCGCTCGTCTTTTTCTTTCTGTGCGCGAATGGCATACGCCTTGGCCAGATCAATCTCTTCACGCGAACGCGATGGGCGTGACGCTGCTGCTGATTGACCGGCTTTCCCCGCAGGGGCTTTCTGCGAGTGAGTTGGACGGGCATGGGCTTTAGGCTGGGTGGACTTGGCGGCAGGCTTTGGTGCAGCCTTAAAACCAAGCCCCAGCAATTGATCACGAAGCGAATTACTCATTACACACTCAACTCAATAATGCGGCGGCGGCGGTTCACTTGCTGCATCACCGGTCACAGGCCCAGCAGCAAACGCACTCCGCAATTGCCGCAACTCTTCCAGCGTACGATGCAATAACAAAGCATTGTGAGCTTCCTCACTTCGCGCTGCCGCCAAGGCATCGCTCAACTCTTGCAATGCCTGCTCTTGAAAGGTCAAACGCGTTTCAAGATCAATCAACCGCTGTTCAAGTTCGGCCATCATCATTCCGTATGGTCAACGCATCCCCCAAGCATGGCTTGGAGGATGGCCGTGCATCGTTGTGCGTCAGTTGATGATTTCCAGAAGCTCAACTTCAAACGTCAGCACTTGGTTGGCACCGATTTGCGGCGGTGCTTGCTCACCGTAAGCCAGTGCAGCGGGAATCCACAGCATGTATTTGCTGCCAACAGACATCAGCTGCAATCCTTCTGTCCAACCCGGGATCACCCCCGCCAGCGGAAATTCTGCCGGTGCGCCACGTTCGTACGAACTATCGAACACTGTGCCGTCAAGCAGGGTTCCCTTGTAGTGCACACGCACATTGGAGCTTACGGCTGGCTTGGCACCCTTGCCTTCTTTCAGCACGCGATACTGAAGCCCTGAATCTGTTGTCACCACGTCTTTTTTCTTGCCGTTTTCAGCTAAAAAAGCAGCGCCGGTTTCAGCATTTTTCTGGGCATTTTCCATTGCACCAGCAATTGCTTTGGCCTGCATCTTCTGCCCGAAGTCCTGAAGAATTTGCTGAATTTGAATGTCGTTGAGCTTGGATTTTTCACCACTGGCTTCTGCACGCAGGGCTTTGATCAAGGTTTCAATATTGATTTCATCCCTGATTTCCTCAAGCTGCTTACCCATCATCGTGCCGATGGCATAGCCAACCTGATCCTTTTCAGTCGGCAACCCCGGGTAGCTGCTCTTGCCGTCTTCAGCACCATTTTCCGCAGACGCCGTGGCAGAAACATCAACGGGCTTCTGCTCGGCATTACAAGCCGACAGGGCGAAGGTCGTGGCTAACGCAAGCATGGTGGTACGCATCAACAACTTCATCGAAACAACTCCAGAAAAGAAAATGGATACCACCGTTAAGCGGCGGTGAACATAGTGCGCAGCAATGCTGCCTTACTCGATACCAAGCAACTCAACATCAAAGATGAGGGTGGAATTGGGCGGAATATTCCCCCCAGCACCGCGCTCGCCATAACCCAACGCCGCAGGAATCCAGAAGCGATATTTCGCCCCAACAGGCATCATGCCCAAACCTTCGGTCCAACCTTTGATCACCTGATCCAAGCCAAAATCCGCAGGCTGACCACGATCATACGAGCTATCGAACTTCGTGCCATCAAGCAGTGTGCCTTGATAATGCACGCGTACACGCTGCCCCGGGCGCGGACGCATCCCATCACCCTGGCGCAACACTTGATACTGCAAGCCACTTGGCGTCACAAAAACACCTTTAACTTGCTTGTTCTGTGCCAGGAAATCGATTTCTTTTTGCAAAGCGTCCTGACTTTTCTGCTGCCGTTCGGCTTCACGTGCAGCATTGATGCGTGCAGAAAAGTCACGGCGCACTTGATCGATTTGCTCGCTGCTCAGCGCCGGCGTTACCTCAGCATGCGCCCCATCCTGCAGACCACGCAGCAGCATCGGCATATCGAACTCATTTTGTGTCCCTGCCATGCTGCGGCCAAGATTGGCACCCACCAGAAGCCCAGCTTTCACACGGTCTACAGCCACCGGGTCAGTCCCGTTTTTTCGTGCGGCAATATTGCTCATCAAGGCTTGACTGACGGCTTTTGCATCTTCTGGTGACAGCAAAGGTGCACCACCGGTCATTGCATTTTGCAACCCGCGTTGCAGGCCATCCATATCAAGGTCAGGAAGCCCAGGACCAATGGAACGGCCAATATCCAGACCCAGCATATACCCCACTTTGTCGCGCTCGGTGGTTGGTGTATCCGCTTGCTGCGCACCGACATGGGTAGCGGTCAGCAGCAATAACGCAAGCGATACAGGTCGCAGCAGTGACTTCATCTGAATACTCTCTGAAAACAATAGGGCGGCAAGCGCACAAGACCGCCTATTGTCGACTGCTCGGCGCCCTCGGGCAATCCTAACGTGATGCTGAGCCTGCTTTTGGTTCAGCCAGCCCCCCATGGGTATGTCATACCCACTTGTCTATGCCATGCGTTGGGTAGCGGATATGTTGACATTACAAAATGTAGTGTTATAGTTACCTACAACACCAGCAGCAATCGGAGCTACCCGAATGAACCGCAAACTCCATAACTCACTCCTTGCCATGACCGCCAGCACCGCATGCCTTGCGGCAGCACTGGTGCTGGGCAAACCAGTGAACCAAGCGCAGCCAACGCATTACGCCACCCCTGCGTCGGCTGCGCAATCCACACAACCGGTCAGTCATGCTGCAAGCGCCTCCTCTTCAGCGCGCAGCACCAGCAAGCGATCCCTCTCCGTCGCCATTCGTCTGCCCTTCTTCGCATTCTTGCCGCGAGGCTAATCATGACTGCCGTTGAATGGAGCGATGGCGCTCCGATTTATCGTCAACTTAAGGAGCGCATCCTCGCCATGATGTTGGACGATGTGCTCAAGCCGGGAGACGCTTTGCCATCGGTGCGTCAGGTGGCAGCGGAATATCAGCTCAACCCCATCACGGTGTCGCGCGCTTATCAGGAACTGGTGGATGAGGCTTTGGTAGAAAAGCGCCGCGGCCTCGGCATGTTTGTGACAGAGGGCGCCAATACCCGCCTGCTGGCCAGTGAACGCGAACGCTTCCTGAGTGAAGAATGGCCTCAGATGCTTGAACGCATCCAGCGTCTTGGGCTGGACATGGAAACCCTACTGAACCCCACCCACCCGTGGGAAGCGAAATGATGACTGCCATGAGTACTCCTGTGATTACTGCACGCGGCCTGCGTAAGGCTTACAAAAACAAGCTCGCGCTTGACAACACCACATTCGACATCCCTGCTGGGCGCATTGTGGGTCTGATCGGCCCTAACGGCGCGGGTAAAACCACTGCACTGAAAGCCATTCTTGGTTTGATTCCTTTCGAAGGCACACTGGACGTGCTTGGCAAAGACCCGCGTCAACAGCGTGACGCACTGATGAATGACGTTTGCTTCATTGCTGATGTCGCCGTCCTTCCACGCTGGATGTCGGTTGAACAAGCCATCATGTTTGTTGCAGGTGTGCACCCACGGTTTGATGCCGATAAATGCCAGCGTTTCCTGCAAGGCACCCAGCTCAAACCCACGATGCGGGTTCGCGAGATGTCCAAGGGCATGATCGTACAACTGCACCTCGCCTTGGTGATGGCCATCGACGCCAAACTTCTGGTGTTAGACGAACCCACTCTCGGCCTCGACATTCTCTATCGCAAACAGTTCTACCAACGTTTGCTGGAAGATTATTTCGACGCGGAAAAAACCATTGTAGTGACCACCCATCAAGTCGAAGAAATCGAACACATCCTCACCGATGTCATGTTCATCCGTGATGGAAATATCAGCCTGAGCGCCAGCATGGACACGCTTGGCGAACGCTATACCGAAGTCTTGGTCAATGCCAACAAGTTGAATGACGCCCGCAACCTGCAGCCAATTGACGAGCGCTCTTTGCCATTTGGCAAAACCGTCATGTTGTTTGACGGCGCGGATCGCACGCAACTCAACGCACTTGGCGAAACACGAACCCCGGGGCTTGCCGACCTGTTCGTCGCCACCATGAAAGGAACTTACGCATGAACGCCGTTACCGATTTTTCTCATGCGCAAAACAAGCGCACACCACAAGCGCTCCACACACTCAAACTGTTGCTGAAACGCGAATTCTGGGAACACAAAGGCGGGTTTCTCTGGGCACCGGTGGGTGCGGGTGCGATCTCGCTTTTGCTGACCTTCATGGGGCTGATCATGGCGGAGGTTGGGCTGCGCAAAGTTGAAGGCAGCGCGCTCAAAGTCAATGGCGAAATCATGATCAATGGTCTTGATATCGGCGCACTAAGCTCACAAATGAGTGCGCAGGATATGCAGAAATTCGCTGACGGGATCACTGCCGCAATAGCCAGTGCAATGATCTGGCCGATGCTGGCGCTGGGTTTTGTGGTGTTTTTCTATTGTCTTGGCGCACTGTATGACGAGCGTAAAGACCGCAGCGTACTGTTCTGGAAGTCCTTACCTATTTCCGACCGCGACACGGTCGTATCGAAAGTGATCAGCGCGCTTTTGCTGGCACCAGCAATCGCCATGGCGGTTGGTATCGTCTGCATGGCTGCGTTCATGTTGCTGCTGAGTGCCTTTGTCCTCTTGCATCACGGCAATCCAATCACGCTTTTATGGCACCCAGGAAAGCTGTTCTCCAGCATTGGGGTTTTCATTGCCGCCATCCCGGTGTATGCCCTGTGGGCGCTGCCCAGTGCAGGCTGGCTGCTGCTGTGCTCGGCATGGGCCAAGAGCAAACCTTTCCTGTGGGCCATCATGCTGCCTGTATTCGCTGGGGTGTTTGTATCTTGGTTCGATTTGATGAGCACCTTCAATCTTGGCAGTGGCTGGTTCTGGAAAAACGTGGTGGCACATCTTTTGGGTGGCGTCTTCCCCGGCACCTGGGTGGGTGCGATCAATGCTCCTGATCTCGAACATATTGCCAACTCAATGACTGGCAGCACCTTGAATCATCTTGATGTTCTCAAGGCCATGTATTCCGCCATCCGCTCACCACAATTATGGGTAGGGGCAACCGCCGGGGTGGCCATGATTACAGCGGCTATCCGTCTGCGTCGCTGGCGCGACGAAGGCTAAGCAACGCATAAACGACAAAGAGACAAGATCAATGAACACATTACAGACCGTTATTTTTGCGACATTGCTCAGCCTGCCCATCCTAGGCTGCAGCAAAACCCCGGAAGTGACCGAAGTCAGCAAAGCCACCGAAGAAGCCAAAGGTTTGATCGAAACACACATTGACCAAGCCTTGAATCAGGCACGCAAAAAGCTGCACGAAGAAAACCTGACGATCAGCAGCAGCCACGGCGTGATCGTCAATGGGAAATCCGTCAACCCTGCCACGAAAGGCTTGCCTGAGGCGGCAATCACCCCAACCGGCGATTTACTGGTCAATGGCAAGCCTTTGGACATCACAACTGAACAACGCGAACAACTCCTTGCCTATCGCCAGCAGATTCTTAGTATCGCTGATGCAGGCATCGCCATTGGCTCGCAAGGCGCAGGATTGGCGAGTACGGCGATAGGTGGCGTCATGGGGGTCATTTTTGGCGGTGAAAAAGCGCAGCAAGCCTTTGAAGAAAAGATGGAAGCTGAAGGCAAGAAGCTGGAAGACGAAGCCAAGAAAATCTGTACGCGATTGCCCGCATTGCTTACACAGCAACATGCACTGGCACAGTCACTCCCCGCATTTGCGCCTTACGCAACAATGACCCAGAAAGATATCGACGACTGCATGAAGTAATCATGCGCTGTCAAAAACCAGCGTCTTGTCAGATATCTGTTGCTATGCTCAAATCCTGAAACATTCCATACGCTGCCGCATCTAGCGGCAGCCTCTTCAGGGGAGCAGCGCATGAATTCCGAACGCCCTTGGTTAGCCCACTACCCCGCTGGTGTGGCAGCTGAAGTTGATATGCATGAGTTTGCATCGATCAACGATGTGTTTAACAGCGCTGTTCAGCAATACCGCAACAAACCGGCATTCACCAATATGGGGAAGTCGATCACCTACGGTGAGTTGGACACCCTCAGCCTGCAATTTGCCAACTACCTGCTGGGTGAGTTGAAGCTCAAAAAGGGCGACCGCATTGCCGTGATGATGCCCAACTGCCTGCAATATCCAGTGGCGATTTTCGGCATTCTGCGGGCAGGCCTGGTGGTGGTGAACGTCAACCCCCTCTACACCGCACGCGAACTCAAACAACAGCTTGAAGATGCGCAAGTCACAATGCTTGTGGTGCTGGATAATTTTGGCGTTGTTGCTCAGGAAGTACTGGCCGCCATGCCTCAGGTGCGTGCACTGACCACCGGTCTTGGCGATCTTTTAGGTTTCCCGAAAAGCGCTATCGTCAACTTCGTCTTGAAGTACATCAAAAAGATGGTGCCGGACTACCATATCCGTGGCGCTGTTCGCTTCAAAAACGCACTGGCGCTGGGCAGCAAACACACACTGCCCGATATCAATTGCAGTGCTGATGACTTGGCTTTCCTGCAATACACAGGTGGTACAACCGGTGTTTCTAAAGGCGCCATGCTGACGCATCGCAATATGGTCGCCAATATGCAACAAGCCGCTGCATGGATTGGCACCAATGCCAAAGCCGGTGACGAACTGATCGTCACGGCGCTGCCGCTGTACCATATCTTCGCCCTGACTGCGAACTGCATGGTGTTCATGAAGTTTGGTGCCAACAACCTATTGATCACCAACCCGCGTGACATGCCAGGTTTCATCAAAGAGATCAAAAACACGGGGTTCACCGCAATCACTGGCGTCAACACGCTGTTCAACGGCCTGCTCAACACCCCTGGTTTCAATGAGGTGGATTTCTCGCGTCTGCATCTCACCCTGGGCGGCGGCATGGCAGTACAGCGAGCCGTGGCAGAAAAGTGGAAGCAGGTCACTGGTGTCACACTGGCAGAGGCTTACGGGCTGACTGAAACCTCACCAGCGGTCTGCATCAACCCCTTGGATCTCAGCGACTACAACGGCTCGATTGGCATGCCCGTTCCCTCAACCGAGGTCTGCATCAAAGATGAAAGCGGCCACATCCTGCCAGCAGGCGAAATTGGCGAGCTATGTGTCAAAGGCCCACAAGTGATGAAAGGCTACTGGCGCCGCCCCGATGAAACCACCAAAGTGATTGACGCAGATGGCTGGCTGCATACTGGCGATGTGGCACGCATGGATGAGCAAGGCTATTTCTATATCGTCGATCGCAAGAAAGACACCATCTTGGTTTCTGGTTTCAATGTCTATCCCAATGAAATCGAAGACGTGATCGCCATGATGCCGGGCGTTTTGGAAGTGGCAGCGATTGGTGTTCCTGATGAAAAATCAGGCGAAGCGGTCAAGGTGTTCATTGTCAGCAAAGACCCCTCGCTCAGCAAAGAGCAAATCAAGGCGTTCTGCCGCGAACACATGACAGGCTACAAGCAACCGAAACACATTGAGTTCCGCAGCGAACTGCCAAAGAGCAATGTCGGCAAAATCTTGCGCAAAGAATTACGCGACGAAGGTGCAAAAGCGTCATAACAAAAAACCCCGCCTGCGGTGATGCAAGGCGGGGACTATGTGTCCTTACCTGAGTCGCCGTCAGGCTGACTCAGGCATGCTGTTCTGGGCGCATATACGGAAACAGCAGCACATCACGAATCGAGCTTGAACCGGTCAGCAACATCACGAAGCGGTCAATACCGATTCCCAAACCACCGGTGGGCGGCAGACCCACTTCAAGGGCGCGAATATAGTCGGCGTCATAATGCATCGCCTCATCATCACCGGCATCTTTGGCTGCCACTTGCGCGCGGAAACGTGCCGCCTGATCTTCGGGGTCATTCAATTCAGAAAAGCCATTGGCGAACTCTTTTCCACCAATAAACAGCTCAAAGCGGTCGGTAATGCCAGGTTCGTTATCCGACTCACGCGCCAGCGGACTCACTTCCACTGGGTAATGCGTGATGAACGTGGGTTGGATCAACCCCGCTTCCACGGTCTTTTCAAAAATCTCCAGCAATAACCGCCCCCAGCCATACCCCGCCTTCACCGGAACTTTCAGACGCGCACAATGCGCCGCCAATGCATCACGGTCACGGCAATCGGCAACGGAAATTTCCGGGTTCAATTCACGCACGGCTTCTTCCAGCTTCCAGCGACGGAAGCGCGGCGCAAGATCAATTTGCTGGCCGTCCCAGTCAAAGGTGGTCGTTTCCATCGCTGCACGCGCCACGTCACGCATCATGGTCTCGGTGAGATCCATCACCTCGTGATAGCTGGCATAGGCCTCATACAATTCCAGCATGGTGAATTCGGGGTTGTGCCGCGTTGACACCCCTTCATTGCGGAAATTGCGGTTGATTTCGTAAACCCGCTCAAAGCCGCCCACAACCAAGCGTTTCAGGTAAAGCTCGGGGGCGACACGCAGGAATAAATCAATATCCAGTGCATTGTGGTGGGTGACGAAGGGGCGCGCCGTTGCCCCACCCGCCAAGTAATGCATCATCGGTGTTTCCACTTCGAGGAAACGCTGCCCATCCAACCACTGCCGCATCTTCGTCACAATACGCGACCGCGCCAAAAAAACGTCACGCGATTCTGGGGTGACAATCAAATCAACATAACGCTGGCGATAACGCTGCTCAACATCAGAAAGCCCGTGAAACTTGTCGGGCAATGGACGCAGTGACTTCACCAGAAGACGCAATTTTGACACTTTGATAGACAGCTCACCGGTCTTGGTGCGCATCAAGCGACCTTCTGCCGCCACGATATCGCCAATATCCCAGCTCTTGAACGCCTCATAGGTTTCATTTAAAGCATTGGCTTGCAGGAAAAGCTGAATCTTTCCGCTCATGTCCTGCACGGTGGCAAATGCCGCCTTCCCCATCACGCGCTTGGCCAAAATACGTCCAGCGACGGAAATATGGCGGTCGTTTGCCTCAAGTGCCTCACCTGTCCATACCTCAGCATCGGCATATTCGGTTTGCAAATCACCGGCGAAATCCGTGCGCCGCGCATCATTAGGGAAAGCAATACCTTGTTCACGCAGAGCCGCCAGTTTTCCACGTCGCTCGGCAATCAGGTGGTTTTCATCACTTTGCTGCTGGGAGGTTTCATCGTTCATTGTGCATCCATCGCGCCATAACTGGCAGACATCAAGCGTTTCGCGGCATTTCCATCTGCGAAACCAGTGGGGGAAAGTGAATGCCAAGGATAACAGAGCCGTGTCGCTGGCTCACCTGCAAGCATCAAAAGAAGGCCAACGGCATAAAACTTGCTTTAAGAGATGCAAGCATTGAGGTTCAACATCATGGTCGCATTCTCCTACTCCGCTCGGTCTTTCATTGCACCTTTATTGGCATTGGCAGTGCTTGTTCCATTTCCCGCCATGCCGTCTGTGCAGACTGCAACGGTCGGCATGGTCTCCCCCGTCCCGTCGTCCACCGTGCAGCTGGAGAAGATCAATCGACCTGCTGCGCCTACTCTCGTGCATTGGCAACCCCAGCAGATGCTCTCCGTGCAACGTGAGCTGCAAGCCTTGCGCCATGAAAATGAATTGCAAAAACTGCAGAGTGAGAAAGCGCAGTTGGCCTATCTGTCGGTGATTGCCCTGCTCAGCACACTGCTTTTGTTGACGTTGGGCTTTGGTGCATTTTTGCGTAAACGCCATGCGCAGCTGCGCACATTCAGTGAAATTGACCCATTAACCGGGCTTAATAACCGGCGTTCGGCAAGCCTTGCACTGGATTCCATGATGAAACAGCAAAGCGTGGAAGACACCCGCCATGTCATGTTTCTGATTGATATCGACCATTTCAAGAAAGTGAATGATACGTTTGGCCATCATGTTGGTGACGATGTCCTGACAACCGTTGCCGCACGTCTGAAAGCTGCCTGTCGCCCCAGTGATATCGTCGCACGCTGGGGGGGTGAGGAATTCCTTGTGGCCTGCCCCAACCTGAGCCGTGAACAAGCCGAGCTGCTGGCCACACGTCTGCGTCAAGCAATGGCCTACACCTTGAACGTGGGAGAACAAATTCGACCGATCACGGTTTCTTTGGGAATGGCACCCGTTCCGTTTTTCGATGAACGCAAAGACAAGCTGACGGTAAGCCATTGGGATTATGCGCTGCGCATGGCAGACCGCGCCCTGTACGCCGCCAAACGCACACGTGATGCATGGGTCGGTTATTGGGGCGCACAACCACTGCAGGCAAGCATTGCAGAAGCCGTCCTAGATGACCCCGAACGTTACCGCGACCTGATCACGGTCATGGCCAGCCAACCGCGCCTGATTTCGCTGGTACAAGCCCGTCCATTAAGTGCCAAAAACAAGCGCAAAACCATTGCCGTTCCTGCAACGCTGCCACGGCTGGTGGTCTCAAACGGCTGAGCGCGCCTACTTTTGAAATAACGCCGCAATTTCCAGTGCCGTTTCCAGCGGCGCTGGTTCATTGCGGTTCGTCAGCAGAATCACCGTCAACTGCTGCTTGGGCCAACGCAGCATGACATTGCGAAACCCAATGGTCTCACCTGAGTGCCAAACGCGATCGGCAGTCAAGCGCCAGCCGAATCCATAATACTCGGCATCCTCCTCACCCTGCACTTGGACTTGTGCCGAAAACGCCTGCTGACGTAGTGCATCGGATAACAGGCGGTCATCATTCAGCGCAGCGTCCCAACGCGCTAAATCTTCAATCGTCGAATAAATCCCACCATCACCCAACACTGCACTGGTGCTGCTTTGGTCGGTTTTTTGCCAGCGTCCATCCACCCTGCTGTATCCCCATGCACGATGCGGAACAGCTGGCCCTTCCTGCACATAAGCCAATGTGCCATGCATCCCGAGGGGCTGAAAAATACGTGTGTGCATAAAATCGGGATAGGTCAGCCCCGATACCTGTTCCACCACCAGCGCCAGCAAGGCATACCCCGTATTGCTGTAGCGGTAGCTTGTACCTGGTTGAAAATAAAGCGACGGCTGCTTTTCTAACAGGGCAAGCACACCTGCATCACGAATCTGCGTCGACGCATTCGCATCCATCAAGGCTTCGTAATCCCAAAGCCCGGAGGTATGCGTCAACACATGGCGTAGCGTGATTATTGGATAAGCTGCTGGCAAAGAAGGCAGCCAGCGCTGTACGGGGTCGTCGATCGAGAGCTTTCCATCCTGAGCCAGAAGCAGGATGGCAGCGGCAGTGAACTGCTTGCTCACCGACGCCAAACGATAGGCGGTTGCAGAACCTGCCGCCGTAGCCTTCGCCATCTCTGACTGCCCATAGCCTCGCATCACAACAGGCTTACCATGCTGCAGCACAAGCAGCGAAGCACCCGGGTTTTCTCCATCGTAACGTTGCATCAGGCGATCAATCGCCATTTCAGACACTGGCATTTTCGGCAGGCTCACAGGAACGTCGTAGTACGTTTGGGGTGACGGCTCGGGTTCAAGACGGAAATGCCACCATTCCTCTGGCAGATTCACAAAGCCCTGCGCTGCCATCGCGTCGCGCAGATGATAACGGTGCGCACGCTGCTGCGCCGTGACCTCATCGGTTTCGGTATGCGCACGTGCACCAAAGAAATCAAACGCTGTTCCCATATCGAGGGGCGTGCAGTTCGCATCGGTGTCATCACATTGCAACAGCGTGAGATCAACCGTTGCACCGCGACTATGCCCAGAAAGCGGGGCGATATATACCCCACTGAGTTGCGACTTTTGCAACCCCGGATAAAACTCCGCTTGGGTATGCACATCGCTTTCGTCTTGCATCCAGCGTACAAAATCCGCCACGGCACGTGCTGGGCGATAGCAATCAAAAAGACGCAATCGCTGGTGCTGTTGCCGCAAACTGGCTTCTACCCGTGCAAGTGCATGTGCGGCTTGCTCTTTCAACCAACAACGTGGCGCGTCATAACCCTCTACCGGCCTGCCTACAAAATTATGGCTACCGAAATAGCGAATATCCTGCGCCATGTCAGGTACAAGCCAGCGAATATCCACCAGCCCTGCTTCTTCCATGGTTGTGGCAGACGACAGCGTGGGCGGCTCGGCCGCCTGCACGCCCATGGTGGACATCAGCAATGCCAGCCCAACACCGCGCACTGTGTCAATCACATTCGCCAACCTTGGTAAACGAGAAATGCTCGTAATCCGAACTCCAATCACCACGTGGATTGATCTTGGCCATATGCAGTTTGCGCACGCCTGCCTCTTCCGAGAAGCTCAGCCAGGGCTCTTCATCCACATCCTTGCTGTCCCATACCAGCATATAGCGCCCGTCGAGACGGCTGATGTCTCCCTGCATCTTCGGTGATTTCAGTGAACGCCACTGCACCCCCTGACCAACCTGACAAATCCGCACTTCGCCAAACCACGGGTCACGCCACCTGCCCAGCCACGCCTGCATCTCACCGGCACGCACAGGTTTGCGTTTGCGAAGATCAGGCAATGTCTGATTTACCTGCGTTACTGCAGCGGGCTTGGCAAGATCATCGGCATACCCTGCAACACCCAATGAGGCTGCTGGTGCGGTAAAAAGTTTGAGCAAACTGGTTCCCAATACGGTTCTGGCAGCACCGCCTGCACCATTGATCATGAAGACGAAGCCTGATTTCTGATCAGGTAACAACATCATCATCGAGTACATCCCACCCAGCGTACCGGTATGTGACACCGTCCATACACCGTCGCTATCCGCCAAACGGAAACCATAGGCATAGGCGTGGTAATGCGTCTTTTCCCAGCGTTTCTTCAGGCTGGAAACCGGCATAGGTGTGCGTGCCTTCCACATTTCTTCACGCTGCGCCTGCCCTAGCCAAGCCTGTTGTGCTGCATTCGGGCTCAACCAGTTATTTGCCCAAACCAGCATGGCATCCAAATCGCAACGTATCCCGCCAGCAGGCGCCGAAGCAATCGCTTCCACCACCTCCGCATCACCACGTGTGCGTTTGATGACACCATTCTCCAGAACATGTGGCTGGGCAACACTGCCAGCGTCGGCAAGTGCAAACTCACCTACTTTGCAGCCCGTCATCTGCAATGGTTCGAACAATTCGCGGCGCACCAAAGCTTCGAATGACGCCCCAGCCACCGCCTCTGCCACGCGTCCAGCTACGACATACAGCACATTGTCATAGGCATAGCCCGCACGGAAGCCATATGCTGGCTTGATATGCCGCAACCCCTGCACGATGTCATCGCGGGTGAACAGATTGGGCTCTGGCCAGAACATCAAATCGCCACCACCTTCAGGCAAGCCACTGTTATGCACCAGCAAGTCGTTGATCGTCATATGGGCGCTGACCCACGGGTCATACATGGCGAACTCGGGCAAATGCTGGGCAACCGGGTCATCCCATTGCAATTTACCTTGCTGCACCAATCGCGCCAGAACAGCCGCTGTCATGGCTTTGCTGTTGGAAGCGATCTTGAAAAGCGTACGTGAGGTTACCGGGTCGCCACTGCCATGGATGGTTTCACCATAACCTTGCGAAAAAATCACCTCACCGTCGGCAATCACTCCAACTGCAATCCCCGGCAATTGATAACGCTCAATCACCTGCCGCACGGTGCTGTCGATCTGCTCATGACTGGGCACTACTGATGGACTTGCCTGCACACCGGCACATGCAAACAGCAAGGCAGCAGCAATCAGCGGTTTCATGTATGACTCCATACCGTTGCCGGCTGCTCACCTGCAAACATTTCTTCCAATGTCTGACGGCGGCGAATGACCGCATATTGATCGCCATCTACAAGCACTTCTGCTGCCAATGGGCGTGAATTATAAGTTGATGCCATGGATGCGCCATACGCACCCGCGCCAAGAATCGCCACCAAATCACCTGCTTCACAACGTGGCAACAAGCGCTGTGTTGCGAATGTGTCACCGGTTTCACAGACCGGCCCAACGATGTCATATGCCAGCGTCTCGCGTCCGCTGTTATCACCCAAGCGCACAATGTCGTGCCAAGCATCGTACAAACTGGGACGCAGCAAGTCATTCATCGCCGCATCCAGAACCAGAAAGCGGCGTGCGCCGCCCTGCTTCTCAAAAATGACTCGCGTCAACAAGATACCCGCCTCAGCCACCATCCAGCGCCCCGGCTCCAGCAAAATGCGCCCAGTAAAGCCTTGCAGGGCATCACGAATTGCCGCCACATATTCACCAGCATCCGGGGCTTGCTCACCATCGCGATAGCGCACACCCAAACCGCCGCCCACATCAATACTGGCAATGCTGTGCCCTGCCGCCAGCAAGGACTTCCAAAAAGCTGCCATGCGAGCCAATGCTTCGCGTACTGGCTGCAAGCTCAGTAATTGCGAACCGATATGCATATGCAAGCCATCCAACTGCACATTCGGCCACTGTGCTTTGCCATCAAACCAACTGCGTGCTTCTTCCAGCGAGACGCCAAATTTGTTTTCCGCCTTACCCGTTGAGATTTTGGCGTGCGTCATCGCATCTACATCAGGGTTGATGCGCACCGATGCAATCGCGGTTTCACCCCGTGCAGCGGCAATACGCTGAATCGCATCCAGTTCGGCACGTGATTCGATATTGAAACGCGCAATCTTGACATCCAGCGCCCGACTGATTTCCGCATCCGTCTTTCCCACACCGGAGAACACGATATCGGAAGCAGGCATTCCCGCCTGCAGGGCACGTTCCAGCTCGCCTCCTGAAACAATATCCGCACCAGCACCTGCGTCCGCCAGCAAGCGTAAAATAGCGCCGTTTCCATTGGCTTTCACCGCATAACGAATCCCTGCATTCATACCTGCAAGCGCCGTCTGCAACGCGTGAAGCCGTGTACGAATGGCCGATGCCGAATACACATACAGTGGCGTTCCTTCACGCGCAGCCAACGCGTGCAGATCAACCTCGGTAAACCCGTTCATCTCATTCGTCATGCATTTTGCCCCGTTTATTGAATCCAAGACGACGCGTACTGAGTCGCTTATCAGCCACAATGGTCAACAAATTATTCCGAATATGCAACACTAGCGAATCAGCTATTCTTTACACTTGTCCAACACGTTATCCCGTACACGCCACACCCTCTCAAGCCCATGTGTGATGCACCCTAATGAACTTCAAACCTCAGTTACAGCGCATTCGCCACAGCACATGGTTGCTTGCAGCACTTCTTCCTTTAGCCACATGGTCGGGGCTTGCCAACGCTGCGTCAGCTCTTCCACTATGGGTGCCAGATAGCGGAGTCATTGGTATCAAAGACGCCTACCTCCAGCCTGAATTCTGGATTCAACGCCAGCCCTCAGCCGATGCGGTGCTGATGACGCAAGAGGCGATTGCCGCTCGCAATCTTCGCCTGTTACGTGAAGACCGCTCGATGCACGACCTTGCTGCGCTTCCTGATGGACTGACAGCAACGCACGTTCTCGCATGGATAAATGCATTGGCGGCGGCGCCCACAAAATCATTCTGGGATGAGCTTGGCAACCCGATCAGCCAGGCAAGCATTGATGCCATCGTTGACAACCGCGCATTAAATGCACTCCCCAACATTCAGGCCACACGTTTCGGGATGGTGGTTCAGCGCACAAAAATGCGCAGCTTCCCAACCGCCTTGCGGGTTTTTTCCACGCAGGGTGAAACCGATATCGACCGCTTCCAGGAAAGCGCCCTATTCCCCGGTGATGCGGTGGTGATCGCGCATACCAGCACGGATCGACAATGGCATTTTGTGGTCAGCGACCGCTACGCGGCATGGGTGGATGCACAATCCGTGGCGGAAGGTGAGCGCGCTACCATTCTGGCGTATGCCACACGCAGTCCTTTCCGCATCATGACCGGCGCGAAACCGCGCACCGTGTTTACCCGCGAGCAGCCGCAGCACTCGGAAATGCAACTGGACATGGGCGTGCGGATTCCTTTGGCGCAGCACCCGGCCAACCAGCCTGTTAACGGCCAACATCCTTACACGTCATGGATACTGGATCTTCCTCTGCGCACTGCCGAAGGTCAGTTGGCTTTTGCTCCTGCCCTGTTACCACGCAATGAAGACAGCCAAGCCGACTATCTCGCACTGACGCGCGCCAACATTCTTCGTCAAGCCTTCAAATTCCTTGGTGAACGTTACGGTTGGGGACACGCCTATAACGCCCGCGACTGCAGTGGTTTTGTGTCGGAAATCTACCGCAGCATGGGCGTGATACTGCCGCGCAATACCAGCACACAGGCGGTCAGTCCGGTGTTTTCACGCACCTCATTCAAGAAAACAGACACCCGTGCTGCCCGAAACAACGCCGTTGCAAACCTGGATATCGGTGACCTGATCTACATCCCCGGGCATGTCATGCTGTACATCGGCAGCATTGACGGCGTGCCTTATGTGATTCACGACACCAATGGCGGCAACTATCTTGGTGAAGATAGCGAGCTGCATGCCATGCATTTGAACGGTGTTTCGGTGACGCCGCTGGCACTGCATTTCAACAAAAAAACCGATTACATCGACAGCATTACCCATATCGTTCGAGTGGCTTACCCATGAAAATTACCGGTCTTCGCTTTGGCATGCTTCGCGTGCCGCTGAAAACACCTTTCAAAACCGCACTTCGCACTGTTGAACAAGTCGAAGATTTGGTCGTCATGCTGGATACCGACAGTGGGCATATCGGCCACGGCAGCGCGCCAGCCACTGCCATTATTACCGGCGATACGCATGGTTCGATGATCGAAGCCATCCGTCAGCATATTGCCCCACGCCTCATTGGTCAGCCGGTTGCCAACCTCAATCAACTGACCCATATGGTGCAGTCGGTGATGGAAAAAAATACCAGCGCCAAAGCGGCGGTTGAAATCGCTCTGTATGACCTTTGGGGTCAGCTTTATAACGCACCACTGTACAAATTGCTGGGTGGTGGCGAGCCATCCATCAATACCGACATCACCATCAGTGTGGACTACATCGAAAAAATGGTAAGCGATGCGCTGTCGGCAGTGGATCGTGGGTTTGAAACCTTGAAAATCAAGGTAGGCAAAGACATCGGCCTGGACATCGAACGTACCAAGGCCATCTATGCAGCAGTAGAAGGCCGCGCACTGCTGCGTCTTGATGTCAATCAAGGCTGGACCGCCAAGCAAACCATCCATGCGCTGCAGTCGCTGGAAGATGCAGGTGTGAAGTTGGAGCTGGTTGAACAGCCAGTTAAAGCGCATGACTTGGCTGGCATGCGCTATATCACCGAACGCGCCAACACGCCAATCATGGCCGATGAAAGTGTATTTGGCCCACGTGAAGTGGTTGAACTTATCAATACCCGCGCCGCAGATATCGTCAACATCAAACTGATGAAAACAGGTGGGCTTTCCAATGCCATCAAAATTGCCGATATCTGCGGTCTGTACGGCACTGACTGCATGATTGGCTGCATGCTAGAGTCCAGCATCGGGGTCGCTGCGGCCGCCCATCTGGCAGTGGCAAAGTCGGATGTCATTACCAAAATTGACCTCGATGGCCCGTCACTCTGTCAGTTCGATCCTGTCAGAAGTGGCGTTAATTTCAATGAGTCTGAAATCAGTATCAGTGACGCACCGGGGCTTGGTATCAGCACGATTGAAGGCTTACAACCTCTCGACCGATAATCACAGTGTCTATTCTGGGAGCATCAGGGATGACGAACGCACTCGCAAAAATTCGCTCAGAACGCGATTTGATGTCTGCCATTGAACGGCGGCTTGCTGACTTCATTCTTGATAACGCGCAGCTGTTGCGTGACTACTCATCGCAACAGCTTGCCGACTCGCTGAAAATCAGTCAGTCCAGTGTTGTTAAATTTGCCCAGAAACTCGGCTTCAAGGGCTATCCCGACCTCAAGCTCTCGGTGAACGAAGCCGTTGTACGTGCCGACAGTGCTGCAACCTTCACACTCACCGCAGAAATTCCACGTGACAATGCGCAAGGGCATGATTTGTGGATGCGGAAAACCGAGGCTGAAGAAGCCACACGGTTGATCAATCCACCCGGCATTCTGGCCACGCTGGCGGAGATGATGGTCAAGGCGCGGACGGTCTATACCATCGGTATTGGTGAAGATGATCTGCACGCACGTGCATTGGCATTACGTTTGCCGCAATTTGGCATTCAGACATTACATAACCCCGATGTCAGCAATATGGCCTTCAGCCTGTGCTCGGCACAGCCCGATGACATCCTGATGATTTTTTCCGAACATGGATCACAGACTGCCTTCGGACATTTGGCACGCTATATGCGTACGCAGCATGGCAAGGTCGTGGGTGTCACACGGCATAGCGCAAATCTTTTACGCAGCAATGCCGACCTTTCGCTGCTGGTGGCAGCCCACGATGACCGCCCGCATGTGGAACCGCTGCTCTACCGCACCGCCCTGCAACATCTTCTCGACCGCCTGCTGATTCGTATTTACGAAGCCATCCCGCGTGAACGCGATTGCCGCCGCAAGATGGAAGACCACATCAAGCATATTTTTGACCTCTAACCTCTGCTGCCATGCAGCACCAACTGGATCACCCTTGATGTCGATACGCCTTTCAGCCCTCTTGCTTCCTGTTCTGCTTGCTGGCTGTACACACACACCACCAGAAACACCCTCGCATTCCGGTGCATCCACCCGCACAGAAGCCACTGCATGGCAGCACGCGCAGCAATTGGTTCTTGTCGTCACCAACGATTGGAACA
The DNA here is from genome assembly GCA_964481865.1 of uncultured Thermomonas sp. Classification (GTDB taxonomy): domain Bacteria; phylum Pseudomonadota; class Gammaproteobacteria; order Xanthomonadales; family Xanthomonadaceae; genus Thermomonas. Next base: position 76,922 of record CAYZUG010000004.1, on the reverse strand, counting down.
GCACACAGGCTGAATTACGCCGTTTTGAACGTGGAGCCAATGGTTGGCAGCAAATTGGTGGACAGACGGATGTCATGCTTGGTCGCAATGGCAGCGCTTGGGGAATTGGCCTGAACACGCAGGCACGCACAGATGGGCCCATCAAGCACGAAGGTGACGGCCGTGCACCGGCAGGTGTCTTCAATATTGGCACGGCATTTGGCTATGCCGGAACGGCCAACACGGGGCTGCCTTATCAGGCGATGACAGCAAATGACTGGTGCATCGACGTGCCCGCCTCGGATTGGTACAACACGATCATTGACCGCAGCGTGGTCAAAGCCCCGTTTCTTGACCAGTCCAGCGAGCCCATGCGACGCGACATCCACGAACAAGGCGATATCCGCTACCGCGAAGGCTTTGTGATTGAACACAATGTCGATGGCAAAGCACGGCAAGGCGGCAGCTGTATTTTTGCACACCTATGGCAAGCCCCCGGTGAAACCACAGCAGGCTGCACCGCCATGGCACCCGAAAGCATGGAGGCTCTATTGGCGTGGCTGGACAGCACACGCAAGCCCGTCTTTGTGCTTCTTCCCAAAGCCCAGTACCACTCGCTGCAACAGTCATGGCAGTTGCCGGAGATTTCACAATGAGCCAAACCACACGCGTTCTCGTCGGCTTGCTGGCAGGTATCGTTTTCGGCATTTTGCTGGCATGGCAAGCCCCCGATCTCGGCCTGCGTATCGCCAATCTTGTTGAGCCATTCGGCAAACTCTGGCTCAATGCCTTGCAAATGACCGTGGTTCCTCTGGTCTTCGCGCTGGTGGTGGTGGGCATCAATCAGGCATCGGATGCAGCACACTCCGGACGTGTGGCCAGGCAGGCCATCGTGAGCTTTATCGTTTTGTTGACGGCTGCCGCAACCATGGCTGCATTGCTGGCACCATTGGCACTTTCACTGCTTGAACCTGACCCTGCGGTTGCCAGTGCCTTGCGCGGCCATGCAGAAGAGGTGACCGTTGCAACCGGCAGTTGGGCCGACGCACTGCTGGCTATCGTCCCCAGCAATGCCATTGCAGCGGCAGCGGCCAGCGCTATGTTGCCGCTCGTGACCTTCGCCTTGTTTTTCGGCTTTGCACTTACCCGTATTGAAGCCAGTGCCCGCACGCACGTTGTCGGCTTTTTCAAAGCCATCAGCGATGCCATGATCGTGATTGTGCACTGGGTTCTTTGGGCAGCCCCGGTCGGTATTTTTGCCCTCGTGCTGGCGCTTACCGCACGTGCAGGTCTGGGGATGCTGCAGGCACTCGGTATTTATATTCTGCTGGAATGTGCGCTTTACATTCTCAGCATCGTTCTGCTGGTTGCCATTGCCGTCACCATCGGGCGACAGAAATTCGGCCACTTCATGTCGGGCTTGATTCCCGTGCAAGTCGTTGCGGCAAGTACGCAGTCATCCTTGGCCACCCTGCCTGCCATGCTGGATAGTGCGCAAAACCGTCTGGGCATCCCTGCGCGGATTTCTGGTCTGGTGCTGCCAATGGCCGTTTCACTGTTCCGCATTACCTCGCCAATTCAATACATTGCTACCGCCTGCTTTATTGCCTGGGCGCTTGGTGTTGACCTCAGCGCCACACAATTGGCCACTGGCGTAGTGCTGGCGGTCTTGGTCAGCATGGGTTCGGTGGGGCTTCCCGGACAGGCAATTTTCTTGGCGACGAACCTGCCAGTGACCTCTGCAATGGGCCTGCCCATTGCACCGCTGCCCGTGTTGATGGCAGTGGATGCCATTCCCGATGTCCTTGCCACAGTGGGCAATACCAGTGGCGACATGGTGGCCACTGCACTGGTAGCGGGTAGGAATCAGGAAGAAAATAAATCGGTTCCACCCGCAACCAACTCTTGACAACTCCCGCTGCAGTGCAGCAAAGTCAGCCCATGTTCAGTCACATGACCACAACAACCATTATTACCACCGGTATCACCCCGGTGCGGTTGGTCATGCCTGGATAACCTATCCAAGACACGGCCCCGCGACGAATTGGCGGGGCTGGCTCCCGACACAGCGACGCGGGCTTCCAACGGAGGCTTCATGGATTTACCGCAGTCCGCTTCACTTCAATCTGTTTCCCGCACGCATAAATTTGGTGGGAGTTCACTGGCCGATGCTGCCTGCATCCGGCATGTGGCTGATCTTCTCATTGCCGATGATGCCCACCAGCAAATTGCGGTTACGTCTGCCATGCAAGGCACCACCAATGCCCTGATTGCCTTGAGTGATACTGCTGCCGCAGGTGGCGAGTGGAAAACCGCACTGGCTGCATTACGACAACGTCACCTCGACACCGCCGCCGCATTACTCGCCCAGCCAGACACTATGCAGGCACGTATCAACGCCTTATGCGATGAATTGGCGGACTTGCTGCAAGCGACCGCACTGTTACGCCAACCCGGACGCAGTGCATTGGATCGCGTACAAGGCATGGGGGAAGTGCTTTCCACCAGCCTGCTCAATGCCCATCTTCGTGACCGCGGGCACGACTATGCATTGTTGGATGCGCGTGATGTTCTACGCATCAAACACACCGATCTTGGTGCAGTGGTTGATTGGGATGTCAGCGCACAACATCTTGCGGAATGGCGCAAAAAATACCCACAAGCCCGTGTCAATGTCACCGGTTTTGTCGCCAGTGATGAGCATGGTCTGCCCACGACACTAGGGCGCAATGGCAGTGATTATTCAGCGGCGATTTTCGCCAGTCTGTTTGATACCGATGAATTGCATATCTGGTCGGATGTGGATGGCGTGCTCTCTGCTGACCCACGCATCGTGCCAGATGCCATCCCACTGTCAGGGATGAGTTACCGCGAAGCCTGTGAGCTGGCGTATTTCGGCGCCAAAGTTATTCACCCGCAAACCATGACACCTGCCATTGCGCGTGGCTTGCCGATTCTGATGCGCAATACCTTCCGCCCTGAATTTCCCGGCACGCGGATCGATGCCGAAGGCGATCGCCACAGCGCAGGCCCAGTAAAAGGGCTGACCTTGGGCGGCCAATTGGCGCTGGTCTGTCTTGAAGGTGCAGGCCTGATGGGGGTGCCTGGTACCGCCGAGCGTGTCTTTGCAGCATTGCGTACCGCCAATATCTCGGTCGTGATGATCTCCCAAGGCTCCAGCGAACACTCCATTTGCTGCGTGGTGCATGAGCGCGAAGCGGGGCTTGCTTGTCATGTTCTGCGTGCCGCGTTTACGCATGAGCTGAGCAATGCCCAGGTCAATGGTGTCACCATGACCAGTGGCATCAGCGTTCTGGCGGCTGTGGGCGACGGTATGGCAGGTACCCCCGGTGTTGCTGCCCAGATGTTTGATGCCCTGGCGCGTGCGCGCGTCAATATCCGCGCCATTGCGCAGGGCGCATCTGAACGCAATATTTCCGTGGCTATTGCCACTGAAGATGCCGCACGCGCCTTGCGTGCGGTGCATGCATCGTTCTGGCTTTCACCACAAACCATTGCCCTTGCCGTCATTGGTCCGGGCAATGTGGGCGGTGCCTTACTGAACCAGTTGCAAGCCTCGCTGCCACGTTTGCGGCAGAACGCCAATATCGACTTGCGCTTGCGTGCATTGGCCACCCGTTCAAAACTTTGGCTATACGAGCATGGCGATGATGCCGACTGGCAAGCCCGCATGCAGACGGCTCCTTCCGAAGCCAGCCTTGACCGTTTGGCCGCACACTTGCTGGATACCCATCTTCCGCACGCCATCATCATCGACTGCAGTGCCAGTGATGATGTCGCCGCACGCTATACCGAATGGCTATCTGCTGGTATCCACGTCATCACCCCTAACAAGCATGCAGGTGCCGGCCCACTGGAACGCTACGACGCAATCCGTGAGGTCTGCCGTAAAACCGGGGCACGCTTCCGTTATGAAGCCACTGTTGGTGCTGGACTGCCGGTGATTTCCACGTTGCGTGACTTACTGGACACAGGCGATGAGCTGATCGCGATTGACGGCATTTTCTCTGGCACGCTCGCCTGGCTTTTCAACAAATTCGACGGCAGCCAGCCATTCTCTGCACTGGTGCGTGAAGCCCATGCCCTCGGCTATACCGAGCCCGACCCACGCGATGACCTCTCCGGTATGGATGTGGCGCGCAAGCTGGTCATTCTGGCGCGGGAAGCTGGCATGTCGCTTTCGCTGAATGATGTCACCGTGCAAAGTCTCGTTCCCGAATCGCTTGGTAACGCCGACCGCGACACCTTCATGGCGGGGCTGGAAGCCCTTGATGCCCCCATGCAGGCCGCGCTGGACAGCGCACGTGCGCAAGGGCAGGTCTTGCGCTATGTCGCACGCCTGGAAAGCAATGGCAAGGCCTCGGTGACGCTGCAGCCTCTGCCATCTGACCATGCATTCGCGCATCTGCGCCTTACGGACAACTGCGTCTCGTTCACCACACGCCGCTATTGCGACAACCCACTGGTGGTGCAAGGCCCCGGCGCAGGTGCCGAAGTGACGGCAGCGGGTGTGTTCTCCGATCTGCTGCGCCTTGCCGCTGCGTTAGGAGCCAAATTATGAGTCAAGCGATGCATCAAGCCAGCAGTCAGCCGCATCTGCAGGCACGCGCCTTTTCGCCCAGTTCTGTAGGAAATGCGGGGGTTGGTTTCGACATTCTTGGCCATAGCATTACCGGTATCGGTGATATCGCCACGGTGCGCCGCATTGACGCAGCAGAAGTCCGCATCACCGCCATTCGTGGCACCGTCACCGACCTGCCGCTGGAAGCCGAACGCAACACGGCTGGCGGCGCACTGATCGCCCTGCGCAATGCTCTTGATCTGCCTTTTGGTTTTGAGCTTGAGCTGGACAAAGGCGTACCACTGGGCTCGGGTTTGGGGGGATCGGCAGCCTCTTGTGTCGCTGCGCTTGTTGCCGCCAATGCCCTGCTGGAAACGCCACTGTCTACACACGCGCTCTATCCTTTCGCCCTTGATGGGGAAGCCGTCGCCAGCGGTGGGCGGCATGGCGACAATATCGGCCCAATGCTCTTGGGTGGGCTGGTTCTTGCAACCGCCGACCGCATCACCCGTGTCAATGTTCCAGAGGCTTGGCATGCCGCCGTGGTGCATCCGCATGCGGTTTTAGAAACACGGCGTGCGCGTGAGGCACTCAAGGGGGTCTATGCCTTGCATGATTTCGTGACCCAAAGTGCAAACCTCGCGCAGGTCTTGCTTGGCTGTGAACGCGGCGATGCCAGTCTTGTTCGCGCCGGGCTTTCCGATGTCCTGGTTGAACCGCGTCGCGCCCCATTGATTACCGGGTTTGCTGCTGTCAAACAAGCTGCGCTCACCCATAACGCCATGGGTGCCAGTATTTCAGGTGCAGGCCCCAGTGTATTTGCTTGGTTTGAAAGTGAAGCCGAAGCCCAACATGCGGGTCATGCAATGGTGCAAGCCTTTGCTAACGCAGGCTTCGACAGTGATCTACACGTTACCCCTATTGCTGGCCCTGCGGCCAAGGTATTGCCATGAATGTTCTCAGCACACGCGGTCAAGCACCCGCTGTTTCCTTGTCACAAGCCATCGCTGCAGGTTTGGCGCCAGATGGCGGCCTGTACATGCCCGAACACTGGCCACAGTTTTCTACGACTGATTTTGACGGGCTGAACACCCTGCCCGAGATTGCCTTGCGCTTATTGCAGCCATTTTTTGCCGGCGAAATTCTTGAATCTGCACTACCAGATATTTGCCAAGACGCACTCAGCATCCAACCACCGCTGGTGCCATTTGGCCACACTGGCGACTATCTTCTGGAGCTGTTTCATGGCCCCACTGCTGCATTTAAAGATTATGCCGCGCAATTTCTTGCGGGCTGTCTGGCGGCACTGCCACATGGGGAAAAACCACTCACCATCGTTGTTGCCACCTCGGGTGATACAGGCGCCGCTGTGGCTGCCGCTTTCCACAAGCGCCCACATTTCAATGTTGCCATTTTGTATCCCGATGGACGTGTCTCTCCACGACAAGCGCACCAATTAGGCTGCTTTGGCGACAATGTGCAAGCATTTCGTGTGGAAGGCAGTTTCGATGATTGCCAACGACTGGTGAAAACACTCTTGGCTGATGCCGCATTTCGCCACGAGGTGCCATTAGGCTCGGCAAACAGCATCAGTCTGGGGCGCTTGCTGCCACAAGCAGCGTATTACGCCTATGCCGCGCTCACTCACCAACGCGCCACCGACCGTGTTCTTAATGTTGTCATTCCTACCGGCAACCTGGGCAACGCCCTTGCCTGCTTATTGGCCAAACGTATGGGGCTACCGATTGGGGAAGTAGTATTGGCCAGTAATGCCAATACGGTGCTTCCCGACTTCTTTGCCGGTGGCGAATACACCCCTTCCGCCAGCAAAACCACACTGGCGAACGCGATGGATGTGGGCGCCCCAAGCAATTTCGAACGCCTGCAATACCTTTATCCGGATGCACAGGAACTGCGTCATCTCCTGCGTGCCGAAGCTGTCAGTGATGCGCAAATTCGTGCTGCTATCGTACGCACCCGCGAACATCGTGGCACCGTGATCTGCCCGCATACCGCATGTGCGACTGACGTTCTCGACCGTCTGCGCGCAAAGGGTGAAACCGGTGATTGGGCGGTGGTGGCCACCGCACATCCCGCCAAGTTCCCTGAAGTGGTCGAACCCCTGATTGGCGGTGAAGTTCCTTCTCCCCCCACATTAGAGGCGATGCTCAAGCGTGCCAGTCAAGCCCAACCATTGGCCAATGACCCCGACGTTTTGCGCAATCAATTACGTTTACTCTGAAAAATATCGGCAAACTGCACAAATGACTTCGGCAAAATGTCAGAATTATTGACGGATTGTCCGAAAGCCTCATCTGCTGCGATAATCAGAGAGATGCGGCTCCGTAGCTCAGCTGGATAGAGCGTCCCCCTCCTAAGGGGAAGGTCGCCCGTTCGAATCGGGCCGGGGTCGCCATGTTTCTCGCTTTTTATCGCCATCGCCGCGCGTTTGCTGACGGCCTATTTAATGGAGTTCACCATGTCCCATCCCGTTCTTGCTGCACTTGGCCTGTCTGCCAATGAATCCGGTACTTATCTTGGTAATGGCGAATGGTCAACGACCGCCGACGCCGGTGTTCTGGAGCCGATCAACCCCACGACAGGCGATGTGCTTGGTCATGTGCAAGCCTCTTCACAAGCTGACTACGATCTGATCGTCGAACGCGCCCAAGCCGCGTATAAAGTGTGGCGTACCACACCTGCCCCCCGCCGTGGTGAGGCTGTTCGTCTGTGCACCAACGCACTGCGCGAACATAAGGATGCACTCGGCTCGCTGGTCGCGCTGGAAATGGGCAAGTCGAAGCAGGAAGGCGACGGTGAAGTGCAGGAAATGATCGACATCGGTGACTTCGCCGTGGGTCTGTCGCGCCAATTGTACGGCCTGACGATGCACAGCGAGCGCCCCGGCCACCGCATGTACGAACAGTGGCACCCAATCGGCCTGGTCGGCGTGATCTCAGCGTTCAACTTCCCGGTTGCCGTGTGGTCGTGGAACAGCCTGATCGCTGCCATCTGCGGCAACATCACCATCTGGAAGCCCTCGCCCAAGACACCGCTGTCGGCGATCGCCACGATGAAGGTCTGCAATGACGCACTGAAAGCCGCTGGCTTCCCTGATATTTTCTTCATGTTCAATGATGCTGGCAGCGAGCTGGCGCAGAACTTTGTGGACGACAAGCGCATCGCTTTGATCAGCTTCACCGGTAGCACCAAGGTGGGGCGTTTGGTCGGTGAGCGCGTGGCACGCCGCATGGGACGCAGTCTGCTGGAACTGGGTGGTAACAATGCCATCATCGTCGATGAAACCGCTGATCTGAAACTGGCCATTCCTGCCATCGTGTTTGGTGCCGTTGGCACTGCAGGTCAGCGCTGCACCACCACCCGTCGCCTGATCGTGCATGAATCCATGTATGACGAGGTGCTGAGCAAACTGATCAATGCTTATAAGCAAGTCGAAAGCAAGATTGGTGACCCCATGGATTCCGCCAACCTGATGGGCCCACTGAACAGCAAGGATGGCGTCAACGCCTACCTGGACACGATTGCCAAAGCCAAAGCCGCAGGCGGCAAGGTGGAAACCGGTGGCTCAGCCATCGACCGTCCCGGTAACTTCGTGCTGCCAGCCATCATCACCGGCCTGAGCAACGATGCCGACGTCGTTCAGCACGAAACCTTCGCACCGATTTTGTACGTGATGAAGTACAAGGACCTGGACGACGCCATCGACATGCAAAACGCCGTACCGCAAGGTCTGTCGTCGGCCATTTTCACCACCAACCTCAAGCGTGCTGAAGCCTTCTTGTCGGCTGCAGGCTCAGATTGCGGTATCGCCAACGTCAATATCGGTACCAGCGGCGCGGAAATCGGCGGCGCATTTGGTGGCGAAAAAGAAACCGGCGGTGGTCGTGAGTCAGGTTCCGATGCATGGAAGGCCTATATGCGTCGTCAAACGAATACAATTAACTATTCGGATGCCCTGCCTCTGGCTCAAGGCGTCAAATTTGACATCTAAGGAACCTGCATGAACCTACCCTCACCTTCCCGGCAGACAAGTGTCGCCGCCGTCGTCAGCCTGATCTTCGGCATCCTCGGCTGGACACTTGTTCCCTTCATCGGCAGCATCGTGGCGATTGTTTCCGGACATATGGCACGCAGCCAGATTCGTCAGGCACAAGGCAGCATGGATGGTGATGGACTGGCGGTTGCCGGGTTGGTGATGGGGTATTTGATGATTGGCTTGGCGATTTTCTCGGTCATCGCCATCATCATGCTCTTTGGTGGACTGGCTGCGTTTATTGCCATGTTCGGGAACTGAAGACTTGTACCGATTGGTTCGCCCCCTGCTGTTCGCCATGGACGCCGAGCGCGCCCATGGCTTTGGCTTGGCTACGCTGGAAACACTGCACCGCAGCGGGCTACTCAGCCTGTTAGCCAAACCAGCCAAACCACTGCCCACAAAAGCCTTCGGCCTGACCTTTCCCAACCCTGTTGGGCTGGCTGCCGGGCTGGATAAAAATGGTGCGCATATTGATGCCCTGCTTGGGCTTGGGTTCGGCTTTGTCGAAGTTGGCACCGTGACGCCATTGCCACAAGCTGGCAACCCCAAGCCACGTCTGTTTCGTTTGCCCGAACAACAGGCGGTCATCAATCGTCTTGGCTTCAATAATGACGGGGTGTATGCGCTGATTCGCAATGTGGAACGTGCCGAACGCAAGAACGGCATCGTGGGGATCAATATCGGCAAAAACAAAGACACACCAAACGAAAAAGCCGCAGATGACTATCTACTGTGCTTGCGTCGGGTGTATCCACTTGCCGATTACATCACCATCAATATTTCCTCACCCAATACCGCTGGGCTGCGTGAGCTGCAAGAAGAACAGGCACTCCGCAAGCTGGTCAGCGCGCTGCGCAATGAGCAAGACAAACTGGCAGGCCAACATGGCAAACGCGTGCCTTTGCTGGTCAAGGTGGCTCCGGATCTCAGCGAAAGCGATATTGATGCTGTTGCGCGTGTTTTGGGAGATTTGCAAGTCGATGGCGTCATCGCCACCAACACCACTCTTTCCCGCGAGGGTGTTGCGCATCTTCCTGCAGGTAACGAAGTGGGTGGCCTGTCTGGTGCCCCTCTCATGCCCAAAGCCACCACCGCATTACGCATGTTGCGTACACGTCTGCCCGACTCTATTCCGATGATCGGCGTGGGTGGCATTTTGCAAGGTGCGGATGCTGCCACCAAACAAGCCGCTGGTGCTGTGTTGGTGCAAACCTATTCCGGGCTGGTTTATCGCGGCCCTGCGCTGATTGCCGAATGTGTGGAGGCCTTGCGTCGGCGTAAAGAAGCGCCCAGTCGCAACCTGCTGCACGTCGGATGAACACACTCAGCGGCAACGGTTATCGCATCACCGAAAACGCACGCCTTGATGCGCGCAACACCTTCGCAGTTTCAGCATCCACCCCCATGCTGGTGGAAGTACTGCATCACGAAGCACTGCCCGAATTGTTTTCCTATGCCATGCTGCGTGATCCGTCACTGCTGGTGCTGGGCAGTGGCAGCAACCTGCTGTTTGCCGCAGATGCCCCCGGTGCAGTGCTGACGTTCAACACACAGCACATCCATCGTGTTGATACGCACAATGATGTCTGCATTGTGCGTGCCGATGCTGGCGTGATCTGGCATGACTTTGTTTTGTGGACGCTTGCGCACGGGCTGAGCGGGCTGGAAAACCTTGCGCTTATTCCTGGCACAGTGGGTGCTGCGCCGATCCAGAATATCGGCGCATACGGTGTAGAAGCGGGCGAACACATCCAGCGCGTGCATGTGTTTGATCGCCACACACATCGCTTTTTTTGGCTGGATGCCGAGCAATGCGCTTTCGCATACCGGGACTCACTGTTCAAACAAACGCCAGACCGTTACATCGTGACGACTGTGGAGTTCGCGTTATCGCATCACTATCAGCCACGTTTAAGTTATGCCGGCATTACTGACGAACTCCAACATATGGGTGTGCAAGACACACCACGCGCCACACACGTGGCTGAAGCCGTCATGCGTATTCGACAACGTAAATTACCCAACCCAGCGCTGTTGGGTAACGCCGGAAGTTTCTTCAAAAACCCGATCATCCCGCGGCATCAGGCTGAGGCGTTGCGGGCAGAGCACCCAGAACTTCCCGTATTTCGCGGCGCCGATGCAGACACCTGCAAGCTCTCCGCCGCTTGGCTGATTGATGCCTGTGGCTGGAAAGGCTACCGCGAAGGCGATGCAGGCGTTGCACAGGCGCACGCCTTGGTACTGGTCAATCACGGTCAAGCCACAGGCCAGCAACTTCTTGCCCTGGCACACCGTATCGCCGCCTCTGTTGAACAGCGCTTTGCTGTGCATATTGAACCTGAGCCACGCATGATTGGAGCGAACTGGTGAGCGATAACTCGCACCGAATCTTTCTTCGTGCGGCCTTGCTGATGCTGGGAAGCACGTTAAGTTTCGGCATGATGGCCATTTTTATTCGCCTGAGTTCACACACCATTCCCACGTGGGAAGTGGCATTTTTCCGTAACTTCTTTGGCTTTGCCAGCCTGTTGTTTGTTTTGCTTTGGCCTGCACTCAAACAACCAAAACCTGCTGAAGCCTTCGTTGCGCATATCCGCACGCAGTATTTTTCACGCTATGTGATACGAACTGCCGTCGGCATTGCCAGCATGTTTTGTGCTTTCTGGTCGATTGCCAACCTGCCTTTGGCACAAGCCATTTCCTTGAGTTACTCCTCGCCCATTTTCATTACGATTGCCGCCACATTATTTCTGGGTGAACGTGTGCGTGCGCGTCGCTGGACCGCCGTGCTTCTCGGCTTTATTGGTGTGCTTATTATCGTGCGTCCATGGTCACACGCATTCAGCACAGCCTCCCTGGTTGCGGTTGCGGCAGCCGTCCTCAGTGCGCTGGTGGCGATTCAGATCAAGCAACTCTCGCGCATTGATAACGCCGACACCATTGTCTTCTGGACGTATGCGCTTTGGGTGCCAATGTCCCTTGTCCCCACATTATTCGTCTGGCAGATGCCGCAAGGCATCACATGGCTATGGCTGCTTGCAACTGGCCTACTGGGTACGGCGGGGCAATTACTTTGGACGCGCGCCTTGAAATTGGGTGATGTATCAGCGCTGACACCCATCAGTTTCACCCAGTTGCCTGTGGTCACGTTTGCCGGCTGGCTGCTTTTTGCCGAAACCGTGGATATAAACACGATTATTGGTGGGGGCGTTATTCTATTTTCCGCGTTCTATATTGCCCACCGCGAAACTATCTTGGCACGCCGGGCAGCCTCGCAAGCTGTCAACAAAGCGAAACTGCCGGGGGAATAAACTTTCACACCTCAGCTAACAAAGCATCGACATCCACATCATCCATCTGCTCGGGTTTCATATAGCGCTGAGCATAATCACGATAGACCCCAGAGCGTAAAAACAGCTCAAAAAGCTCAGCGTCAATATGTTGCTGCTGACACATTTTCGCCATGATGCCCATTGCCTCCGACAAGGTTTTCCCTTGCTTATACGGGCGATCACCTGCGGTCAGCGCCTCAAAAATATCGGCAATCGCCATCATGCGCGCTTCCGGCTTGAGCTGTTCCTTTTGCAGGCGTCGCGGATAACCCGTGCCATCCATTTTTTCATGGTGCCCACCTGCAATATCAGGAACAGTATGCAAATGTTTGGGCAAGGGAAGCCCACTCAACATGATGATCGTCTGCACGATGTGCTGATTGATTTTGTAACGCTCTTCTTCGGTCAATGTGCCTCGGCTGATGCACAAGTTATGTAATTCCCCGTGGTGATACAGCAGCTCGGGAACCGTCATTTTGAAGCCAAGGGGATGATCTTCGGCAATGCATTCAGAGGCTGGGCGAGGAATACGATGCTGGGGCAAGTCCGCCAAAAGTGCTTCTTCCACTGGCAGTGGCGCTGTTTGTTCGGGATAGCGCGCAAGTTCATCACGCGAAAGTCCAAGCTGGTTATCCAGTGTGCGCAACCAACGCCGGGAAGCAATGTCCTGCAGCCGCTTCTGGTCATCTTGTGAGAAGAACTCTGCACCCACATTGCAACGTGCTACAAAGGCGAACTCTGCATCAAGCTGCGCCCACAATGCATCGCGCTGGGCTGCCAATGCTTCCGCTGCACCACCTTCTGCAAGTCCCCGCCAATACGCGATGTCGGCATCGCGCTTCAACACTTCAAAACGGGTGCGTATTTCGTGAATACGGTTGTAAATCGTTTCCAGCTTGGTGGCCTTATCCACCACATACTCAGGCGTGGTGACTTTGCCGCAATCATGCAACCAGCCAGCGATATGCAAGGCTTCCCACTGCTCACCTGTTAAGTTGAAATCCGCATAAGGCCCTTCTTTTGCATCACATGCGGCACGCGCCAGCATGAAGGTCAATTCGGGTACCCGCGAACAATGCCCACCGGTGTATTGGCTTTTTGCGTCAATGGCATTGGCCACCATATGAATGGTGGCTTCCACCATCGCTTTCTGAGCGCGGAACAGCTCTTGTGTCTCCAGCGAGGTGATTGCGCTGGCGGTGAGTGCTTCGATGAAGCTGATATTGGCAGGATCGACTTCGCCATCCTTAAACAACAGCAACATTCCCAGCATTTGTGTATTGCGGTCACACAATGGCAACGCCAGTGCATTCAATCCACATAGCTCTGCACTCAAGCCCAGTGCGATTAATTCATCAGGTTTGAACTGGCCACTAAGCGGTTGCATTCTTGAACATGCCAGCTGCATCAAGCCCGGCATCGCATGCTGTTGCAAAGGCGGTATCCCGTGTGCTGGCTTGGCTTTGGCACCTTCCAAATCCAACGCCGTGGCTTTGACTTCGCCACTCACTGCATCCATGAGATACAGCACACCGCCTTTGGCATCGGCAATATCCACCAGCTTATCCAACAGCCAAGGACGCAGGGTCTCGAAGTCAGTTTCCATGGCAAGACGGCGATTCAAGCGCAAGAAGCGGCGCACGGCATCGCGCATCAAATCAAATGCGGCGCCTAATTCGTCAATTTCGCGGACTTGCGAACGAATAAGCGGGTGGTCAGAAAAATCAAAACGCCGTGCCGCTTCTGCTTCGCGCGCAAGTTGCGAAAGCGGCGCCACGATACGTCTGGAAACCAGCAGCGCAATCGCCCCTGCCCCAAAAACCAGCAGCACAAACTCCCACATTCCTGGCAGGAGGTCGCCGTAGTGCAATAAAACCTGCCCAGTAATGATCACCAAGCCGACTGCCAGCAAGGTGAAATAAAGATACAGAGGCAGGCTGAAGCGTTTTTTGCGCATCGCTCACTCGATGAAGTGCAACGTCAGCGCTGATTACGCAACAAATAGGTGGTGCAGGTCAATCTGTCGAAAAGCGAAAACGTCGTTCAACGTAGTCATCCACCAAGGCAATGAAGTCGCGGGTGATATGTTCGCCACGTAGCGTCACATGCTTTTCACCATCAACAAACACAGGGGCAGACGGTGCTTCACCCGTTCCCGGCAGAGAGATACCGATATTGGCATGACGCGATTCACCCGGCCCGTTCACAATGCAGCCCATCACCGCCAAGGTCATGTTCTCAGCCCCTGGGTGACTGATCTTCCACTCTGGCATCTTGGTACGGACATGCGCTTGCACATCTCTTGCCAGTTCCTGGAAAAACTCGGATGTTGTGCGGCCACAGCCTGGGCAGGCAGTCACCATGGGGGTAAATGCACGCAGCCCCATGGTCTGCAACAGTTCTTGCGCCACAATGACTTCCTGCGTGCGGGAGGCGCCTGGCTCAGGGGTCAGCGAGATGCGTATGGTGTCGCCAATCCCTTCTTGCAGCAGTACGCCCAAAGCAGCACTGGATGCCACCATGCCCTTGCTGCCCATCCCTGCTTCGGTCAGCCCGAGGTGCAAGGCAAAATCGCAGCGTGCGGCAAGGTCACGATAAACCGAAATCAATTCCTGCACCCCACTGACTTTGGCGCTCAGGATGATCTTTTCTGCAGCAAGCCCCAATTCCACAGCACGTTGCGCAGATTCCAATGCCGACAGAATCAAGGCTTCGCGCATCACCCGTCCGGCATCCCATGGGTCGGCACGCTGCGCATTTTCATCCATCAATCGCGCTGCCAGCGCCTGATCAAGTGAACCCCAATTTGCGCCAATACGCACTGGTTTGTCATAACGGCAGGCAAATTCAATAAGCTGCGCAAACTGCGTATCCTTTTTTTTGCCAAACCCAACATTCCCGGGGTTGATGCGATATTTCGCCAATGCTTCAGCACACGCCGGTGAATGGCTCAACAAGGTGTGCCCGTTATAGTGAAAATCACCAATGATCGGCACATGGATACCCATCATCGCCAGCTTATCGACGATACGTGGAATGGCATCAGCAGCTTCCGTCGTATTCACTGTGACACGCACCAGCTCTGAACCTGCGCGCCACAGCTCACCGATTTGTTTGACGGTAGAGGCAACGTCGGCGGTATCGGTATTGGTCATTGATTGCACCACAACCGGTGCATCGCCACCAACGATGACACTGCCAATCTGCACGCCGCGTGTGCGATGCCGTGCAAGAGGGCCAAACCGAGTAAGGGGATTCATGCTGTGGTTCTGTGCTGAAGAATTCATCCCGTCATTTTACGCCGCAACTGACAGCACAGGGCAGCGTTTCCATGAGGCAAATCAGCCAGTATCCTGTTCGCATGGCCAATCCAATGACGACACTGACCCCAAGCCAGCTCAATACGCTGGCACGCGATCTTCTGGAAGGCAGCTTCTCTTCGGTTTTGGTGGAAGGTGAGATCAGCAACCTTGCACGCCCCGCTTCCGGGCATCTGTATTTCACGCTGAAAGATGCCCGCGCCCAAGTTCGCTGCGCTTTTTTCAAGGGAAAAAGCCAGCAATTGAAGTTCATTCCGCGGGACGGCATGCATGTCTTGCTGCGCGGGAAATTGACGCTGTATGAAGCCCGCGGTGACTACCAGCTGATCCTTGATCGCATGGAAGAAAGCGGCGAAGGCGCATTACGCCGGGCATTCGAGCAACTGAAAAACAAGCTGGATGCCGAAGGTCTGTTTACCGCCGAGCGCAAACGCAGCCTGCCTGCACTTCCCCACAGGGTGGCGGTTCTCACCTCGCCCTCCGGCGCTGTGATTCGTGACATCGTCAGCGTACTGCGTCGGCGGTTTCCTTTGCTGGATCTGGAGCTTCTGCCAGTGCCTGTACAAGGCGAGACTGCTGCTGCGCAGATTCAAGCCATGCTGGAGCGTGCCGATGCAAGTGGCCGCTATGATGTGATCGTGCTGGCACGCGGTGGTGGTTCACTGGAAGATTTATGGCCTTTCAATGACGAGGCGCTGACCCGAAGCGTTGCCAACTGCACCACGCCCATTATCTCTGCAATCGGCCATGAAACCGACTTCTCCCTGACTGATTTCGCTGCAGACTTACGCGCCCCTACGCCTTCGGCGGCAGCAGAACTTCTGGCTCCCGATGCTGCCACACTGCAACAACAACTTACACGGCTGCAACGCCAACTTGAAGCGTCACACGCCTATGCCCTGCAACAGCGCATGCAGCGTTTGGATCGCGTCTTTCTGCAACTGCAAGCACAACGCCCACAAACCAGGCTTGCCGTATCCGCACAGCGTTTGTCACAGCATCAGCAACGGCTGACACTGGCGATGCAGCATCAATTGCAACAACAGCAATGGCGGCTGCGACGTTTTACAACACAACCGCAAGTGCTCATCACACAACGGCTGCAACAGGCAACACAGCGGCTGCGGCGCTTTGCAACACAACCACAGGCGCTCATCGCACAACGGCTACAACAAGAAACACAGCATCTCCGCGGGTTGGCGCGTTCACTTCATGCCATCAGTCCGCTGGCAACGGTGGCACGGGGCTACAGTATTTTGCAAGACACCGAGGGGCACGTCGTGCGTTCCGTCCAGCACCTGAAAGCCGATACCCATCTGCAAGCACGCCTGCATGACGGCATCGCCGACGTGCGCGTTCTTACTGTCACACCGACCGCTGTTGATGCCGCGAAGACGCAGTTTGATACAGACAACCGTTAAACTATCACGATGAATTCACCAACTCCGGCATCAAAAATGCCCATCGGCTCGCTGCGTGCGCTATGGCCATTCATGCGCGATCACGCGGCACTGCTTACCGCTTGGCTTGTTGCACTGGCGTGCTCGTCAGCAGCGACGCTCAGCCTGCCTGTCGCCTTCAGGCAAATGATCGACCAAGGCTTCAGCAGTGGTGCCAATATCGACCGCACCTTTGGCTTTGTCTTGGTGGTCATTCTTGCCCTGGCCTTAGCCACTGCAGCGCGTTATTTCTTCGTCACCTTATTGGGTGAAAAAGTGGTGGCAGATCTGCGCACCCGCCTGTATGCACATCTGTTGGCTTTGGATGCCGGTTTTTATGACCGTAGCCGCAGCGGTGAACTGGTTTCCCGCCTAACCGCAGATGCCGAGTTATTGCGCAGCGTGATTGCTTCCAGCATGTCGGTGGCCCTGCGCAGTTCGGTGACCGTCGTTGGGTCACTTTTGATGATGTTTATCACCAGCCCCAAATTGGCGGCATGGGCACTCTTAGGAATCCCATTAGCAGTTGCCCCCATTGTTATCGGAGCGCGGCGCATCCAGAAAGTTTCACGTGCCAGCCAAGATCGCATCGCCGATGCCAATGCTCTGGCCACCGAAGCCTTGGGTGCCGTGCGAACAGTGCAGGCGCATTCACGCGAAACACATGAACGTGGGCGCTATGCCTCTGCCATGGCGATCGCTGTCAGTACGGCACGCAAACGTATCGGCGCACAGGCCGTTGTTACTGCAACCGCTATCAGTCTGATTTTTGGTGCCGTCATCGTTGTGCTGTGGTCGGGCGCGCATGATGTCATCAACGGCAGACTCAGTGCCGGTGCATTGGGGCAATTTGTGATGTATGCGCTGATTGGTGGTGGTTCAGTGGGCGCACTGGCGGAAGTATGGAACGAATTACAAAAAGCGGCGGGGGGGATGGGGCGTATCCATGAATTGCTGCAAGAGCAACCCTCGATTGCCGCACCTGCTCAACCACTGCGCCTTCCTTCGCCAGTACGCGGTGAGATCACATTCGAGCATGTCGGTTTTCATTATGCGCAACGGCAAGATCAGGCCGCACTGACAGACTTCAATCTACGCATTCACCCTGGCGAAACTGTGGCTTTGGTAGGGCCTTCCGGTGCAGGAAAGAGCACCGTATTCTCGATGCTGTTGCGTTTCCACGACCCGCAATCCGGGCGCATCCTGATCGATGGTGTCCCGTTGCAGGCACTTGACCCTGCGGTATTGCGTGAAGCCATCGCCCTTGTTCCGCAAGCACCGGTTATTTTTGCCACCAGTGCCGCCAACAATATCCGTTATGGAAAACTGGATGCCAGTGACGAGGCAATGCGCCACGCCGCCGACTCTGCTAATGCCAGTGAGTTTCTTGACGCATTGCCAGAAGGCTTTGACAGCGAGCTTGGCGAACGCGGTGCGCGTCTTTCTGGTGGGCAACAACAGCGTATCGCCATTGCACGGGCATTGCTCAAAGACGCGCCTGTTTTGCTGTTGGATGAAGCCACATCGGCATTGGATGCACAAAGCGAACGCAGTGTGCAGCAAGCCCTTGAAAACCTGATGGTCGGCCGTACCACCTTGGTGGTTGCACACCGCTTGGCCACTGTGCTGAAAGCCGATCGTATCGTGGTCATGGAACAAGGTCGCATCGTTGCCGAAGGTACGCATAGCGAACTTCTGGCACAAGGCGGCCTCTATGCTGAGCTGGCCAAACTGCAATTTCTGGACTAACCCTGCAGTAAGCAATACGCCATGCCAAACAACTTGGCATGGCGCAAGTCAAACACAATGGCAGGCTTACTTCTGCTGCCAATTGCCGCCCGACTGATACCACCAGCCTTTGCGGGCACTGCTGATCCATTGCTTGGCAAACACATCACGAATCTGGTTTTCCCATTCGGGATGGCCATTGGCAACAGCCACTTCACGATATACCGCTTTGCGGTCGCGGTTATCGTCGGCCACTGCAGAATTCAGCGCCACACGATCTTTCAGCTCCACCTTCGATGCGTCACGCACAGCCACCAGGCCATCGCTGGTAAAACCGAGTGCGCCGCTATCAAAACCTGCGCGCAAGCTGCTGTTGAAACGTGCCTCCATGCGCGATTGAATCGCTTGAATGGCAGGCGTCTTGATAGAAATATCCGGCGCACCTTGCGCATGGGCGCTTCCCATCCCTACCAAAACCCATGGGTCAAACCCACGAAGATCAAGTTCAATTCGCTTCTGCCACATGGCCATGCCACCACCGCTTGGCACGTCATGCACATTCACTTTATCTGCATCATTGATGACATTTTCAATGAATTCCTTGGCTGCTTCTTTCGCCTCTGCCGCCGGGAAATACACATTGATCGTGACGCAGGCGCTGAGCAGCAGCGTTCCCAGTACCGGCACTCCCATCCATTGCTTCATCAGATTCACTCCTCTTGGATTCTCAATCTATCACTGGGGCAATATCGCCCTTGCTTACCGACTGCACGCGCTCAATCAATGTCGGCCAGTCCACTTGTCTGTTGTACCCCACCACATTCAACCTTGGCACACCTTTTCCTTCCACAATAGTAAATGCACGCTCTGCCTGATGCTGCCCTGAATGCTGGACACCGTACATCGTGCACACTTCATTCTCCAATTTGCAGCCAATACCAATACGGCGATACCCAAAGTCAGAAAAAATACCGATCAACTTGCCTTGCAAGCTGGTGATAAACGAGGCATCACCCACACTACTGATATTTTGCACAGCACGTTGGCTGATGCGCTGTTTAACACCGCGTACGGCATCGGTTATGAAATAGGCATCAAATGCAACAGGCGTCCAATCAAGCAAACGCAATTGCGCGATATGCCCATTCATTCGTCCGGTGACCGACCCCACATCCAGCACTTCGGTCAGGCGCAGCAAGTCCAACCCTTGCATCGTGATATCTGCATTCAAACTGGGCGCGGTGCCAAATGGGCGCTCAAGTGACAAGGCCGAGAAATCCACACGCCCCTCAAATAATTGAATCGACAAACCGCCATCAAACTCGATGCGATCATTGGCGTAATGCGCTTTTGGAATACGCCCCCCCAAAACACCTTTGAATGCGGGTAACGCAAGCGCACTGGCCACACGTCCAAAATCCACATCGTCCAGCTGCAAGGCAAAACGCACATCCAGCCCGGTATCCGCACGCGGCGGGCGAATCTGGATGTCTTCCAGCCCAAGCATGCCGCCCATCAATGGCATCCGCACCTGTTCTTGTACCTGCAGCAACCCGTTCGCGCTGGAAAAAGGCAGTGCCGCTGCACCAAAGCTCAGCCCATACAGTTGACCCGATGCCCAATGCAATTTGCTATTGATCGGAACAGACGACGAATAACGGATATCACCTTGCAGATGTTCAAACACAAAGCGTGCCGCTGGGTCATCGATATGCACATCATCCAGCTTGATGTTCAGCTGCGACAAGCCCGCTTCATCAAGCTGTGCGCCAAGCTGAACACCTCCGCGCAGGCCAAGTTCACTCAGCCCCAATACCCCCATCCAACCCGATAGATAACGAGGCGCCAGTGCAGCCATATCCGCGCTGACGGCTTCAATCTGTAATGTCTGTATCTGTAAATCCGTATCCAATAACAAACTCGCATCGGCGTGCAATGTTGAACCGTCCTGCCACTTCAGAACAGGAATCGCCCAGCCTGCCGCCTCACGTTGCTCGGCGAGCAAATACATCGTCACGGGTGTTTCAGGCAGCGGCACATAGGTATTGCCAACAAGAAACTCCCCCCCCTGCAGCTGTGTATTCAATGCCATCTGCGTGTGCTGAGAGCTACTTTTGTAATCAAGCTGCAAGACTGCATTGATGTTTTCGGCAGCGATACTGGCATCGGCATTACTCAACCCAAGCTGCTGCACATCCAGCACACCAGTCACCTGCATCGGCGCTTTTTCCGGTGTGTGCAGCTGCAATTGCCCGCTCACTGTTCCGCTTCCCCAGCTCGCCTCCTGCCAGACGTGTGACAACAAGGCCTGCGACCACAGTAGTGGCACCTGTTGCAAGATGATTTGGGTACGATCAGGACTGGATGCGGCGTTCTTCACAGTCACTTTTGTGGCACCTTGCGCCACATATGCCTGCAAACCCGCATCTGAAAATTGAACCGATAACTGCAAGGGACGCGCTGTACCTGAACGTACTTGCCCACTGCACTGCCAACCGGCATCTGCTGTTTTGAGCAAAGGGCAATGCCATTCAAGCTGTTGAAAGTGATAGCCCAATGTCGGCGCATGCAGCGCCCCAACCTGCAAATGCAGATCACCCGACTGCGCATCATCTGCCCAAGCCAGGCGCATTGTGACGCCTTCCAGTGTCGCCATATCGGTTGTTATTTTCTGCACACGCATTGTCGCCACACGTGCCTGCACCCACGGTGCAGCAAGCGTCACCACAAGAGCAAGACAAAGCGGTAGCATCTTTCGCAGCATGCACACAGCATACAAAGACTGGAGACGATTACGATGAATGATTTTCCAGACAAGGTCTTACCCCATGTTTTACTGGCCGAAGATGACCCGGTAAGTGCTGCTTTCTTGCTTGATGCCGTTTCCTCATTTCCTGCTGAAACAACTCTGGTCGGCAGCGTGCAACAAGCAATCCATGCCTGCCAACAAAATTCGTTTGCGTTATTGCTTTTAGACGCCAACCTGCCAGATGGTTCAAGCGAGCTGCTGCTTCAGCAATTACGCAATACTGGCGTGCATACGCCCGCGTTGGCACATACCGCTGACACCAGCGCAGAAACAGCGCAACGCCTGCGTGATGCCGGGTTCACTGATGTACTGCACAAACCCATCCGCCTTCAACAGCTGCATCATCAGCTTGAGCGCTATCTGCACCGTCCTCTCGCTCCCTTCTGGGATGACAGCGAAGCCCTGCGTGCGTTAGGTGGGCAAATAACACATGTGCAATTACTCCGCAGCTTATTTTTAGAGGAGTTGCCAAAACAGCAAACACGGATACTCGCGGCAGCGCAAGCCAGTGATGGGGAAAGCATCCGTAGCGAGTTGCACAAGCTAACGGCCAGTTGTGGTCTGGTGGGGGCAGGCCGCTTATTGGATGCAGTACACGCCTTACGTGATGATCCATTGGATCCTCGTGGTTTACAGCGATTTCACACGGTTGCCAAAGAAATGCTGCACGCTGAGTAAGTGCTCAGACATTCAGCGAAGCCGCTGTATTTCTGCCAATAGCGTCCGAGTCACCGCATCATCCACCTGCGTTTCACCTGCCAAGGCGGGCAACAAGCGATTCGCTAATTGCTTGCCAAGCTCAACACCAAATTGATCAAACGCATTGATTCCCCATAGCACCGATTGCAAATAAACGCTGTGCTCATACAACGCAATCAGCATCCCCAGTGTCTGTGGCGTCAAGGTATCCAACAAAAGCAGCGTGCTTGGTCGCCCACCAGCATAATGTCGATGCGGATCCGCATTTTCCTGACCATTGGCCAGTGCCTGCATCTGCGCCAGCAGATTGGCAAGTAAAGCGGCATGCTGTGAAGCATGTGAGTGATCGGGATGCACCACACCAATAAAATCCGCAGGAACAATCTGTGTTCCTTGATGCAGCGCCTGAAAAAAGCTGTGCTGCGTATCCGTACCTGCCCCACCCCACCACACAGGAACACTCTCAATCGCTAACGCCTTGCCCGCCAGCGTCACCGACTTGCCCAAGCTTTCCATCACCAGCTGTTGCAAGTAATTGGGCAGCAAACGCAGGCGTTCGTCATAGGGTAAAACAGCCTGTGTTGCAGCCTGCAATGCATTGCGGTTCCAGACCGCAGTCAACGCATGCCATACCGCCATATTCTGTTGCAAAGGTGCTTGAGCCACATGCGCATCCATCTGCGCCGCCCCTGCAAGCAACTGCAAGAAGCGCTCCATGCCCAATGCCAACGCAACAGGAAACCCCACGGCTGACCACAGGGAATAACGCCCACCCACCCAGTCCCACATCGGCAAAATCTGCACAGGTGGTACACCGAATGCCGCCGCACCCTGCACATTCGCACTGACGGCATAAAGACGACTGTCATCCCCCAGCCATTGCCGAACAACATGCCCATTGAGCAGTGTTTCCTGGGTAGTGAACGTCTTGGAAATCACCACGGCTGCCGTGTGTTTTGGATCCAGACCAGCAAGCACACGCTGCACGGCGTGTCCGTCCACATTGGAAAGAAAATGCACGCGAAACCGCGCATCTGGCTGGGCAAGCGCATCCACCAGCAAACGTGGCCCCAAGTCAGAGCCGCCAATACCAATACTGATGATGTCGGTCACATCGCTGCCATGCAACGCATCAAACAACGTCTGCATTTGCTGCTGGGCAGCCATGGCCAGACGACGCGCGGCTTGTGCGGGCTGCGCATCCGACGACACGCCACGCAATGCGGTATGCAATGCGGCACGCCCTTCTGTTGGATTCACGACAGCACCATCAAACAAGCGTTTTAATGCGCCCGCCAAATCCGCTTGTTCCGCCATCGCAAACAAGGCGTCCAAGGCTTCACGGTCATAGTATTGCCGTGAAAAATTAGCGTACAACGGCCCAACACGCAGCGAATGATCCATCGCCCGCTGTGGATCTTCTGCAAGCATCGCAGCAAGCGGGGTTTTCTTTACGCGCTGCGCATGCGCAGCTAAGACAGCGAGCGATGTTGTCATTCAGACAGCCTGCTTAGGCATGGAATGGTTGGTATGCGTCAAGCGGTTATCACGGTCAACATAGACGCAGGTGGGTTTGAACGTTGCAGCTTCGGCTTCATCGCATTGCCCATAGGCACAAATAATGACGAGATTGCCAACGCGTGATTTATGCGCCGCCGCACCATTGACGGAAATCACGCCACTGCCTTCCTCACCACGGATTGCATACGTGGAGTAACGCTCGCCACTGGTGACATCGTAAATATCAATGCGTTCATACGCACGAATACCGGCAATATCCAATAGCTGCCCGTCAATTGCGCATGAGCCTTCGTAATGCAGCTCGGCATGTGTCACCGTGGCGCGGTGAATTTTGGCTTTCAACAAGGTCAAGATCATGACGTCTTCCAATTTTGGATCAATCAGGGGAGGGTAAATTCAAGGTTATCAATCAACCGGGTTTGCCCAAGCCTGGCAGCAACCAATGCCACCCGGGCACCATTAGCTGTCTCTGGTACACGCAAATCCGGCGTGCGCAAGACGGCATAATCAGGAACAAAGCCTTCTTGCTGTAAAGCATCCACGGCGGCTTGTTCAATGCGCTCATGCGCCTGACCTGCTTGTGCAGCCGCACGCATCTCATTCAGCACACGGTAAATCACCGGCGCCGTTGCGCGCTCACTGGCCGAAAGATATTGGTTCCGCGAGCTCATCGCCAAGCCATCGGCTTCGCGCACTATGTCGCCAGCAAGGATAGAAAGCGGCATGTGCAAATCAGTCACCAACTGCCGAATGACTGCCAACTGTTGGTAATCCTTTTTACCGAATGCCGCCACATCAGGAAGTACCTGATTAAACAAACGTGTCACCACCGTACATACGCCATCAAAATGCCCAGGGCGACAAGCACCCTCCAAAACGGCACTGATTCCCGGCACGTGCACATTGGCAGCCAACTCTACGCCAAATGGATACATCGCCTGCACTTCTGGCAACCAAAGAACATCACAGCCCGCATGCTGAAGACCACTGGTATCGGCATCCGGTGTGCGCGGATAACGGGTGAAATCTTCATTCGGGCCAAACTGCGTTGGATTGACGAAAACGCTGGAAACTACTCGATCGGCATGCTGTCTTGCCAACTCAACCAGCGAATAATGCCCCGCATGCAAATTGCCCATGGTGGGCACAAACCCCACACGCAGACCGTCCCGCCGCCAAGCTCTGATGCGCTCACGCAAGGCATCCAGTGAAGTGATGATTTCAATCATGAGTCTGCATTCTTCTCAAGAATAAGCATGTTCGGCATCCGGGAAACTCCCCGCATGCACTGCGTCCACATACGCACGGATTGCACCTGCAACCGAGCCCCCTTCCTGCAAGAAATCCTTGACGAATTTCGGCTTGCGATGCCCTGTACTGACACCAAGAAGATCATGTAATACCAAGACTTGCCCATCACATGCCACGCCTGCGCCAATACCAATCGTGGGAATTGGGCTAGCGGCAGTAATGTCGGCAGCAAGTGCGGCAGGCACACCTTCCAATACCAAAAGACTTGCACCGGCATCGGCGACCGCCAATGCCTCAGCACGCAAGCGATCAGCGGCACTTTGCTCGCGCCCTTGTACTTTGAAGCCACCAAAGCGCAATACCGATTGCGGTGTCAGACCCAAATGCGCGCAAACCGGAATTTCACGCTCAACCAAGAAGCGGATGATGTCCAACTTGTAGCCTGCACCTTCCAGCTTGACCATGCTGGCACCGGCCTGAATAAACTGCACCGCCACTGCATGCGCCTGCTCGGCTGTGGCATCGCTGCCGAAAGGAAAATCAGCAATCTTCAACGCATGTTTTGCACCGCGTGCCACCGCTGCGGTGTGATAGGCAATGGCATCGGGTGTCACTGGCAACGTGGACGTATGACCTTGCACCACCATGCCCAACGAATCACCAATCAGAATCAAATCAATACCAGCATCGTCCATGACCCGGGCAAAACTGGCGTCATAGCAAGTCAACATGGTCAGCTTTCGACCTTCTGCACGTCGTTGCAACAAGGTAGGGAGACTAACTGGCTTGTCTTCAGCATGCACAGACATGGCGATTTCCAACAGTGGGGGCAGGCATTATCGCGCAGATTGCCATCACAGCTGGAAACTCGGCGTATTCACGCCTCATCCAACAACGCGACACCCTGTATATCAATGCGCTGCAAAGCCTCGGCAACGCTGCCATGCCCAGGGAATGGAAGCGCCCCGGCAATTTCCGCCAAGGGTAGCAATGCGAATGCGCGCTCATGCAAATGCGGATGCGGTACGCATAGCCCAGGTGCATCAATGCACTGCTCGCCATAAAGCAACACATCCAGATCTAAGATACGCGGCCCCCAGCGCTGATTAACATCACGCACACGCCCAGCGCGTTGTTCGATGTCCAACAAGGCCTGCAACAAAGCGTGTGCCGACAATGTGGTTTCTACAACCGCTGCGGCATTGAGGTATTCCGGCTGCGCAACCCCACCCCACGCCGCTGTACGATACAACCGTGATGCCGCAACAAGGCGGCTTTCAGGCAACCGCTGTAATGCATCCAATGCGGCATGCAAGGTGCGCTGCGGGTTCCCCAAGTTCGCACCCAAACCGATACAGGCAAGTACAGGGGCGCTCATTCGGGTGCTGTTGGCTGTGTCTGTTTGCGTGGACGCCGCTTGCGTCGTTTGCTTGCTGAAGGTTCATGCCCTTCATCGCTGTCTTGGTGCGATTGCTCGCTGCTGGCAATCGCCTGTGCAGGTTGCAACTGCGCTTCACGCCAAAAAGCCACATCCTCTGCATGCGAAGGCGATGCCGTTAGGCGCAGCTCAAGAAAATCAAATGCGGCACGGAAGCGTGGGTGTTCCAGCAAGCGAAACACGCGCTTGCGTTGGCGCAAAGAGAAGCGTGATTGCATCAGCCAGATTTCTTGCATCGGCAACGAAAAGCGGCGTGGCAATGCGGTACGCGTTACCTGATGCAACGTCACCCGATCAGCAGCCCGGCGCTGTGCCTCAGCCGCATGCACCCCTTGCGCTTGCAATTGTGCCAATGCACGGCAATAGGCAGGCCACAGTAAGACCGCATAAAGAAACGCTGGGGAAACCGACTCATTCGCCGCGACACGCGCATCGGTATTTCGCAAGCCCTGCACCAGCATCTTGCGCAACACACCCGATGAGTTAGATGCCAATGCCTGCGCTGTTTCAGGAAAAAGAACGGGCAGCAACGCAAAGCGCTCAAGATGTTCGAAGCTGGCAACCGCATGCCCTGACAGAAAAAGCTTCAAGGTTTCTTCAAACAAACGTGCAGATGCCGCATCCGCCAACAAGCCTGCCAGCTTCGCAATTGGCGCGGCAGTGGCTTCTTCAATCGTGAAATCAAGCTTGGCTGCCAAACGCACAGCACGCAACATGCGCACAGGGTCTTCCCGATAACGGGCTTCAGGATCACCAATCAGGCGCAACAAGCGTGCCTGCACATCCGCAAAACCACCCACATAATCACGCACCGAGAAATCTTCAATAGCGTAATACAGTGCATTGGCAGTGAAATCCCGGCGCACAGCATCTTCTTCAATACTGCCGTACACATTGTCACGCAGCAGACGCCCTGCACCGTCAGTCAATCGGTCATCACTTTCGTCAGCATCATTGGCACGAAATGTGGCAACTTCAATAATTTCCCGCCCATACATGATGTGCGCCAAACGAAACCGCCGCCCGATCAAACGGCAATTACGAAACAGAGCACGTACCTGTTCCGGGGTGGCATCGGTTGCTACGTCAAAATCCTTAGGCGATTCACCAATCAGCAAATCGCGTACAGCGCCGCCAACAAGATAAGCGGCAAACCCGGATTCACGCAGTCGATAAAGCACGCGCAGCGCATTACCACTCATCTGCTTGCGCGAGATGTTGTGCGCATCGCGAGTAATCACATGCAAAGCGGAAGGCGGGGGTAAAGACGGTTGATTTGGATTGGTCATGCGTTGAAGAACACTCAAGTCGTGTGATTGCCTGCAGCAATCACTGCCTTTTATACTAGCAAGCTTCACCGCCTTTCCACGCACTTTCACGCAATTGTTGTGCGTGATGCCCAGGTGAATTTCATCCGCCCCTTCGTGTTGAGGCCAGAAACGTGGCGATCGCATGACTACGCATTCGCACCGTGCATTTTTTCATACCAGCATGCTGTTTTTACGCAGTTTGCTACGTGGTATCGGGCAGATTTTTTTTCAGAATAGCGCATGGACGGGGCTGTGCTGCTTACTCGCGTTGACGGTTCAGTCACCAACACTTGCACTTGCCAGTCTGTTAGGGCTGCTGACCGCAACACTTTTTGGCCGCGTGTATCACGATGACACCGCCCTGAAAGACGGGCTATATGGCTTCAATGGCGCGCTGGCTGGGCTTGCTGTGATGGTGGTTCTGGCACCAACCGCGAAAAGCTGGGGGCTGGTCATCATTGCCAGTCTTTTAGCGACTGCCATCTTTCACTTCTGGCGCAGGCGCAGCCCCTACTCCCCCTATACGGCACCCTTTATCGTCGTGACGTGGTTGCTGATGGCGCTAAGCCCTGTGCTTGGGCTTCCTGCAGCCGTCGCTCCCAACAGCACAGAAACTGGCACCGTGCTGCATGCTGTTTTACGTGGAATTGGGCAAGTTATTTTCCTCGACAACCCATTGGCTGCAGCGCTATGTACCTTGGCCTTGGCGGTTGCAAGTCTACGCACGCTCAGCTTGGCGCTTCTAGCGTCTGCCACAGGCTTTCTCTTGGCGACGGCAGTGGGCTTCCCTGAACCACTGATCGGGCTTGGTCTCTACGGCTTCAATGCAGTTCTTACCGCAGAAGCCCTCTATGCACACACGCAAAAGAAACGCATCGGGCTATTAGCAGGAATCATTCTCAGCATTTTGCTTACCCGTGCATTCCAATTTGCGAATTTGCCATCACTTACTGCACCGTTTGTGCTTTCAACATGGGCGACGTTAATCGCTTTACGCCATCTCATCCCGCAAAAAACCGCAGATTAGCCTGCCTGTATTCACGTTAAAGCGTTAAACTATAGCTTCTCCCCCACTGCACCATGGTCATCGCATCATGCCTTTTGTCGTTACTGAAAACTGCATCAAGTGCAAACACACCGACTGCGTTGAAGTCTGCCCGGTGGACTGCTTCCATGAAGGCCCCAATTTCCTTGTCATCGACCCTGATGAATGTATCGACTGCACCCTGTGTGAGCCTGAATGTCCGGTGGGTGCAATCTTCCCGGAAGAAGATGTCCCAGCAGGTCAAGAGTCTTTCGTCAAATTGAATGCCGAACTTTCACGGCAATGGCCCGTCTTGAATGTGCGTAAAGACCCACCACCTGATGCCGACGAATGGGATGGCAAGCCAAATAAGCTGCCACTTTTGGAACGCTGATACAGCAATGCCAGCCTTTGGGGCTGGCATATTGCAACAATTTGGCTGAAACAATCGGATGCAGAAATGCATCCGATGTCGTTTATGGCGCTTTATTGCGCCAATGCTGCCTTCAAAACGGCAATCAACTTGCCAGCTGCATCACCTTCTGGTGGCAAACCTCGCGGGTCAACTGCCGAAACAAAAGCCCCCTCACCGGCTTTGGTGACACGCACCAAGAACTTTTCGTTCAGATAATCCACATCATAGGTACCGAGGATTTCAGCTTTATTGGCGACAACCACACCCGAGGTTACAGCCAGCACATCACCAACCTGCGCAAAGACGGCATCACGATCAGCCGCCACTGCAAACCCGGTGGCCGCTGCAACCGGTGCCACTGCAGGCGCTGTGCTGACGCTAGGCAATGCCATCGCCTTATCAACAGAGGGACGATCCAAATCCGGTGGCACTTCCAGCGGACGTTTTTCCACACTTTGTGTGTAAAGCTCGTTCTTTTTCTTAAACCAATGACAGCCGGACAGCGTAGTCACCAGCGCAATCGCAACAAGCGGCACGGCAGCCTTGGATACACGAAAGGAACGAAGCATCTGGATCTCCTGATCTGACCATACGGCCATGATGACAAATGAAGGCGAATTGCGCCCGATGAAGCGCATATGATAACGATTATCTGGCGAAATACCGATAGAAACCATGCCTTTTGCTGAATACACAGGTATCGGTTCCGCAATTTGCTTGATGTTACTTGCAGCTCGAAAGCACCGACAAGTATGCTGCAATCACGTCTTATGTCATGCCGGTCATTTACCGCCCAGGATTTCGCTTTGAGCAACCCCACACCCAAGCCAGCCCCCAACGAAAACCATCTCTTGATCAATGCGTACACCACGCATCCACAGTCGCCGTTACTTGCTGTTACACGGCGTATTGCTGACTCGGGCTGCAATCTTGTTGATACCCGACTTGCTACCGTTGGGCGCGATGTCTCGGTAACCGCGCTGGTAACAGGCTCATGGGATGCTGTTGCCAAGCTGGAAACCATGCTCACCAAACTGGAGCGTGAAGAAGGCTTGAAGCTGGTGTGGTATCGCACTGGTTCAAAACCAATGCAGTCGAATCTACTGCCCTACATTGTGGAAGTGATTGCCGCAGACAAACCTGGCATCTTGTTCCAACTGGCTGACTTCTTCGACCACCAAGGCATCACCATCGAAAGCCTGCACTGCTCGCGCTACCGCGCCATGCAAACGGGCGCTGACATGTTCTCCGCACAACTGACCATCGGTGTTCCGGCCGATATGCATATCGCCGTACTGCGCGATGATTTTCTTGAATTTTGTGACCATCTGAATCTAGATGCCATCATGGATCCCATGAAGTATTGAACACTGGAGCCTGTGCATGATCTCTGTTGGCGATACCGTTCCTGATCTGCCGCTGGCACTTTCCAGTGGCGATACCCGCTCACTCCACACCTATGCTGGAAGCTGGCTTGTGCTGTATTTCTACCCAAAAGATGCAACCCCTGGCTGCACTACAGAAGGGTTGGATTTCAACGCACGATTACCCGACTTCAAGCGCGCTGGCGCCGTGATTTTAGGGGTCTCGCGCGACTCACTGAAATCACACCAAAACTTTTGCAACAAGCAGGGCTTCAAGTTCGACTTGGTGAGTGACAGCGAAAGCACACTTTGCAATGCGTTTGACGTCATCAAACCGAAGAAACTCTACGGCCGTGAATACATCGGCATTGAACGCAGCACATTCCTCATCGACCCACACGGTGAGGTGCGACACATATGGCGCCCTGTTAAAGTCAATGGTCATGCGCAAGCCGTTCTGGACACACTCAATGAACACGCAGCAAGGAGCAGCACATGACCCGCAGCAAGCGCATCTATGTCCTTGACACCAATGTGTTGATGCACGATCCCACTGCGTTGTTCAAATTTGAAGAACACGATGTTTACCTGCCAATGCAGGTTATGGAAGAACTGGATAACGGAAAAAAAGGCACCAGTGAAGCCAGCCGGAATGCACGGCAAGTCAGTCGCTTTCTCAATGAATTGATCGAAGCGCATGCCAATGCAGACATTCACAATGGCATCCGCCTTGTACGCCCCCAAGGGTTGCAACTTCGTGGTGAGGAAAGCATCGGTCTGCTGCGCTTTCAGACCGCCGACTTCAATGCTGGCAAGCGTTTTGGCACCGTCATTCCTGATAACAATATCCTTGGTGCCATTTTATCGTTGAAAGAACAGGAGCCTGAGGCTTCTGTCGTGTTTGTCTCCAAAGACATCAACCTTCGCATCAAGGCTTCCATTGCCGGCATTCCCAGCGAAGACTATGAAAACGATCGCGCGCTTGACGATTTCAGCCTGCTCTATACCGGCACAACACAGTTGCCCGAAGACTTCTGGCAACAGCATGGGCAAGAGCTGAAATCATGGAGTGACAAGGGGCATACCTATTACGAAATTGCCCGCGACAAGGATGAAGACTGGTACCCCAATCAATTCGCCTTCCTGCCTGGCGATGAGCAGTCGGAACTCAAGGTCATCAAATGCGATGACGAGCGCGTTACTCTGCAAATCATCAATGATTATCGTCATAGTCAGCGTTCGGTATGGGGCATCATGGCGCGCAATCGCGAACAGAACTTCGCGCTCAATGCCTTGATGGATCCCGAGATTGATTTCGTCACCCTGCTTGGGACTGCGGGTACAGGCAAAACGTTGCTTGCTCTAGCAGCAGGCCTAGCGCAGACACTCGACCACCCGCGTTATCGTGAAATCGTGATGACGCGTGCTACCGTCAGCGTAGGTGAAGACATCGGCTTCTTACCCGGTACAGAAGAAGAAAAAATGACGCCGTGGATGGGCGCATTGACCGATAATCTTGAAGTACTCACCAGTAATCAGGAAGGCGGCAGTTGGGGGCGTGCGGCCACCAATGACCTGCTTGCTTCGCGCATCAAGATTCGCTCGATGAACTTCATGCGTGGACGCACGTTTCTGTCACGCTATCTGATTCTGGATGAGGCACAAAACCTCACCCCCAAGCAGATGAAAACATTAATCACCCGTGCTGGCCCAGGGACTAAAATCGTCTGCTTGGGAAATGTCGAGCAAATCGACACCCCCTATCTGACGGAAACAACGTCTGGCCTGACCTATGCCGTGGATCGCTTCAAATACTGGCAACACAGTGCGCACATCACACTGCGCCGTGGTGAACGCTCACGATTGGCAGACTACGCATCTGATGCGCTTTGAAGACCTCTGAATAACCGAATTCAATGTGAATAACACGCCCCCACATGTCCTTCAGGAATTCAAACCGAAGCTGCTCTCTAGCTTAAGTGAGGGCTATACACTTGGCACACTGAAACATGATGCCATTGCTGGGTTGACGGTTGCCGTTGTTGCCCTTCCCTTGGCGATGGCGCTTGCCATCGCCAGTGGCACATCGCCTGAAAAAGGCTTACATACCGCCATTATTGCCGGCTTCCTGATTTCGGCATTAGGTGGCTCACGTGTGCAAATTGGCGGCCCCACGGCGGCATTTATCCCTGTGGTTTTCGCCATTATTCAAAATGAAGGCTATGGTGGGCTGATTCTCAGCACGTTTATGGCCGGCGTGATTCTTGTTATTGCCGGTTTTTTACGCCTCGGCACCTTGATGAAATACATGCCGCAACCGGTCATCACCGGATTCACGGCAGGTATTGCGGTCAGTATCTTTTCCAGCCAGATCAAAGACGCATTCGGTCTGCGCATGGCGAATGTTCCCGCTGAATTCTTCCCGCGTTGGCAGGCCTACTGGGAACACGCCAGCACTGCGCAACTTCCGGCCATCGCACTGACCTTGATTGGGCTTTTCACGCTGATTGCATTGCGACGCTGGCGCCCCACATGGCCTGGCTTTCTGATTGCTCTGCTGCTGTGTACGCTTCTCGTCGTCACCTTCTCCATGCCTGTCGAAACCATCCAGTCACGTTTCGGCACCCTACCCAGCGCCCTTCCCTCGCTGAGCTTCCCGCATATCCCACTGGATCGAACACGCGAACTACTGCCTGGCGCCTTCACCATTGCATTTCTTGCAGGCGTGGAATCCTTGCTGTCTGCCGTTGTGGCTGATGGCATGACTGGGCGTCGGCATCGTTCCAATGCTGAACTTGTCGCACAAGGCACAGCCAATATCGGCTCGGCATTGTTTGGTGGGCTTCCTGCTACCGGCGCAATCGCCCGTACTGCCACCAATATTCGTGCGGGGGGCCGCACACCCATTGCCGGCATCTTGCATGCCGTATTTTTGCTTGGCTTTATGCTGTTGCTGGCGCCATTGATGGGCTACATCCCGTTGGCGGCATTGGCGGCAATTTTGCTTGTCGTGGCATGGAACATCAGTGAAGTCGATGCATTTCGGCATACATTGAGTGCCCAAACAGGCGACCGCCTCGTGTTATTGCTCACCTTTGGTCTGACCGTGGTGTTTGACCTCACCATCGCCATTGAGGTTGGCGTAGTGGTTGCCGCGTTCGTGTTTATGTTCCGTATGGCCGATGCGGTTGAAATCACCTCTGGGGTTCGCCTGATTGAGCGCGACGAGAAAGAAGACCCAGACGATGCCCACCAACGTCAGCGGCTTCCCGAAAAAACGGAAGTGTTCCAGATCAGTGGTCCACTCTTTTTTGGCGCTGCTAATCGGCTAGATGACCTACTG
Organism: uncultured Thermomonas sp.; assembly: GCA_964481865.1. Taxonomy (GTDB): domain Bacteria; phylum Pseudomonadota; class Gammaproteobacteria; order Xanthomonadales; family Xanthomonadaceae; genus Thermomonas. The sequence continues at coordinate 43,311 of CAYZUG010000004.1, read as the reverse complement.
GATCATTTCTACCAGAAACCCAATATATTCATCTTGCGCATGCGCTTGGTTCCGATGATTGATGCCAGTGGCGTACACGCACTGAAAAGCTTGATCGAACGCTGCAAGCGGCAAAACATCACACTCATTATTTCTGGCTTGCAAGCACAGCCCAAACACATTTTGAGCAAGATGGCGATGCAACCCAATGCCTCTGACTTGTATTTCGTTGATGGCTTTGATGCTGCACTCGCACTTGCCAGCAGCCTGACAAACAACAAGGCCGAAGCATTGCTCCGGCCTTGAGTTAACACAAACGCGCTGGAATGGATCAGGCGCGGGCAAATACCAAGGCAGCATTGGTGCCACCAAAGCCAAAACTGTTGGACATCACCACGTTCAACTGCGCATCCACACTTTCACGCACGATGGGATAGCCCTCTGCACCTGGATCAAGTGTTTCAATGTTGGCAGAGCCGGCAATAAAGCCGTCACGCATCATCAGCAGGCTGTAGATCGCTTCATGCACACTGGCCGCACCCAATGAATGCCCAGACAGTGCCTTGGTGGAAGAAACCGGCGGAATTTTCTCGCCAAATACTTCACGCACAGCTTTCAACTCCACAAGATCGCCAAGTGGCGTTGAAGTGCCATGTGTGTTGAGGTAATCCACGGGACGATCCACACCTTCCAGCGCCATCTGCATGCAGCGTACGGCGCCTTCACCGCTCGGCGCCACCATGTCTGCGCCATCGGACGTCACGCCATAACCAATCAGTTCTGCATGAATCTTCGCACCACGCGCCACCGCGTGATCCCAATCTTCCAAGACCAACATGCCACCACCACTACCGATGACAAAACCATCACGGTTCACGTCATAAGGACGCGAGGCTTTTTGCGGATGATCATTGCTACCGGACGACAACGCCCCCATGGCATCGAACATGCAGGTCATCGTCCAATCAAGGTCTTCACCACCACCCGCAAACACGATGTCCTGTGCGCCGTGCCGAATCAGGTCTGCTGCTGCGCCAATGCAGTGTGCGGAAGTGGCACAAGCGGCACTGATTGAATAGCTCAGTCCCTTGATCTTGAACGCTGTGGCTAAGTTGGCCGACACCGTGGAGCACATGGTGCGCGGCACCATGTAAGGACCAACCTTGCGCACGCCACGATCACGCAAAATATCGGCAGTTTCCACCTGCCAACGGCTGGAACCACCACCCGAACCTGCAATCAGCCCTGTACGCGGATGGCTAACCTGCTCATCCGTCAGCCCAGCATCGGCAATCGCATCGCGCATCGCAATATAGCTATACGCCGCCGCATCACTCATGAAACGCTTGAGCTTTCGATCAATCGCAGCCTCCAAATCAAGCTCAACCGCACCACCAACTTGGCTACGCAAGCCACGCTCAATGGAATCTGGTAAGGCACGAATCCCCGAACGCCCTTCACGCAGCGCTTTGGAAACGGTATCCAAGTCATTGCCAAGGCAGGAGGTAATTCCCATGCCGGTAATCGCAATACGTCGCATGCTTAAAAATCCTTTGTCGAAGCAAACAAGCCCACACGCAAATCTTTTGCCGTATAGATTTCACGGCCATCCACCAGCACACGTGCATCTGCCTGTGCCATCACCAACTTGCGATTAATGACACGCGTGACGTCCACCTCGTAAGTCACCGTTTTGGCAGTTGGCAGCACTTGCCCAGAGAACTTCACTTCACCACAGCCCAAGGCACGCCCGCGCCCGGGGGCACCAAGCCATGTCAGATAAAAACCGACGATTTGCCACATTGCATCCAACCCTAAGCAGCCTGGCATCACCGGATCACCAAGGAAGTGGCATTGAAAAAACCAAAGATCAGGATGGATATCCAGCTCAGCACGGACAAAGCCCTTGCCATGTGAACCACCGTTATCGTTAATCTCAACGATGCGGTCAAACATCAGCATGGGGTCTGCCGGCAAACGAGCATCACTGCCAACAAAGAGTTCACCGCGGGCACTTGCCAGCAGTTGTTCACGCGTAAACGACGAAGCACGGGTCATGATTCGGCCCAAGGGGAAATGGGGAATTGTATACGCCTCAGGGCTGTTCTACCTAATTCTGCGGAAGAATCGCAGGAAGTTCTTGGCCGTCATCCCCCTGATCTTCCGCAACAGCCGTATATGGCAATGACTTTTTCGGTTTGACGCCCAGCTCACGCAGCATTTCTGCCTGTCGAATCACATTCCCCTTGTTTTGCGTCAGCTTTTTGTGGGCATCATTGAAACTGTCTTGTGCCTGCCGCAAGCGATCACCCACCGTGTTCAGTTCTTTAACGAAATCACAGAGCCGGTCATAAAGCTCGGCCCCACGCTTGGCAATTTCCTGCGCATTCTTGTTCTGCTGCTCTTGTCGCCAAAGATGCTCCACCGTACGCAACACAAACATCAAGGTTGATGGGCTAACCAGCAGAACGCCCTCTTTCCACGCATCTTGGTACAAATGACTGTCCTGCCCAACTGCCAGTAGAAATGCCGATTCGACAGGAACGAACATCAGGACAAAGTCGAGCGTTTTCAACTGATGCAGCTGCTGATACTGCTTCGATGACAGCCCTTTAATATGACTGCGAATCGACTGAATATGCCGTTTTAATGAAGACTGCACATCATCATCTTCGGCCGCATTTATGTAGTCGGCATACGCATTGAGTGACATCTTGGAGTCAACCACCAAGCTGCGCCCTTCCGGCATATGAATAATCACGTCCGGCTGTAAGCGGCGGCCATTCTCATCAGTATGCGATGCCTGCACTTGATATTCCGCGCCCCGTCGCAACCCGCTGGACTGCAGAATCGTCTCAAGTACCAACTCTCCCCAATTGCCCTGCATTTTGTTATTGCCTTTCAATGCAGTCGTCAGATTTTTAGCGTCTTCACTCAAGACTTGGTTCAACCCGATCAACTGCTTGACCTGTTCTTGCAAGGCAATTCGCTCCTTGCCCTCTTGGTCATACGCGGTTTCAACTTTGGCCTTGAACTCACTGATCTGGCTTTTCAATGGATTGAGCAAATGCCCCAGATTGTTCTGGTTTTGCTCGGTAAAGCGCTTGCTCTTTTCTTCAAGGATGTCATTGGCAAGACTCTTGAACTGGTTGACCAGGTTTTGTTTGGCTTCCTCCACGAATGCCAGCTTTTCCGCAAACTGCTTTTCCTTAACCTCAACCTGTTTTTCCAGCCCTTCCAACTTGGCAAGCAACTGAACTGCTTTTGCCTCGGCGGCAATTCGCGCGTCTTGCTCAGTCTTGAAAAGCTGATCCAATCGCTGATGGGCTTCCCGTAACTGCGTTGCATTTGCCTGTTCTTCAAGCATGCGCTGCTCAAGCATCGCATGAACGGTTTGCTGCGCCTCAAGCTTCTGCAAAGCCACCGTCAGCTGCGCCCCGAGCTCTACTTGCATATTTGCAAGCGCAAGCTTGGCACTCTTGCGCATGACAAACCAAAGCACGCCACCTAGCAGCAAGAGGGCAGCAAAAAAACTGGTCATCCACGGTATTGCTTGCGTCATGTTCATCCTGTCCATGCTGCTTGAATTCGCAGTCTCGGTAGTATCGGTGCGCAGGAGGTCTGCAAAAAAACCAGGCAAACCAATGCGTTTACGAGGACATCTAGATTAGCCCAAAACAAAAAAGCCAATGAGAGACTCATTGGCTTTTTTGCTGTTTTAATGGCGCGCCCGGAAGGATTCGAACCTCCGACCCCCAAGTTCGTAGCCTGGTGCTCTATCCAGCTGAGCTACGGGCGCAGAAGCGGAATTATGAAGCACAATTCCATGCACGTCAATGGATTTTTCCATCGTTGTGCGTTCACGTTTCGCCTAAGATTGGCGGAGACTGAGGGATTCGAACCCTCGATGGAGTTTTTGACCCCATACTCCCTTAGCAGGGGAGCCCCTTCGGCCTCTCGGGCAAGTCTCCGAAGGCGAATCGTGAGCCGGCAAGGATACAGACTATTCTTCTATTCGGCAATTCCTAAGATGCGTTTTCCTCATCTTTTTTTTGCTCATCGCCGCTTTGAATGCGTTGATAAATCTCTTCACGATGTACTGCAACATCTTTGGGTGCAGTAATCCCGATGCGTACCTGATTACCTTTCACACCAAGTACAGTTACGGTGATGGCATCACCAATCATCAAGGTTTCGCCTACCCGCCTGGTCAATATCAACATCGCAACTCTCCTGTTGCTACCGCTGTCAAATGCGCCCACGTGCGGGCGCATTACCTGAGTTTCTGCGTTCAATCATACTTGGATTTTTTTACCTATCACAAGCATCAAAGCAATGATGCCTTTTTATGCACCGATGCGCTCTGCCACCCAAGCAGGAACTGCCGCCAATGCTGCAACCAAACCAGCACCGTCGTCACCCCCACCCTGTGCCATATCTGGGCGACCACCGCCCTTGCCATTGGCTTGCTTGGCCACTTCGCTGAGCACATCACCGGCTTTAACCCTGCCAAGCGCGATACCACTCACGCCCGACACAAGTGCTGCTTTGCCGTCTTGCACACCCGCCAAGACAATCACAGCATCACCCAACTGCTGCTTCAAGCGATCCATTGCGTCACGCAATGCCTTGGCATCAACGCCTTCCAAGCGTGCCGCTACAACCCGAATACCAGCAATATCCTGTGCCTGACCTGCCAAATCCGCCGTTGCACCCGATGCCGCCTTGGCCTTCAACGCTTCTATTTCACGCTCTAATTTCTTCTGCCGTTCTAACAGCGTGCGCAGCTTGTCCACCACATCGGCAGAATTTCCACCAAGTAACTGTGAGGCATCAACAAGGCGCTGCTCTTCGGCACGCACATAGTCCAATGCCGCTTGCCCAGTTACCGCCTCAATACGCCGCACCCCAGCCGATACACCACCTTCGGAAACAATCTTGAACAAACCGATGTCGCCCGTTCTGCGCACATGTGTACCGCCACACAATTCGGTTGAGGTGGGACCAAAGCGCAATACGCGCACATGCTCGCCGTACTTTTCACCAAACAATGCCATTGCACCGAAGTCCAGTGCTTCCTGCATCGCCATATGATGCACCTCACCGTCATGATTCGCGCGAATTTCAGCATTGACCCGCCGCTCAACTTCAGCCAGTTCCCCTGCACTCATCGGCTGGAAATGTGAGAAGTCAAAACGTAAACGCCCAGGTTCAACCAGCGAGCCTTTCTGCTGCACATGCGTTCCAAGCACATGACGAAGCGCCGCATGCATGAGATGGGTTGCACTGTGATTGAGGACAATGGCAGAACGTCGATCGGCATTCACTGAAGCCGCAATCGTGTCGCCTTTTTTCAGGCTGCCAGAACGCAACTGCCCCACATGCCCATGGAATTGCCCAGCCAGTTTCAATGTATCGCTTACATCAAACTGCACATCTGCAGCTTCAAAGGTACCGATATCGCCGACTTGCCCCCCTGATTCGCCATAAAACGGTGTGCGATCCAGCAGCACGATTGCTTGTTCACCCGCTTGAATGGCATCCACAGGCTTGCCGTCTTTCAAGAGTGCGACTACCTGCAACGTATCGGCGGCAAGTGTTTCATAGCCCAAGAATTGTGTCGGCGAAAGAGTGGCTACCAAATCCGCAGGAAGTTGCACACCGCCTGCAAACTTGCCATGCGCACGCGCGGTTTCCTTCTGATGCTCCATGGCGGCATCAAAGCCCTCCACATCAACACGCATGCCGCGCTCACGCGCCATATCCTGCGTTAAGTCCAGCGGGAAACCGTAGGTATCGTAAAGACGGAAGGCATCTGCCCCTGGAATGACCTGATCACTCACACGGCTGGCGACATCATTGAAAATGCGCATCCCCGCATCCAGCGTTTCTGCAAAGCGCTCTTCTTCAGCTTTCAGTGCACGTTCTGCTGTAGCACGCCCTTCACGTAAGATGGGGTAAGCCTCTCCCATCAAGGCATCCAAGGTGTCCACCAACTGATGGAAAAATGGTTGGCGTACACCCAGCATCCAACCATGACGCAATGCACGCCGAATAATACGACGCAGCACATAACCGCGCCCCTCGTTCGATGGCAACACGCCATCCACAATCAGAAATGCACTGGCACGAATGTGATCAGCAATAACGCGCAACGACTTGTTTTCAAGATCGTCGGTGCCTGTCAGTGCAGCCACCTTGCGAATTAAGGTCTGAAAGAGGTCAATTTCATAGTTGGAATGCACATGCTGCAGAATCGCCGCCAAACGCTCCAAGCCCATTCCCGTATCGACACAGGGCGCTGGCAATGGAATCAGGCTGCCATCAGGCTGCCGATCAAATTGCATGAAGACCAAGTTCCAGATCTCAATGAAACGGTCACCGTCTTCATCTGGCGATCCAGGAGGCCCGCCCGCGATGTGTGCGCCATGGTCATAAAAAATTTCCGAACATGGCCCGCACGGCCCTGTGTCAGCCATTTGCCAGAAATTATCTGAGGCATACGGCGCACCTTTATTGTCGCCAATACGAATGATGCGCTCGGGCGGCAGGCCAATCGTATTCAACCAGATGTCATACGCCTGATCGTCATTGTGATAGACCGTTGCCAACAAGCGCTCTTTGGGGAGCTTCCAGACTTCAGTCAGCAACTCCCACGCCCAAAGAATGGCATCTTTCTTGAAATAATCACCGAAAGACCAGTTGCCCAGCATTTCAAAGAACGTGTGATGCCGTGCGGTGTAACCAACCGAATCCAGGTCGTTATGCTTTCCCCCCGCTCGCAGACAGCGTTGCACGTCAGCAGCACGCACATACGAGCGTTTTTCTGCACCCAGAAAGACATCCTTGAACTGTACCATCCCCGAATTGGTGAACATCAGCGTGGGGTCATTGCCGGGAACCAAAGGCGCAGAGGGCACAATGGTGTGCTCTTTGGAAGCAAAAAACTCAAGAAAATCGCGGCGAATATCGGAAGTTGTTTTCATGCGGGTATCGTACATAGGGGAAACACCAAGCGAGCATCCATAAGGAATGAATCTCGACGGCAGACCGCATTAGTGTACAGGTGCGCGCCACACCTTTCCGCATCAAAAATGATCAATCGCTACTTCGTAGCACATCCCGAACGAGCTCAAGCGGAAACCCCCTGCGCAACAGGAAATCCACCGCCTTGCGCTGCACATCCATATTTCCTGCCAACGCTTGCGGATAACGCCGTTGAAGCAGACCATGCACCGAAGTCTGCCAATCGCCTTCAAAAGTACTCATGACCGTATCAACCTGGCCAGATGACAAGCCATGGGTTTTTAATTCTGCGCGAATATAGGCAGGCCCATAACCACTTCCCGCCCGATTACGCATCAGGGACTCGGCAAATCGTTCATCGTTTTGCCAGCCTGCGTCTTTGAGCCTTTCCACAACGGCTTCTGCTTCCGCGCCTTCCACCCCGCGCTGAACCAGTTTGCGCGTCAATTCTTGCTGTGAATGCTCACGACGCGTCAACAAGCCCAACGCCCGTTGCAAGGGCGTTGGCTCTGGACGACGGCGACGCTTCAGCGACAACTCCTGCGCTGTGGCGTCACTGTCACCAGCATCAATCATGCCTCGTCACCGCCATCACTTTCTTCCCGTGATGCTTCTTCTGGGACGAATTTTTCACGCAATGCAGCTTCCAGCTTTTGCGCTGCCGCCGGATTTTCCTTCAAGTATTGGCGTGCATTTTCTTTGCCTTGGCCCACACGTTCACCATCGTAGCTATACCAAGCACCGGCCTTATCAACCAGCTTAGCTTCAACCCCCATATCAATAAGCTCACCTTCACGCGAAATACCTTCGCCATACAGAATTTCGGTGACAACCTGCTTGAACGGTGGTGCCAGCTTGTTTTTCACCACTTTGATACGGGTTTGATTGCCGATGATTTCATCACCTTTCTTGACTGCACCGATGCGGCGAATATCAAGGCGTACCGATGCGTAAAACTTCAGCGCATTGCCGCCGGTTGTCACTTCAGGGCTTTGCCCAGGCATCATCACACCAATTTTCATGCGCAACTGATTGATGAAGATGACCAAGCAATTGCTGCGCTTGATATTGCCCGTCAACTTGCGCAGCGCCTGACTCATCAGACGTGCCTGCAACCCTGGAAGTTGATCACCCATTTCACCTTCAATTTCAGCCTTGGGTGTCAATGCAGCTACCGAGTCCACCACCACCATATCCACAGCGTTGGAACGCACCAGCATGTCCGCAATTTCCAATGCTTGCTCGCCTGTATCTGGCTGCGACAGAAGGAGATCATCGAGGTTCACACCCAATTTTTGTGCGTAAACCGGATCCAATGCATGTTCAGCATCGATGAAAGCACAGGTACCACCTGCCTTCTGACATTCAGCAATCGCTTGCAGCGTCAAAGTCGTTTTACCGGAGGACTCTGGCCCGTAAATTTCCACAACGCGACCTTTCGGTAAGCCACCAATACCCAATGCGATATCCAGCATCAACGACCCGGTACCGATGGTTTCAACCGCTTCGACGGTGCGGTCACCCATGCGCATAACAGAACCTTTGCCGAATTGGCGCTCGATTTGACCCAATGCGGCAGCAAGTGCGCGTTTTTTGTTCTCATCCATTGTGATGCTCCTTGAAACTGAAATGAAATGGGTGATGGCTTCGGAATGAGGCCAGCTTATCCATGCCCCGTCTCACAGGCTGCGACGCTGTAAGACATGATTGAAAAAATCGCATTTCTGCTTGCTGTTGGGCATCAGAAATACCTGAATCTACGCTCAGTGGACGTTGTTTATGCATTCGGCCTTACCAAGCCGCAATACAGGCCTTCAATCGCAAACTCCTGCCCTGGCTTGACTTCTATTGGTGCGTAATCAGGGTTACGTGGCAGAAGACGAATTTTCCCCTGCCCCATTTTCAGTAATTTAACGGTGATTTCATCATCGATACGCGCAATGACCACCTGCCCATTACGCGCTTCTGCAGTGCGATGCACGCCGATCAAATCACCATCGAAAATGCCTTCATCACGCATGGAATCACCCTTCACCTTCAACAGGTAATCGGGCTTTGGTGAAAACAAGGCGCGATCCATCAGCAGGATTTGATCGCTGCCGATATCCGCGCCAATCGGCACACCAGCAGCCACTTGCCCAAGCACCGGCAAGTGCAGTGCATCGTCATTGATCACCAATGGCAACTGTTGCGGGCGTCCATCTGGACGTTGCAACAGGCGCAAGCTTCGCGCCCGCCCTGGGCTGCGCTCAATCACCCCAGCCGCTTCAAGTGCTTCAAGGTGATACTGCGCCGCACGCACCCCTTTGAAGCCAAAAGCGCGGGCGACTTCTGTTTGCGAGGGCGCATAGCCATCAGCTTCGATGCGCTCGGCCAGGAAAGTATGAATGGCGTGTTGGGTATCTGTGAGCTTCATATGTGTAGTAATACCACTAACAACCACACGATGCAAACAGATTTTCCCTCTCCTCAGAACACACGCCCTTCACCGGCCTCCTCATAGGTGACGCCATCACGGATGTGGTAGATCCGTTTGAATGTCGGAATGATTTTTTCGTCGTGCGTCACCACGATGACAGCGGTTTGAAAGCGTTGCGCCATGTCATTCAGAATGCGAATTACGGACATGGCGCGCTCTGAATCAAGTGGCGCCGTTGGCTCGTCGGCAAGAATCACGGGGGGGCGGTTGACCAAGCCACGGGCAATTGCCACACGTTGTTGTTCGCCACCCGAAAGCCTAGATGGCAATGCCTTTGCGCGATGCTGTACATCCAATGCGGTGAGAAGCTCTAGCGCACGTTTTCTTGCCTCATCATTGGCAACACCGGCAAGCATGGGCAGCAGCGCCACATTATCCATCACGTCAAGAAACGGGATCAGATAGGGAGCTTGAAACACAAATCCAATATTGTCACGGCGCAATGCGCGTAGGTCAGGCACCTTCCAGCCATTGTCGAAAATCTCTTGATCACCCAAGACCATGCGCCCTGTGGTTGGGGTAATAACAGCGCCCAAACATTTGAGCAATGTACTTTTCCCTGAGCCAGATGGACCAATCAGACCAACCACTTCCCCAGGCGCCACCTGCATATTGACGTTTTTCAACGCCAAGACGGCGGTATCGCCCTCACCATAGCGCTTACTTAGTCCTTCGATGCGGATGCCATGCGTTGCCATTTCAGCCTCCAATCGCATCAGCAGGGTCCACTTTCAGCGCCATGCGTATCGCAACGATACTGGACAGAACACAGATCAGCATGGTCGCAAAAAAGCCCATGATCGAGTCGATAGGCATCAACAGCACATATTTTGGAAATAGCGGGGCAGCGAAAGTCGCAGTGATTTTACCTACCACAAACCCAAGCCCACCAAGCACCAATGCCTGTTGCAAAATCATGCCAGCGATCGTGCGGTTACGGGTGCCGATCAGTTTGAGTACGGCGATTTCACGAATTTTATCCATCGTCAGTGTGTAGATAATAAATGCCACGATGGCAGCGCTGACAGTCGCCAATATCACCAGAAACATGGCGATTTGCTTTGCTGATGTCGCAATCAACTTGCCGACCAAAATCTGTTCCATTTGCGATCGGTCATACACCGTTAGCCGCTTCCAACGCCGTATTGGCTCTGCGACATCCTCTGCTCTGTATTCCGGATAGATGCGCACTAAAACCGCATTTACCGCGTTATTGCTGCTTTGTGATGCAATCACCGCATCCAACAACCCAGGCACATTGGGGCGGTTAAAGGCAGGGTTGGCTTCGGTACGACGACGCTGCATCAACATCGCGTCATTGTCTTTAAGAAATTGTGCAGCCTGCGCATCTTTCAGTGGAATAAACAGCATCGGGTCACCACTGGATGACACCATGCGGCGGGTCAATCCAACAACCTGATAGTGGTTGCGGCGAATGCGCACCACATCGCCCAAGCGAAACCCAGAGGCGATATCTGCAACCGCTTCATAGTGACCACGCGTGATGTGCCGCCCCGCAACCAATTGTGGTGGCCAACCTGACGTGCCAGCGCCACCAGCGGTAACCCCCACCACCATCGCGCGTACATCGCTATCCCCTTTTCTGACTTGCATCGTCAGATAGGTCACATTGGCAGCCTCGGCGACCCCCGGCAAGGTACGGATACTGCGCCACAGATCATCAGGAAGGCTGGACGGCTCGGCATAAGGGCCTAAGGTATCTTTTTGCACAACCCACAGATCGGCGCCGCTGTTATCCAACAAGACTTTGCCGTCATCGACCATGCCGCGATACACGCCCGCCATGATCAAAGTGACGCCAATCAGCAAGCCTAGGCCAACCCCGGTAAAAACAAATTTCCCCCATGCGTGGAGAATGTCGCGTCCCGCCAAGCTGATCACTGCAACGCCCCAGGCAAATGTTCAACCACATGAACTCGGCTGCCTTCTGTTAGTGTTTTCTCGCTGTACACCACCACTTGTTCACCAGCAAGCAACCCCTCTTTGACTTGTACTTGACCATCAAGATTTGAACGCCCCAGCACAATCGGCGTGAACACCAAGCCACCCTCTTGCAACTTCCATACACCTCGCTGCCCTTTGATGCTGCGAATCGCCGCATTTGGAATTGTTGGCGCTGCTGGCAGCTCGGCAAGCTGTACAGTGACCTCGGCCAACTCCCCTAATGGTGGAAGTGGTTTAGGCGGCGTATCAAAAACGATTTTTGCCAACGTTTCTTCGGTAATAGCATCCGCCAGTGGCTCAATGCGCAGCACGCTTGCAGGTATGTTTTCAGAGCGCCTTGAACGCAATGCCACCGTGGCAGGTAGCCCCGCTGCCAGACCTTCGGCACTGATCTGGTCAAAACGTGCATCCACCCAAAGACTCTCTGTATCAATGATGTCGATGACTCCTTGCCCCGCGACAACAGTTGTACCAGGGTCGGCATGTCGCGCGACCACCAGGCCCGCCACCGTCGCGATTAATGTCATATTTCCTCGTTGGGCATGCAGGGCTTCCAATTCCGAGCGCAGACGCGCAACGTCTGCTTGGGCTGCCCCTCGCATCGCACTTGCAACCGCGAGCTCTTGCCGTTTTGTTGCTGCCATTTCCTCACTGACACCGCGCCCTAACAGCAGTTGGTCGTAACGAGTGGCCTGCGTTTGTGCGAATGCTTCTTTCGCCATTGCTTGGCGAAGCCCCGCTTCGGCACTTTTAACGGCAGCTTGCTGCGCCATGATGCGGTCATCTAAATCAATCGCATCCATTTCACCAATCACTTGCCCTGCCTCAACGCTATCACCGACATGCACGGTGACATGCTTGACGCGACCCGCCACCGTTGGCCCAATTTTGTGAATAAAACGCGCTTGCACTGTTCCGATACCCGCCAATGCCGGCGTTATCGGTTGCGATTCCACCGTGCTGACCGTCACAGCGATTGGCGCCAAAGGCCCAGAACGCAAGGCAACAAAAATAAAGAGCAATAGCAACGGCAGTAAAACTGCGATCAGCCCCCATGTACGTCGCTGCAACTTGACGACACTCATGATGCACTCCTAATTGCATGACGATAGAGGGCAAAAACACCTGGGGCGTCACGACGAATCTGGGCAACATCACCGGTAATCAATGATTGCATGACCAAGCCCTGGATTGAGCCGATAAACAGTACAGACGCAGCTTCACTATCAAGATCACTCGCCAGTTCACCCGTCATCTTGCCCTTCTGTAAAAGGCGTTGTAGGCGCTCTCCATAGCGATGAATCAAGATGTGCGCCATCTTTTTCGGCAAGGTTTCACCCTGCCGTTGCAGCTCACCAAAAAGCATCCGCGGCACCCCAGGATGCTCGGCAACAAAGTCGATATGCGCCATAAACACCGCCTCAAGTGCGGCCAGTGGCGAGCTTACTGGCTGCGCTGCTTGATCAACGCGCGCAAGTAGGCGCTCGGCTACCCACGTCATCACCGCCTCAATCAAAGCGTCCTTGGTCGGAAAGTGCCGAAAGAGCGCGCCTTGGGTCAGACCCATTTGCTGGGCAATGGCGGTGGTAGTGATATCACTGGGGTTCTGTTCTGCCGCCAAACGAATAACCGCCTCGACTGTCGCGGCACGCCGCTCATCGGCAGGGAGATGCTTAGGGAGCTGGCTCATTGCGCCTTCATAGTAAGTAAGTGATTACTTACTATTTTACTTAAAAGTTAGTGAGGTGCAAGCGATATTCCTTGTGCTTTACAGCATTGCCATGCAGCGCAACACGCAGCTCATCCCAACTGCGTTTGTAGACCCCGCAAGGCGGCCATGACTGTTTTGCGGCGAACGGCATCACGATCACCATCAAAATTAAAGACTTCAGCGTGCGCATAGCCACCGCGTCGTTTCCAACCAATCCATACCGTCCCAACGGGCTTGTCATCGCTGCCACCACCTGGCCCTGCAATACCGGTCACCGCGACCGCAACAGTGGCACCAGAATGCACCAACGCACCCGACACCATTTCCACAACGGTTTCGCGGCTAACCGCGCCAAAGGCTTCCAAGGTTTCTGGGCGCACCCCTAGCATGGCTTGTTTGGCCTCATAGCTATACGCCGCCATACCACAGTCAAACCAAGCAGATGAGCCCGGGATATCGGTCATGCACTTGGCAATCCAGCCGCCGGTGCAACTCTCTGCTGTCACCAACATATCGTGTTTCGACAACAACCAGTGGCCGATTTCAGCAGAAAGTGTATCCAGCTCAATATCTGTTGGGGTGTCCATGTTTCATCCACATGCATGCATACAGGGCGTTTTACTCTAATTTCCCACAAAAACAAACCGACTCGCATGCGAGCCGGTTTGCGTATGCCACGTCATTCATTCTCAGAATCGGAAACGAAGTGTTGCTCCATACATCGCAGGTGCGCCGGGGAAGGCATTGTAGGTATTGCCAGGATTTCCTGGTTCAGGCGTTCCCAAGGCCTGCAAAGGACCATCAAACCCAACCTGGACATAGTCTTGGTTGAAGATATTGGTTCCCCACAACTCAACCTGCCAACGACGATCACGCGACCCGATCCCCAAGCGTGCATTGACCACGGCGTATGCATCTTGCATTTTTTCAGCATCAAGGTCTGAGCCGGTGTTGTAATCCGACATGTACTTGCCACCGATGTTGAAGCGTCCTTCAAGATTGGAGGCAAAATTCCACTCGTATGTCACCGAAAGTGACCCAGAGAAGCGCGGTGCAAAGCTCATCCGTGCGCCTGGTAGCTTATAAAGCGCCCCGGGGAACACATAGTCAGCACCCGGAATCGTATCGGTGTACTTGGTGTCGGCGTACATCATGCCGGCCTGCAGCATCAGGTTGGAATTTGCCTGCCATAACAACTCTGCATCCAAGCCTTTGGATACCACCTTGGGAATTGAACGCACGACAAAGCTGGTGCCGAGGAAGCTATTGAGCTGGAAATCCGTATACGACTGGTGGAACAGCGCCCCATTGAGCAACAAATTGCCACCTGCCCATGTGGTCTTGGTGCCCAGCTCCCAGCTATCGACAAACTCACCCGGGAATGAGGTGTCATTGACTGGCGTAATCCCCGTTGTGCCACTTGATAGCCCATTGGAAGATTGCACGCGATCAAGGTTAAAACCACCTGCCTTATACCCCCGCGCATACGACACATACCCCATCACTTGTTCATTCCAGCGATAGGCGGCCTTCATCGTACCCGACCACTCATTCTCACTTCGGCTTTGGTTGGTGTTTCGGCCGTTATGCATCACATTTGCCCATGGTAAGCAGCTATATCCAACAATATTGCTGATAAGTGCCTGCTGATTCGCTGCTGGCAGCGACGCAAACGGCACACCACGTGCTGTTAATGCCGTGGCAATACGACCAATTGCAGCTGGGCTGACACCCGTTGGACCAAAGAACGACGCGCAACCAAGGCTGCCATTCGGATTACTGTGAAGCGACTGCAAATCCTTCGTTTCGCGCGTGTAACGCAAGCCCAAAGTGACATCAAGCGCTTCTGTTGCATGCCAGGTGTTATTGGTGAACAGCGCCGTACTCTTGGCTTCTTGCTCATAGCGGTCTAATGAACCCAGCCCCGCATACACCGTTCCAAATGGACGCCCGGTGACATCCGACATGAAGGTAGCGGCATTAGGCAACCCTGCCAGTGCCGGGTTGATCATTGACAGCAAGCCAATCGACAAATATGGCTCATAGGCATTTCCAATGCTGTAGCTTTCATTGCGATAAATCTTTTCGTTGCTATAGAACGCACCAAACAACCAATCCAGTTTGTCGCTTGCGCCTGACAAATGGAACTCTTGGCTGAATGTCTTGAAGCGGGTAAACGACTCGTCTTTCTTCGGATTCTGGTAAATCAGATCTGCACCGGTAAAGTCAAAATCACGCCCATTGATTGCATCCCAATCACGCCCAGCGGTGACTGAGGTAAAACGTGCGCCACCCAGCATATCGAGATCAATATTCAACTCACCCTGCACGCCCTTGTCATTGATCTTCTGCGTGGTATCCCGATTGCTGTAGGCAATTTTGGCGGATGGGTCAGCAGGCATATCAATGGCATTGCCGCCCCCCAGCGCATTGATCAGTGTCCCTGTATTGCCCGTGACCAAATGCACGGCTGTACAGCAGTTTTCATCGCGCTTAGTGAGATCCGCCGACAGAATAAACTCCACCTTTTCTGAGGGCAAAATCAGCAATTTGGCGCGAAAGGTATCAAGGTCTTGGTCGTAATCACGGTCTTCCGTCCGTGGTCCTCCCGCGGTTTTGACCTTCATCCACCCATCACGGTTGCGATGAGCACCGTACACACGCAGCGCTGCATACTCACCCAAGGGAGCATTGAATGACCCAGCCAAACCCAGCGCACCGTAATTGCCAAATGTCACTTCACCGTCAGCAGTCAATTCAAACCCTGGTTTTTTGGTGACGACATTGATGACGCCTGCCGATGTGTTCTTGCCGAACAGGGTTCCTTGTGGGCCTTTCAGCACTTCAATGCGCTCAAGTTCGCCCAAGTCGCCAAACCCGACCGAATTGCGTGGGCGATACACACCATCAATCACAACACCGACGGATGATTCCAAACCCACGTTATCGCCCACTGTACCCACACCACGAATACGCGCCGTGGTAATGGCTTCACTCTGTGTGCTGGTAACTGTTAGTCCTGGTACCAGAATCTGCAAATCCTTGATATCGCGAACACCCGTATCCTGCAAAGTTTGTTGGGAAAGTGCCGTCACCGAAATGGCGACGTTCTGCATCACTTCCTCACGCTTTTGCGCTGTAACCACAAGTGCATCCAGCGTTTTGGCTTCTTTTTGACCTGATGACGTTGCGCTTTGTGCGTGTGCTGGCAAAGCCAGTAACGACACTAATCCAGACATAACAGCAACAAACAGCGAATTGCGTTGCAAATGCGTGTGCAGCATGAGACTCCCCTTTTTTGAGCATGCGTCTGTGACAAATTTCAAATGAACACGTAACAACACGACATGATCGGCCAGTGGGGGTTGGCGACCTGACGGTGACGCTAACACATTCGACGCTTGCTGGGCAGTCTTCTAAGTGAGCTACCGCATTGATTTTCGATATCGCGCTTTATTGCTCATTGTGCAAAGGGCGTGAAAGCTGCGCTGCAGCATGTGCCAGCTCACCAATCTGCGCCCAATCCGCAGCCTTGATTGCGGCTGCAGGAAGCATCCATGACCCGCCCACACAGGCAACATTTGGCAAATTCAGATAGGCAGTAGCTTTTGCTGCATCAATCCCCCCGGTCGGGCAAAACCGCGCCATTGGCAAAGGAGCAGAAAACCCCTTGAGTGCAGCCACCCCACCACTGGCTTCCGCTGGGAAAAACTTGAATCGCTGCCAGCCATGCTCTAAACCGCGCATCAACTCACCCACGGTTGCAATACCGGGAATGAGGGGAATGGCGCACGCTTTAGCAGCGCTATAGAGCGTATCTGTTGCGCCAGGCGAAATGGCAAATGCTGCCCCAGCCTGCGCAACGGCCTCAAGGTCACGCGCCCCGAGTACGGTTCCTGCCCCGACACATGCTTGCGGGAGCTCACGCACAAGCAGTTTGATGGCATCAAGTGCGCACGCGGTTCGCAACGTCACTTCCAGCACCGGCAAGCCGTTATCGACCAAGGCACGACACATGGGCAATGCATCTTCAAGGCGTTCAATGGTGATGACCGGGATTACCGGTACGCGGGCAAAAATCGCATCCACCTGCTGAGTATGTTGCTGTGTATCAAGCATTTTCAAAGCTCCGTTGCCCGCAATGCGCAAGCGGCACCCAACAACCCTGGATGCGGATGCGTAATGACATGAATCGGTACCGACTCTAATAGTGCCGCCATCCGACCTTTTGCCAAAAAGCGTTCACGAAATGCACTGCTCCGTAAAAACGGCAGAAATCTCGGAATAATGCCGCCGGCAATGACAACATTACGAGCGCCATGAATGAGGGCGCAATCGCCCGCTACACTGCCTAACGCCGCGCAAAATCGCGCTAATGCACGGCGTGCCACTTGGTCATGTCCATCCAGCGCAGCCGTCACAATATCTGCAGGATCACGCAATGCAGGCGTGTGCAGCGCATCTTCACCGCGCAATGCGGCATCAATCTCGGCTAACCCCTTGCCCGACAACAGACGTTCGGTTGAAGTACGCCCATGCCGTGCTGTCAGCCAGGCAGAAATTTCACTTTCCTCATCACCCACCGGTGAAAAACCGATATGCCCACCCTCGGTTTCCACAACATGCCAACCATTGCTTTCCGAGCCGACCAACAAAGCCACACCCAAACCGGTACCGGGTCCAAGCACGCTTACAGGGCCTTTCAGTGAAGGCTCAAGCTGACCATGCAGCGTGACCAGATCATCTGACGATAACGCAGGGATTGCCCAGGCAACAGCACCAAAATCATTCAGCATACGCAGCTCAGAAAGCCCCAGCGTATTTTTCAGCTCCTTGCGGCTAAAGGCCCATGCACGGTTGGTCAAACGAATCTCATCACTTCCAACCGGGCAAGCCACCGCCAAAGCAGCCCGATCGGGCTGTATAGACACGCCTTCCAAGTAATGCTCAATGGCATGTTGCAGACTGGCAAACTCCGCATTGGCAAGCACTTGAGATTCCAGCAACTCAATCTTCGGCGCGCTTAAATCCGTCAATGCGAACCGTGCATTGGTTCCACCAATATCGCCAACCAAAGCAAATGGTTTATTGCTCATGCATCATTCCCAAAAAGTGAGCACGCCCCTTGCTCAGCGCCACCCACACGCTCACGTAAGCCAGCAAACAACTCACGCCCCATTCCCTGCTGATGCGCAGAGCAATCCAGTGCAACCGCTTCGCGTGCACCCCATGTGTCGAGATCCAGCAGAACATTCATGCTGCTGGCTTCTGCGTCGATACACACCACGTCGCCTTCACGCAATTTGGCCAATGCACCACCAACAGCAGCTTCAGGAGTGACATGAATAGCCGCCAGCACCTTGCCAGAAGCTCCCGACATCCGGCCATCTGTCAGCAACGCAACCCGCTGCCCGCGATCTTGCAAGGCCGCAAGTGTTGGGGTCAGTTTGTGCAATTCAGGCATGCCATTGGCACGCGGCCCCTGCCCGCGCACCACTGCAATAAAATGCCCATCAAACCCTTCTTTTGGATCAAGCTGACCAGCCTTGAACGCAATCAACAGAGCATCTTGTGATTCAAAAATACGCACCGGCGCTTCAATGCGTCGATACATCGGTGCCACTGCAGAAATCTTGACGACAGCCCGCCCCAGGTTGCCTTGCAAACAACGCAAACCACCTTCGCTGTCAAACGGCTGAGACACCGGCCGTACGATTTCGCTATTGCGTGACGCGGCAGGTGGGTCTTTCCAACGCAAGGTTAAATCGTCCAGATACGGCTGTTGTGCCTGCTGTCGCAGATTGCCGCCATGCACACAGGCAATATCCTCGTGCAACAGACCAGCATCTAACAATTCACGAATCACAAAACCAATACCACCGGCTGCCTCAAAATGATTCACATCCGCTGAACCATTGGGATACACCCGTGCCAACAATGGTGTGGCTTTTGACAGCTCGTCGAGATCTGTCCAATCAATGTGAACCCCAGCCGCGTGCGCCATCGCAACAAGATGCATCGCATGGTTGGTTGAGCCACCCGTTGCCGCCAGCCCAACCATCGCATTGATCATGGCTTTTTCATCGACGGTCTGCGCCAGTGGCCGATACGCATTGCCTAACGCGGTATTGCGCAATACTTGCTCGGCTGCTGCCACCGTGAGCGCACTGCGTAACGGCGTATTGGGTGGAACAAACGCGGTTCCCGGAAGGTGCAGCCCCATGACCTCCATCAGCATTTGGTTCGAATTGGCCGTGCCGTAGAAGGTGCAGGTGCCAGGGGAGTGATAAGACGCCGCCTCTGCATCCATCAACTCATCCTGTGTTGCCTGCCCCAAAGCAAAACGCTGCCTGACCTTGGCTTTTTCTTGATTCGGAATCCCCGACCCCATCGGCCCGGCAGGTACAAAAATCACCGGCAAATGACCAAAACTCAAAGCACCGATCAATAAACCCGGCACGATCTTGTCGCACACCCCCAAGCACATGACGGCGTCATAACTGTCGTGTGAGAGCGATACCGCCGTGGCCATCGCAATCACATCACGCGAAAACAGTGACAGTTCCATCCCTGCACGACCTTGCGTGACGCCATCACACATGGCCGGCACACCGCCAGCAACTTGCGCACTGCCGCCTGCATTACGCGCAGCCATGCGAATCAGCGCCGGGTAGTGTTCCATCGGCTGATGTGCGCTGAGCATATCGTTGTAGGAAGTCACAATCCCGATATTGCCGCCATGTCCTGAACGCAATGCTGGCTTGTCATCACCAGATGCCGCAAACCCATGCGCTTGATTGCCACAGGACAATTGATAGCGGTAAGGTTCCGCTTCGCGCGCCGCCTGCATACGCGCAAGATAATCCGTGCGTGTTGCCTTGCTGCGTTCAATAACGCGATCCGTTACCCGCGTAATGACCGGATGTAAGCTTGCCATGGCGTTTATGGACTCCAATGAATATGGATTGGGTGCGATGTGGCGTGCAATAGCCTGGTGATGGGATAGGCGGCCTGCGGGTTGCTCTGCGCTTCCTGCAATACCGCACGCTTTGCCGCACCACTCACAACAAGATGAATGGTTTTTGCCCGCAACAAACGCGGTAGCGTCATGCTGATGCGTGGAAATGGCGCTTCTGGTGGAAGTGGGTCAGGCACGGTAGCGATCACATCAACGCCACTTTCCAGCGCCAAACCTTCGTGCAGATTCGCTGCACCTGGAAACAGTGAGGCGAAGTGACCGTCCTCACCCATCCCAAGCACCACAGCATCAAAAGGGCGCGCATGTTGCGCAAGCACTGCCTTGGCATGCGCCAATGAATCAGCCACATTCCCACTTTCCACCGTCAATGGAATGAGGTCGATATCAGGAGCAGCGGCGAATGTGGTCTGCACGTTCCGCCAGTTGCATGCAGCATGCGTGTGTTCAACACAGCGCTCATCACCCAGCATCGCTAGAACACGCCCACCCAAACCCGCATGCGTCAAATGCGCATAAATCGGCAAAGGGGTACGACCACCCGCAAGTGATACATAGGCTTCACCTGCTTCCGCGATCCCCTGTCTGCAGGCTGTTTCAACGTGCAGAGCAACCGCATTCGTCAGAGCAGTGCTATCGCCATAAATGGATTCAAGCCAAGCCATCGGTTTCCTCACTCACGCCATGTATGACCGCGTCGGTCGATCAATGACACCGTAGCACTGGGGCCCCACGTGCCTGCTGGATAGGTCTTGGGTGTCATCCCCGTTGCACGCCAGCCATCGGCAATGGCGTCCACCCATTGCCAGGCTGCCTCGGTTTCATCACGACGCACAAACAACGTGCCATTGCCTTCAATCGCATCCAGATACAAACGCTCATACGCAATGCGTTTACGTGCAGCAGAAAATTCCTGATGAAAATCGAGGTCCAGCGCCACTTGTGACAAGCGCAAGCCATTGCGATCCAGCCCTGGGGTTTTGCTCATCAAATCCAACTCGATACGTTCTTCAGGCTGCAACTTGATCACTAAGCCATTGGGCTGCATATCGGCAGCCGCCGGCCCACCAAAAATGGAATACGGCACTTTGCGGAACTGGATAAAAATCTCGGTACTGCGTGCTGGCAAACGCTTGCCCGTGCGCAAATAGAACGGCACACCTGACCAACGCCAGTTATCCACATGCGCACGTAGGGCAACAAATGTCTCCGTATGACTGGCACGCCCCAATTCGTCAACGTAACCAGGAACCACACGCCCTTCGCTGGCACCCGCGATGTATTGACCCATCACCGATTCAGTAGCGACATTGCTTGCATCAATCGGGCGCAGCGAACGTAGCACTTTGATTTTTTCGTTACGCACCGCCGTCGGATCGAAACGTGCAGGTGGCTCCATTGCGACGAGACACAGCAATTGCAACAAATGGTTCTGCAACATGTCGCGCAGCGCACCCGATTCGTCGTAATAATCACCGCGCCCTTCCACCCCCACAGTTTCACCCACCGTGATCTGCACTTGTTCGATATGCCGTGCACTCCACAGCGGCTCAAAAAGCGAGTTGCCAAAACGCAGGGCAATCAGGTTTTGCACCCCTTCTTTGCCAAGGTAATGATCGGTGCGATAAATCCGTTCTTCATCAAACGCAGCGGCCACCGCGTCGTTGATGGCAATGGCGCCCGCTAGGTCTTTCCCAATCGGCTTTTCCAACATCACCCGGGTTCCCTGCCCTGTAACCCCATGTGCCGCCAAGGCTTGACAGGCCGGACCATAAAACTTCGGTGCCGTGCTCATGTGATACAGCACATCGCCATTGCGCAAACTGGAAATTCTCTCTGCAAGCCCCTGCATGCTGGCAGGGTTGTCGACGCTGGCTGGGCAAAAATCCAAACGGTCAATCAGCCCCTGAAGCGCCGCAGCATCACACTCGTTTTTAGCGATTTGCTGGTAAATACTTTCAGTTACCAGCTGGGCAAACGCCTCACGATCCAACTCACTGCGCGCAGTACCAAGGATACGCATGCCATCAGGCAACAGATGCTCGGCTTGCAAACTATAAAGTGACGGCAAGAGCATTCGGCGCGAAAGATCGCCAGTTGCACCAAAAATCGTCAGTAATGAGGCAGGCATGGTCGGTGTCACGTGGGGGAAATCCTCAAGAATATCGGGCAATATGCAAAATGCCCGCATGAAAAGACCTGATAGCATGTGAAATTCGATGTTGCTAACAGGCTGAACTTCGTTACAGTCTATCTATCACACACCGCAATTGACAGCGCTGTCAATAGTCGTGTAAAAGCATGTTGAACTCAAGGGATTGTTCTGCAAAATACAGTTTCACCGCTGTTTTTCCTCACACCTTCGAACACACGGGGCATCATGAATCACCAACAAACGCGCTGGTCGCAATTTAGCGTCCTCATTACGGTGTTCTTTTTTTGGGGCTTTGTTGCAGCAAGCAACGACATTCTGATCCCTGTTTTCAAAAGTGCGTTCAACCTGACACAGGCACAAAGCCAGTGGGTTTCAATCGCGTTTTATGTCGCCTATACAGTAGGCTCGCTGATTTATTTCGGCATCTCGACACTTGCTGGCCAAGACCTGCTGAACAAAATTGGTTATCGCAACGGCATCTCAATCGGCTTGCTCATTTCTGCACTTGGCACATTGCTGTTTTATCCAGCCGCAAACTCCAGCTCTTTTGCCTTGATGCTGTCCGGCCTATTTATTGTCGGGCTTGGTTTTGCTTTGCAACAAATCGCCGCTAACCCACTTGCAATTGTGATGGGCGACCCTGCAACTGGCGCACAGCGCCTGACCATGGCAGGCGGCATCAACAACTTCGGCACCACGATTGGCCCACTTCTGGTGAGCTTCGCCATTTTTGGCAGCTTATCCAGCGGCAATACTGAAGCCAGCATTGAGAGCGTCAAGATTCCTTACCTGATCTTGGGCGCCGCTTTCATTCTAGTTGCCTTGTTCATTCGCTTCTCGTCCATTCCCAACCACATTGACCTCGACAGCGTGGCAGAAAGTGAAGCCGAAGACAGTTCGAAGCTGGAACACAAAGCATCCGCTTTCGCCTATCCGCAACTTGCCTTGGGCATGCTGGCCATCTTTCTTTATGTTGGCGTGGAAGTCTCAACGATCAGTAATCTCCCGGCTTATCTGCATGAGGGTCTCGGTATCGAAACCCGCCACTTGGCACCTTATGTTTCGTTGTACTGGGCCAGCCTGATGATCGGCCGCTGGACAGGTGCTTCAGGCGCATTTGATGTCAGTACCAGTATCAAGAGAATGTTGATGCTGATTCTTCCATTCCTCGCCTTTGGCGTCTATCTTGCAGTCAACTCCATCGCACAACATGATGTTTCGCAATTCTATGGATATGCCGGCGTCATCGTTCTGATGATTGCGGCCACTTGGCTGAGTGGTGGCAACCCCGCACGCATACTGCTGTATTTCGCTGTGTGCGGCATCATCGCACTGCTAATTGGTATGTTCAGCACCGGCACCACCAGCATCGTGGCATTCATCAGTGTTGGCCTGTTCTGCAGCACCATGTGGCCCTGTATCTTCGCACTGGCAATCGCCGGTCTTGGCCGTCATACCAACCAAGGCAGCAGTTTGTTAATCATGATGATCATGGGCGGTGGCTGGGTCAGCCTGACACAAGGTGCGCTTGCCGATCAAGTCGGCGTGCACATGAGCTTCTGGGTCGGTGTTGCTTGCTTTGCCTATCTGGCTTTTTATGCCCTTTTTGCCAGTCGTTCACTCAAGAAACAGGGCATCGACCTCAACAAACTGGCCGCCGAAAAAGCATAAACCAAGTTTGCACACACACTCAGGAACACCCACCTTCGACGTGGGTGTTCTGCGTTTTACATGCCAACCCTGCCGGTCGAGCGCCGCAGTTGCAGTGCAAACGGAACATCAACAATCCCACCGCTCTCGGCTTCACGGATTTCTTTAAGCAATTCAAGCGCTGCCAGCCGCCCCATCTCACGTGTTGGTTGACGCACGGTGGTCAGCGGCGGATAGACCTGTGAGGCAATCGGCGTATCGTCAAACCCACAGACAGAAATATCACCGGGTACGGTCAATCCTTTTTCTGAAATAGCGCAGATTGCGCCCGCAGCCATGTCGTCGTTTGCTGCAAAAATCGCTGTCGGTGGTGTTTCCAGCGCGAGTAAGGTTTGAGTCGCCGCATAGCCAGATGCATAAGAAAACTCGCCCTGCACCACCAAACTGGCATCAAACGGCAGGTCCGCACGCTGCAAACCTTCACGATACCCTTGCAATCGCCAGCCGCTGGCACCGTGTGCAGGGTGCCCCACAATATGCGCAATGCGACGATGCCCTAAGCTTGTGAGGTGCGCCATCATTGCGCAAACGGCTTCCACTTCATCCACTACAACACCGATTTTCCGGTTTTGCTCTTTCGCGGAAAGGCTTGACCAAGGCACACCAAGTGCTTCCAAGCGCTCAAGCAGACGCACCTCATCCGTCATTGGTGGTGTCAACAAAACACCATCCAGCTGCAGTTGCAGCACCAAGGCCTCTACTTTTGCTACAGCGTCTTTTTCACCATAACCCACCGGAGCCAACATCAGGTTGTAATGCTGCGCCTGGCAAGCATCCAACACACCCATTTGTACTTCCGCCAAGTAGTTGCTGGATGGGTTATCAAACAACATCGCCAGAAGATACGAGCGCTTTCCGGCTAAGACACGAGCGGATGGCAATGGGCGATAGCGCAACTTTGCCACCGCCACTTCGACTTGCTTGCGCGTGCGTTCAGACACATTCGGTTCGTGATTGAGCACACGCGAAACGGTTTTCATCGAAACCCCTGCCTGTTTCGCTACATCTTCAATGCGTACCCGTTCTGGCTTCATCCTGCGCGTGTCCTACGTTGCTGCTGTTTCACATTATCCCCTAAGCGGCTTACGCATTACGCATCGACCGTGCTGATTGCAGACTTGTCGCCCCAACACACTTCCCACAGTACCCATGATCTACGCTAAAGTTTGCCTTTGAATGACAGCGCTGTCATGCTGCAATTTGCCACTTTTCCATTCAAGCGAGATCAACAGCCAATGAAACCTCGTCCTCTTGCCCCAGCACGTTTGCGCAAACACATCCTCACAGCCCTGGTAACAGGATTGGCGCTGAGTGCAACGGCCAACCTGACAGCACAAGCTGTTAGCACAGATCCTGCCGCACTCAACACATCCATCCATCCAAGCCAGTGGCCCAACCCAACCTGGCCGTTTGCCCACGATGCCGCACTTGAACGCAAAGTGGACGCCCTGCTTGCATCGATGACATTGGAAGAAAAAGTAGCGCAGACCATTCAAGCTGACATTGGCTCCATCACACCCGATGAACTCCGCCAGTATCGCCTTGGCTCAATCTTAGCCGGTGGTGGCTCCGATCCCGATAATCAGTACAACGCCCCACCGCAAGCTTGGCTTGATCTTGCCGATGCCTTCTGGGAAGCCTCGATGGATACCCGTGATGGTGGCAAAGCCATTCCGGTTATCTGGGGAATTGATGCCATGCACGGGCAAAGCAATATCGTGGGTGCCACGTTATTCCCGCATAACATTGGTTTGGGCGCCACGCGCAACCCCGAATTGATGCGTGAAATTGGCCGCATCACTGCCATTGAAACCCGTACTACCGGGATGGAATGGATTTTTGCACCCACTGTTGCCGTACCACAGGATGATCGTTGGGGGCGCACCTATGAGGGGTATTCGGAAAACCCAGAGGTTGTTGCCAGCTTTGCGCGTGTCATGGTGGAAACATTGCAGGGCAAACCGGGAAGTGCCGAGTTTTTGGATGACCACCACGTCATGGTATCGGTCAAGCACTTCTTGGGGGATGGCGGCACAACCAATGGCAAGGATCAAGGCAACACTGAAATCAGTGAGGCGGCATTACGCGACATCCATGCCGCAGGTTACGTTCCTGCCATGGAAGTGGGTGCACAAACCGTGATGGCTTCGCACAACACCTTCCATGGCTTGAAGATGCACAACCACAAGCCTCTGCTGACGGATGTACTCAAGGGTCAGATGAACTTTGACGGTTTCATCGTTGGCGACTGGAACGGTCACGGGCAAATCAAAGGGTGTACCAATACCGATTGCCCGCAGACGTTCAATGCTGGTCTTGATATGGCGATGGCACCGGATAGCTGGAAAGGCCTTTACGAGAGCACGTTGGCGCATGTGAAAGCGGGCACCATTCCGATGAGCCGCTTAGACGATGCCGTTCGCCGTATTTTGCGCGTGAAGTTCCGCATGGGATTGTTCGAAAAACCCAAGCCCTCTGAGCGTGCCTTAGGTGGCAAATTTGAACTTCTGGGTGCCGCACAGCACCGTGCCGTTGCTCGCCGCTCTGTGCGCGAATCGCTTGTTCTGCTGAAAAACCAAAACGGCTTATTGCCACTTTCACCCAAAGCCAATGTTTTGGTTACCGGTGATGGTGCAGACAACCTCATCAAACAAACTGGCGGCTGGACACTGACCTGGCAAGGCGGTGGCACAACGCGCGCCGATTTCCCCAATACAGATTCCATCTGGGATGGGCTGAAACGGCAAGTCACAGCTGCAGGTGGACATGCCGAACTTGCCATCAATGGGGCATACACGAAAAAGCCGGATGTGGCCGTGGTGGTCTTTGGTGAAGACCCTTATGCTGAATTCCAAGGCGACTTGCCGAACTTGATGTTCAAGGGTGGGAAATCAGGCGACCTTGAATTGATGCAAAAGCTCAAAGCTGACGGCATTCCTGTTGTTGCTGTTTTCCTCAGTGGCCGACCATTGTGGTTGAACCGTGAAATCAATGCCGCTGATGCATTTGTTGCCGCATGGCTGCCAGGTGGTGAAGGCGAAGGCATCGCCGATGTTCTGCTGCGCCAACCGAATGGAAAAATCCAATACGACTTCAAGGGCACGCTGAGTTATTCATGGCCGAAACGTGCCGACCAGTTTGCCAATAACTATGGACAAAGCGATTACGACCCACTGTTTCCGTTTGGTTATGGCTTGACCTATACCAGTCGTGGCAACTTGCCCCTTCTTTCCGAAGACCCGGGTATTGATCCTGACTCTGCCCGTACCAACACATGGTTTGAACACGGTGTGGCATCGACGGGGCTGACACTGCGTTTGATTGGTGCAGATGGCGCAGCGCTGGATATTTCCACCCAGCCACAAGCCTCCTCTTACGACGATGGCGTTGCCATGACCACGATCAACACCGAGGTGCAGGAAGGCGCACGCGAATTTACCTGGCATAGCAATGCGATGATTGAGCTGCGCTCGAATGCGCCGTTGGATCTCGCACGCGAAAGCACAGGTGATGTCTTCGTGGTGGCAACCATGCGGGTTAACGCTCTCCCCAAAAATGGGCAAGCCAGTTTTGTTGCCGATTGCGGGAAAGACTGTGTTGCTGAGCTTCCAATTGGCCAAGCCCTTGCTGCCATGCCACGTGGCAAGTGGCAACGTGTGGGGGTGCATATCGCCTGTCTGCGAACTGCAGGTATCGACCCGGCGCATATTGATGTGCCTTTCGCCCTGCGCACAGGGGCGGGCACCAAACTTGCGATTTCACATGTTGCACTGGCAACGGACTTCGACCAACGTGTGGATTGCCCGCTGCAATAACGTGCGAATCCTTTACATGTCACATCATTGCGCCGGGTATCCCCGGCGCATTTCATTGGATCTTAGGGCGACCAGCGCAATGTCGTTACACTTCGGCCTGGAAGTCGCTGATGGAATACAACTCCATCGTCATCAACACGAATCGTCCGTGCTTCATTTCCTACATTACTGATCACCAATACCCGGCTGCCATCGTCGGGGTTTACGAAAGCCACATTGCTTACGTCATTGCCGGTATCCGTGGATGCAACACGCCATGCTCCCTGCCGCACAAAACGGCTGACATGCGCAAGCGCGTAATAGTCATCCGTCTGCGTCACTTCACCGGTTTGTGAATTGATCGTCACCACACCACGGCATGTCGCACAACCACCATGATGTGGGCCATTGTTTTCATCCAATGCTAAGTTCCAGAACAGCACACCACGCGCCCAATGCCGTGTTGCTTCGATAATGCTGCGCGCCTGCAATGGTAGGCCGCCACTGCGTACCGGCTCCCAATCACCAGATGAACACTCAGTCATATACACATCTTTATCTGGATACATGTTGCGCACTTCCGACTGGGCACCGACTTGCCCGCCATAGCAATGCCAGGCAACTGCAGACACAAACGTTGACGCCTTTGTATCGGCAAGCACTGCAAGAGGTTCTTCTGGTTTGTCCCAATTGTGATCCCAGTCAAAAATCTGCAGCTGTGGACGCTTCTGCATCAGCAATGGCCCAAGATGCTCACCAATAAAACTGGCGCGCTCTGCCGCATTGAAGCGCATGCCTGGGTAATCTTTCGGCTCGTAATCCGGTTCGTTTTGTACAGTCAATGCAAAAACTGGAATGTCTTGTGCTTCCATTGCCTCTACATAGCGCACCAGATAGTGCGCATAGCTCGCATAGTGTTCGGGAAGCAAATGCCCTGTGATCAAATGTGATGTCGTTTTCATCCATGCTGGCGCACTCCAGGGCGACGCCATGATTTTCAACTGTGGGTTGATTGCCAATGCCTGTTGAACGACTGGAATCACCGCATCCTGATTTTCATGCAAGCTGAAGTGTTGCAATGCAGGGTCGCGCTGCCCTACCGATACATCATCCAAGCTGTAATGGTGGCGCGAAAAATCAGATGCCCCAATGGTCAACCGTGCGAAATCAAAACCAGCACCATCGGCTTCACGACCAAACAACGCACGCAACAATTGCTCACGCTGTGCCGCCGAAAGCGTGTGCTGAATCAACCATGCGGAAGCATCGGTAATCGAAGCACCAAAACCAACCATGCGCTGATAGTGCTGCGTGGTATCGACAATGATTTCAATCTCTGCGGATGCATCAGTAAGCAGCGCACGGTCTTCGGAAAAGATCAGCTGGTGATCGGCTGTTGTGGTCCAGACAGCAACATGCGATTGCGGCGCAATGCGCGGTTCACTTGCTGTCTTGCAACCACCAAGCAGCAAAACAAAACTTGCGGCAAAGATGCACCGATTGCGCAACCCGGCGGCTTGCTTCTGTTTTTTTACACCTTTTATATTTTTATAAGTCATTGAAAAAACTCAATTTTTACAAACACAGCTTACTCCTTTTGCAGGATGAAGTTGACAACCCTATTCGTTCGTTTCCATTATGACAGCGCTGTCAAATTATCGGAGGGGATTCCATGTCATTGCAAACTGCATCAACTGCACCATCTCAAACATTACGGACAACGTATGCACGCGTTGCGCCTCGTATTTCAACGTTGGCATTGGCCTGCTCGGCGATGCTTGCATTCTCGGCACAAGCACAAGACGCCACCGCAGACGGCAAGCAAAAAACAGATGCCACGACACTGGATACCATTGAAGTCATCGGTATTCGTCGCAGTATTGCCACATCGGTAGAAACAAAGAACGAGTCCAACTCGATTGTGGAAGTGGTATCAGCTGAAGACATCGGCAAACTACCTGACATCAGCATCGCCGACTCCATCTCGCGTCTGCCGGGTCTGACCATGCAACGCGTGGATGGCCGCGCGCAGGTGATCCACATTCGCGGTATGTCCGAACAGTTTGGCGGCACCCTGCTCAATGGTCGCGAACAGGTCAGCACCGGCGGCAGCCGTGGTGTCGAACTTGACCAATACCCAGCCGAGTTGATCAACGGCGTGACGGTTTACAAAACACCGGACGCTTCCTTGGTGGGACAAGGCTTGTCCGGCACCATCAATATGCAATCCATTCGCCCGCTTGATTTCGACAAGCGTCGCGTCACGTTCAGCGGTCAAGGCGAATACAACTCACTGGGCAAACTGATTGATGGCAGCAGCGACAAGGGTTACCGCGTCAGTGCTTCTTACGTGGATCAATTTGCCAATAACACGATCGGTGTTGCCATTGGTGTGGCACGCATGAGTTCGCCCTTCCAAGAACAACAAGAAAAAGCATGGTGGTGGGGGAACCCGGATGTCTGGGGCGCACCACAAGCAGGGAAAGTCCCGGGTGCCGTTGCACGTCAAGCGGGTGAAGCCACGATCCGTGCACGTGAAATCGTGCGTGATGGTGTGATGGGTGTTCTGGAATTCAAGCCCAACAGTAATTTCCACAGCATCTTGGATGTCTATCACTCCAAGTTCGATCAAGATGAAAACCAAACCAGCATCATGTGGAACAACGACCCATGGTGGAGTGCAAATGGCAGCGGCGTGACCTACCAAAATGCCGGTGTCACAACAATTGACGGCGTTCCTGTTGTCACCAGTGGCACACTTAAAGGCGTGGGTGCATTGAATATGCTCAACGGCCTGAACTGGCAGAAAAATGACCTGACCTCCACAGGCTGGGCCAATATTTTCAACTGGGGTGATATCTATACACTCACCACCGACCTGAGCTATTCACGCGCCAAGAGCCGTCGCTCAACCATGGAAGTGCAGTCTTCATTTGCACAGCCCGTGGATATTGCGTTCAACTTGAACACAGGTGCGGGCTTCAACACCTTCTCCATTCCCGGTCTGAATGACCCCAGCAAAATCTGGCTGGGTCTTGATGCCATGGGCTGGGGTCGCGATGGTCGTATGGACCTTGCCACAACCACCGACACATTGAAGTCAGGTCGTGTTGAATTGAATCGCATCGTCGAATCATCCGATTTCTTGCGCAGCTATGACGTTGGTTTCAACGTCACACGTCGCAATAAGGATCGCGGCTACATCGCGCATTACCTTGACCTGAAAAGCGGGACACCTACCAGCCTAGACAAACTGCCACACGGCATGGCAGACATGGACTATGTTGGCTTGGGCAATATGGTCAGCTTCAATTCGCAAGAACTGCTGAACAGCCACTTGGTGCAACGTTTCATGCCCAGTGAAAACGACCTGATGAAAAACTATGAAGTCGAAGAAAACATCAAGACGTTCTACAGCAAGGCCAACATCGACCTGGATTTGACCGACACGATTCGTGTGCGCGGTAACGTGGGTGTGCAGTACGTCCGTACCGAGCAAAACTCCACAGGGCCAACCGTCAAGAAAGACAGCGCAGGTGTCTGGACCATTGCTGGTGGTCAAAACGTGGGAACGTCCTATAACGACATCCTGCCCAGCATGAACCTTGCCACAGATTTTGGTAATGGCTGGATGTTCCGCATCGGTGCTGCCAAGACGTTGATGCGTGGCCCCATTGAAAGCATGGGTGCCTACACGCTGGCTTCTGTCAGTGAAACCACCAAGCTCTGGAGCGGCAGCGGCGGCAACCCGAAGCTGGAACCTTACCGTGCCACTGCTTATGACCTGTCGGTAGAAAAATACTTTGCACCGACCACGTATGTGGCTGTTGCAGGTTTCTACAAGAACCTTGAAACCTATATCTATCAACAGGAATTGGATTGGGATTTCACCGGTTACGACAATCTGGGCATCATCCCCGTTTCCAATTGGGGCAAGTTCTACACCCCAGCCAATGGCAGCGGTGGTTATATGCGCGGTGCCGAGCTGAGTGGTGCATTGGGTGGCGAAATGTTGCACCCTGCGCTCAATGGATTTGGGCTGCTGTTCAACGCCTCATACACCGAGTCCTCGATCAAGCCAGAAGGCCCGGGCAGCTCCAACACCGATACGCTGCCAGGTCTATCCAAAGTCGTTGCCAACGCTACGATTTATTACGAAAACAATGGCTTCTCGGCACGTTTCAGCCAACGCTATCGTGACAAATACCGTGGTGAATATGCTTCGCTTTTCGGCGATCGCATCTACCAAGCCACGATGTCAGAAACCACACAGGATATGCAGTTGAGCTACGACTTCCCCGCCACCAGCATGCTGTCTGGCTTGTCGGTGTTGTTGCAGGTCAACAACCTGTCGAACGAACCTTACCGCAATGAAGTCACCGCAGGCGGTATTGATTCGACCCTCTGGCTGCCGCTGGAATACAAGGAATATGGCCGCCAGTATTTGTTGGGGGTGCGTTATTCGTTCTAAAGCACCGGCACTGTGAAAATAAAACGGGTCATCCTAGGATGACCCGTTTTTCTTTGCGACTCATAGTCCTTGCCGCAACACACTAGACAGAGCATGCCCCACTTACTGGGGCATTGATAACGCCGCTGCAATGGCTTGCTCAGCCAACGGCGCCATACGCGCATAACCAACTTGCGAAGGGTGCACCCCATCTCCCGCAAGCTCAGCATCCATCCCACCGACAGCATTGGTCATCGCGCTGTAGTAATCCAGATACACCAGTGCGTTCTGCGTTGCGTAATCGCGCAACGCCGCATTGAGTTGGCGTACTTTTTCTGTTGGCTGTGTCCCCGGACGCCATGGGTAATCACTGACCGGCAACAGCGAAGCCAACACCACACGAATTCCATGCGCCTTTGCCAACTCAATCATTGAATGCAGATTGTCTTCAATCATTGTTTGTGTCGCCAAACCGGTATTCCCGGCAATGTCATTTGTCCCAGCCAGAATGACGACCGCAGCGGGTGCAAGTGCCAACACATCCTGACGAAAACGCACCAGCATCTGTGCGGTTGTTTGCCCTGAAATACCGCGATTCACATACGGTTTGCCCGGGAAAAAGCGCGCACTGCCTGTCGCCCCCCAGCCTTCGGTAATCGAGTCACCAAAAAACACCACACGCTGCACACCTTCTGCAGCAGGCGCCAGCGCTGCATTTTCAGCCTGATAGCGTTTGAGCTGTGGCCAATCCAACAAACGCTGCTGCATTTCCTGAATGCGTTCAGGGGCAAGCGATGCTGGTTCGGCAAGATAAAGTGGGTCGATGGCAGCTACCGTATCGGCCGCATGAGCGGGGGTGATCTGAACAAGCGATGCCGCCAATAAAAAGGTGGCAATCCGTGCGCTGTTTTTCATGATGAAACGGCTCTTGTATGGGGTATCAATGAACGTTGTACGTTACCATGCAGCGCAAATGAATACGAAAGAACATACACCTCTGATGAAGCAATTTTTCGCCGCCAAGGCGGAACATCCGGATGTGCTTTTGTTCTTCCGCATGGGTGATTTCTACGAGCTGTTCTATGACGATGCCCGCAAGGCAGCGCGCTTGCTCGACATCACCCTGACCCAGCGCGGTAATTCTGCCGGACAGCCCATTCCAATGGCGGGCGTGCCGCATCATGCCTATGAAGGCTACCTGGCGCGGCTGGTGGCGCTGGGCGAGTCCGTCGCCATCTGCGAGCAGATTGGTGACCCCGCCACATCGAAAGGACTGGTCGAACGCAAGGTGGTGCGCATCGTCACTCCCGGCACTGTGACAGACGAGGCACTGCTGGACGAACGCCGCGACACGCTGCTGCTGGCGATTTCGCGTGACAAGCATGGTTACGGGCTGGCTTGGGCCGACCTTGCCAGCGGCCGCCTGCGCGCCAATGAAGTCGAATCCGTGGATGCGCTGGAAGCCGAACTGGCGCGTCTGCAGCCGGTGGAAACACTGTTACCGGATGAAGACGATTGGCCCGCCAGTGTGCTGGAAGCACGCGGCCTGCGCCGACGTGCGCCGTGGCTGTTCGATGCCGACAGCGGTCGCCGCCAACTGCTGCAATTTTTCGGTGTGCACGACCTGTCCGCATTCGGACTGGACGACAAACCACGCGCCGTGGCCGCCGCCAGTGCGCTGCTGGGCTATGTGGAAGAAACCCAGAAGCAGCGCCTGCCACATCTGCGCAGCATTGCCCTTGAAACCAGCGACGACGCCATCGCCATGAACGCGGCCACACGTCGGCATCTGGAGTTGGATTCCCGCGTGGATGGCGACGTAAAGGCCACCCTGTTAGGCGTGCTGGATTCCACCGTCAGCCCCATGGGTGGGCGACTGCTGCGACGCTGGCTGCACCGCCCGCTGCGCGATTACGTCAGCGTGCGCCAGCGCCATCACGCGGTGCAAACCCTGATCGACGCCCGCGCCGAAGACGATCTGCGCAGCACCTTCCGCAGCTTGGGCGACATGGAGCGCATCCTCGCACGCGTGGCGCTGCGCAGTGCGCGGCCGCGTGATCTGTCCACCCTGCGCGATGCGCTTGCGATGCTTCCTGTCATACGCCAGCAGCTTTTATCGCTTGACTCACCTCGCCTCTCACTTCTGCATGCCGAACTCGGCGAACACGCCGATACCGCCGCACTGCTGCAGCGCGCCGTCATCGAGCAGCCGCCGGTACTGGCACGCGACGGCGGTGTAATTGCCGAAGGGTTCGATACCGAACTCGACGAACTGCGCCAGCTGTCCACCAACGCCAACCAATTTTTAATCGACTTGGAAACGCGCGAACGCGAAGCTACCGGCATTCCCACGCTGAAAGTGGGCTACAACCGCGTGCACGGTTACTTCATCGAAATCAGCAAGGGCCAGAGCGACAAGGCGCCGGTGCACTACACTCGCAGGCAAACGCTGACCGGTGCCGAGCGCTACATCACCGAAGAACTCAAGACGTTTGAGGACAAAGTGCTATCCGCCCGGGAACGTGCACTGGCGCGTGAGAAACTGCTTTACGAAGGCCTGCTGGACAGTCTCAACACCGTACTGGAACCGCTGCGCCGCTGTGCACTGGCACTGTCCGAACTCGATGTACTGGCTGGCTTTGCCGAACGTGCGCAAACACTGGACTGGAACCGACCCACCCTGCAGGACACACCGGGGCTCAGCATCGAGCGCGGTCGCCATCCGGTGGTGGAAGCGCTGCGCGACGCCCCGTTTGAACCGAACGATCTACACTTCGACCCAACCATCCGGATGTACATCATCACTGGCCCGAACATGGGTGGTAAATCTACCTTCATGCGGCAAAACGCGCTGATCGTGCTACTGGCCTGCATCGGCAGCTTTGTGCCTGCCAGCAGCGCCGTGATCGGCCCCATCGACCGCATCCTCACGCGCATTGGCGCAGGTGACGATCTTGCACGCGGGCAGTCCACCTTCATGGTGGAAATGAGCGAAACCGCCTACATCCTGCATCACGCCACCGACACCTCACTGGTGCTGATGGATGAAATCGGGCGCGGCACCTCCACCTACGACGGCCTTGCATTGGCCGATGCAGTGGCGCGTCAGCTCGCCACCGTCAACCGCAGCTACACCCTGTTCGCCACCCATTATTTCGAACTCACCACGTTGGCCGAACCGGGCAGCGGCATCGCCAATCTGCATTTGGATGCGGTGGAACACGGGGAAACATTGGTATTCATGCACGCGGTGCGACCAGGCCCGGCCAATCGCAGCTTCGGCCTGCAGGTAGCAGCACTGGCTGGCCTGCCGAAGGCCGCACTGCAACAGGCACGCGCACGGCTGGCCGAACTGGAAACACAGCAACGTGACGCGCCAGTCACACCCTTTAGCGCTCCTGCACTGGACGCCCCACAGCAGTTCGGCTTGTTCGCCCCCAGTAGCGCCGCGCTTGACGCTCTCGTCAGCCTCGACCCAGATGACTTGACTCCAAAACAAGCACTAGAAGCCTTGTATCGTTTGAAAGCGCTGACGTAAACATCCCGCAAAACTCCCCTACTGACAGGCATCCAATGTTGCGAATCCACTTCCGACAGCAGTGCTACGCCCGCAGCAATCTGGGCATGATCGCAACAACGTCGATCAGAAGCGGAACTCACCCCACACGCCGAACTCGTCGGTCTTGACGTCCTTGCTGCGGGCGCTGTTACGCTGATCGGTGTGCTTGTACACGGTTGCCAGCTTCACACCCGGCGCAATCGGGAACTCCACACCAATGTTGTAGTAGGTATCCGCCAGCGTCGGATCTAGTCGCTTGCTCAGGTCACTATTGTCGTAGCGGCCGAATAGCGTCACGCCTTTGTCGGTCAGACCCACGCTGCCCCACAGCGACCAGCCACTCGCCTTGTCGGTGGCCATGCTGGTGACGTTGTTCCAGTTACTGGCTTGGAAGTATTCGACACCGAAGCGGGTGTTACCAGACATGTAGGCGGCGAGGAAGTCCACGCGGTTAGCAGTGTGCAGCGCGTTGACGCTCTGTTTTTCCTTGCCCAGTGTGCCGGAATAGGCACCGACGCCGATCACGGTATTTGCGGTCGGAGCGAAGCTCACGCGGCCTTCCACATCCAACCCCTTGCTTCGGCTAGGGTTCTTGTAGCCGTTACCGTTCAACGCGGCTACCGCGTAGTCCACCACACCGCCGCCCAACTTACCGCCGGCGTGCACGCCCCAGTCGGCCGAGGTACCGAACTTCAAGCGGTCGGCAATCGTGTTCTCGATATAACGCATGCCGTAGTAGCTCTCAGCAAACGGTACCCACGGCAGGTCGGTGGCACCGGCGCGCAGCACGAAGGCGTCGCTGTGCTTGTACTGCACGTAGGCCTTCTTCAGATAAATTTCAGTGGAGGAGATCGCCGAGGAATACTGGAAGTCAGTGGTCAAGTTCATCGACCACTTGTCGTTGAACTTGTGATCCACGCCCAGATAGAAGCGCTTGATGTCGAAAGCGAAGCCGGACTTGTCGCTCTTCACGCCCTTGCTGCTGTCGTCGATGTTGGTCAGGTCGTAATACAAACGACCGCTGATCTTGGTGTCGTTGACCAGCTTCTTCAGCGGCGCGATGTCGTCCAACTGTTCGTTGGTCTTGGCTTGGGCGATGTTCACTTCCGACTGTGCTTCGCTGCGCTCTTCCAGACTCTGGATCTGAGTCTGCAAGGCGGCGATCTGCGCCTTCAGGTCGGCGATGTCTTGGGCAGTCGGTGCGCTCTGCGCGGCGACGTTGAAACTGAGACTACCGACAACTAGAGCAATGGCGGCGGCCAGATGGGTGGGATGCATGGGATGACTCCGAATGGGAATTGAGAGAGGTCTTGATGACGGTTGCTCGCAGGTCTGCGCCGACGTCGCATGTCGGAAACAAATTCCACACCCAGCACATTGCAGTTTCATGTCCAAAAGATGGCAACTGCATGTCGCGTCATACGAAACACCCACGACGGCACGCCGTTTCCCGCTGTCACACAACCGTCATGAAAACGTCCCGGCCGTGTCACGTAGACACGTTGGAATACGCATCGAAACGGGCAACCCCCGCCACGTTCTCTTACCCAGGAGTGTTCCATGTCCAAGTCCTTCAAGTTCCGCGCCGCCACGCTCGTGCTGGTGATGGGCTTTGTCACCAGTGCCTTCGCCTCCGACGTCACCGGTGCAGGCGCATCGTTCGTTTATCCGGCCATGTCCAAGTGGTCGTCCGACTACAAGACCGCCACCGGCAAGGAAGTGAACTACCAGTCGATCGGATCAGGCGGCGGCATCGCCCAGATCAAGGCCGGCACCATTGATTTCGGTTCTTCCGACAAACCCCTGTCGCCGGACGAACTGAAGCGTTCGAGCCTCGCCCAGTTTCCGTCGGTGATCGGCGGCGTGGTGCCTGCGTTCAATCTTCCCGGTATTGCCGCTGGTGCGATGAAGCTTGATCCCGATGTACTGGCCGACATCTTCCTCGGCAAAATCACGATGTGGAACGATCCACGCATCGTCGCCATCAATCGCGGCCTCAATCTGCCAGCACTGAAGATCACCGTGGTGCACCGTTCCGATGGTTCGGGTACCAGCTTCAACTTCACCAACTACCTGTCCAAGGTCAGTCCTGCATGGAAAGCGCAGGTCGGCGAAGGCACCGCGGTGAAGTGGCCAGTCGGTATTGGCGGCAAGGGCAACGAAGGCGTGTCCGCCTACGTCAAGCAGATCAAGGGCAGTATCGGTTATGTCGAACTGGCCTATGCGGTGCAGAACAAGGTTGCCTATTCGCGCCTGAAAAACGCCGCCGGCAACTACGTGAACCCGAGCGACAACAGCTTCGCCGAAGCCGCCGCCAGCGCGGACTGGAAGACGGCCAAGGACTTCTTCCTGATCGTCACCAATGCCCCAGGTGCGAACGCTTGGCCGATTACCGCCACCAACTTCATGCTCGTGCGCAAGGACGGCAAGCCGGGAACCAAGGCCGCAGTCGAGTTCTTCCGCTGGGTCTATGCCAACGGTGATGCCGCCGCCACCTCGCTGGGCTATGTGCCGCTGCCGGATGCGCTGGTGCAGCAGATCGAAAGGTACTGGACCACCGAGATGAAGTACTGAGCGAGCAATTGAACTGACGCTGTGGCGCAGACACTTTTGTTCGTCTTTGCCACAGCGTCATCCCCGCGAAGGCGGGAATGACGAGAAAACACATGAGTTCCATTGCCATTCCAAATACAATCAACACAAGTCGCGACGCCATCGACGCGTGCAACGACCGCCGCTTCCGCTGGCTGCTCACTGCCACCGCACTCTTCGTGCTGGTGACGTTGGCCGGCGCCGCGCTGTCAATGTTGTGGGGCGGACGCAGCGTGCTAGCGCACGAAGGCCTCAACTTCTTCATCTCGACCGACTGGAATCCGGTGGAGAACAAATACGGCGCGCTGGTACCGATCTACGGCACGATCGTAACCGCTGTCATCGCCATGCTGATCGCAGTGCCGGTGAGCTTCGGCATCGCCTTCTTTCTCACCGAGATCGCGCCGCGCTGGCTGCGTGGCCCGCTCAGCACGGCCATCGAATTACTGGCTGGCATTCCTTCAATCATCTACGGCATGTGGGGGCTTTTCGTGTTGATGCCGGTGATGCGCGAACAGATGATCCCTTGGCTGGACACACACGTCGGCCCGCTACCCGTGATCGGCGCGCTATTTCGCGGCCCACCGATCGGTGCCGGCATGCTGACGTCTGGCATCGTGCTGTCGATCATGGTGATTCCGTTCATCGCCTCGACCATGCACGAGGTGTTCCTAACCGTCCCGGCGCGGCTCAAGGAGTCGGCCTACGCACTTGGCGCGACGCGATGGGAAGTGAGCTGGGACATCGTTTTGCCCTACACGCGCGGCGCGGTGATCGGCGGTGTCTTTCTCGGTCTTGGGCGCGCGCTAGGCGAAACGATGGCGGTGGCTTTCGTGGTCGGCAACAGCGTGGGCTTTACCGCATCGCTTCTGGAACCGTCCACCACGATTGCTGCATTGATCGCCAACGACTTCGGTGAAGCCACGGAAACCTATCGCGCCGCCCTGCTGCTGCTTGGCTTTGTGCTGTTCATGGTCACCTTCCTGGTGCTGGCACTGGCGCGACTGATGCTGGCCAGACTCTCGCGCAAGGAGGGCAACGCATGAACGCCACAACCGCCTCGCTGTACCGGCACCGCCGCATCGTCAATGCCATCGCAATCGCCCTGGCCTGCGCCGCCGCGCTGTTCGGCCTCGTGTTCCTCGGCTGGATCTTGTGGACGCTGCTAGCGAAGGGACTGTCCCACATGAGTCTGGCTCTGCTCACCCAAGACCAGCCGCCGCCAATGGAAGCTGGCGGCCTACGCAACGCCATCATCGGCAGTCTGCTGATGTGCGGCATGGGCGTGATGATCGGCACGCCTCTAGGCATCGCCGCCGGCACCTGGCTCGCCGAGATTGGCGACCGCAGCAAGCTCGGCACCAGCGTACGCCTCGTCAACGACATCCTGTTATCGGCACCCTCCATCGTGCTCGGTTTGTTCGTCTATGCCGCATTCGTGATGACGACCAATGGTCGGTTCTCGGCCATTGCCGGTGCGCTGTCGCTGGCCTTCATCGTGCTGCCGGTGGTGGTGCGCACCACCGACGAAATGCTGCGGCTGGTGCCGGTGCAAATGCGCGAAGCCGCGCTATCACTGGGCATTCCGCAGTGGAAGATGACCGTCCAAGTACTGTATCGCAGCGCCCTGCCCGGTATCGTTACCGGCGTGCTGCTGGCGCTGGCGCGGATCGCAGGCGAAACCGCGCCGCTGCTGTTCACCGCATTCGGCAATGATTTCTTCAGCCTCAAGATCCACGGCGCGATGAGCGCAGTGCCGCTGGTGATGTACAAGTTCGCTGGTTCCGGCTACGAGAACTGGGAACAGCTAGCCTGGGCCGGTGCGCTGCTGATCACCCTATTCGTGCTGGCAATCAGCCTGCTGGCTCGGTTCTTCCTTCTCCGCGGACAACCCTCACATGACTAGCCACACCGCTTCCGCCGTCGCGATGCGACACACCACAGCCCCGTCTTCTTCACCCCGCCCGGCCGCGTCGCCACGCTTCGTGATAACCCTGCCGCCCGACCGGATGCCGTCCATGAACGAAACCCGTATTTCCATCGCACAGTCCACACGCGACATCGCTCCGCAGGAGCTACCACCCGTGAAGATCGCCGCACGCGACCTGAACTTCTGGTATGACAGGTTCCACGCAGTCAAGCACATCAATCTGGATATCCCAGAGAAACACGTGACCGCCCTGATCGGCCCGTCCGGGTGCGGAAAATCAACTTTACTGCGGGTGTTCAACCGCATCTACGCGCTGTATCCGAAACTGCACGCCGATGGACAAGTGCTGCTCGATGGCGAGGACATCCTCGCGTCGTCATATTCGATGAATCGGTTGCGCAGCAAGGTCGGCATGGTGTTCCAGAAGCCTGTGCCATTCCCAATGACGATCTACGAAAACGTCGCTTATGGCATCCGTCACCACCAGCGCTTGAACAAGGCGGAGATGGACGTGCGGATTGAGCAGGCCTTGCGCCAGGCAGCGCTTTGGGACGAGGTGAAAGACAAGCTGAATCAAAGCGGCCTGGGGTTGTCCGGCGGTCAGCAGCAACGATTGTGCATCGCCCGCGCGGTGGCGCTCAAACCCGACGTGTTGCTGCTCGACGAACCAACCTCGGCGCTCGACCCAATCTCCACTAGCCGCATCGAACAGCTGGTGGAAGAACTCAAACGGGAATTCACCATCATGATCGTTACCCACAACATGCAGCAGGCCGCACGCGTGTCCGACTACACCGCCTTTATGTACCTCGGCGACCTGGTCGAACACGGCACGACCACGCAGATCTTCAACAATCCTAGCAAGCAGCAAACCGAGGACTACATCACCGGGAGGTTCGGCTGATGAACGAGCAACACCAGCACATCGTCAAAAGCTACGACGACGAACAGCGTGCCCTACTCGATGAATTGATCCGCATGGGGCGGATGGCAGCCACCCAGCTCGAAGAGGCGCTGGCCGTGGTCGAACACCGCGACGAACCGACCGTCCAGAAAATCGTAGCCGACGACGAAACCATCGACGCGCTGGAACGCCAGGTCAACCAGGACGTGATTCACCTGATCCGGCGCGGCCCGCTGGCAAGGGATCTGCGCATCATCCTCGCGGCGCTACGGGTAGCCTCCGACATTGAGCGCATCGGCGACTACGCCGCCAACATCGCCAAGCGTTCACTCGCACTCAACCAGTCGCATTCGCTGCCTGACACGCGTGGCATCCGGACGCTAGGCAAGCTGGCCGTGCAGCAGGTTCGCGATGTCCTTGATGCCTATGTCGCCCGCGACGGCGAAGCCGCGCTGCGGGTCCGCGCCAACGACGCCGAGCTAGACACACTCTACACCGGCCTGTTCCGTGAACTTCTGACCTGGATGATGGAAGATCCCCGCGCCATCACGCCCTGCACGCACCTGTTGTTCATGGCCAAGAACCTTGAGCGCGTCGGCGACCACGCCACCAACATCGCCGAAAACGTCTGGTTCCTTGTTCACGGTGAGGAGCCGCCGGATCGTGACAAGCGCGACGCGACCCACGACATTGCGGGAACCTGAGCACGCGCGCCCCACGCTAACCGCGGCTCACGCTTCCGAAAAACGGTAGCCGGTGCCACGCACGGTCTGCAACATCTCAGCCAGACCGTGCGGTTCGAGCAACTTGCGCAGGCGCCGGATATGCACATCCACAGTACGCTCCTCCACGTAGACGCTACCACCCCAGACCTGATCCAGCAGGCGCGTGCGCGAGTAGGCACGGTCGGCGTGGGTCATGAAGAAATGCAGCAGCCGATACTCGGTCGGACCAAGCTTGATTTCGTCGTCACCTGCAAACACGCGATGCGCCAACCCGTCGATGCGCAGCCTTCCAACGTGAACCGAACCATCACTGTCATCGGTCTGGCTGCGGCGTAGCACCGCTCGGATGCGCGCCACCAGCTCACGGGTCGAAAACGGCTTGACCACATAATCGTCGACACCGGCTTCCAGCCCATTGACGCGATCAATTTCCTCGCCACGCGCGGTCAACATGATGATCGGCACCTCGCCTCCCATCTTCTCACCACGCAAACGCCGAGCCAGATCCAGACCGGACAAGCCAGGCAGCATCCAGTCGAGCAGGATCAAATCCGGTGGCGCGTCGGTAATCGAGACCAGCGCAGCATCCGCATTCGCCGCCAGCGTTACTCTGAAATCGGCTTTGCTCAGGGCGAAAGCGACCATCTCGCGAATCGCTGTATCGTCCTCGACGACCAAGATGTGCTTTTGCATGTTCGGCTCCATATTGCCTTTGTGACAATGCTATTGCAGCAGGACAAGATGACAGGATGATGACGCCGTCCCGAGCGTGCTGCTGTTCTTCCGCAAGGGTGCATTTCTATGCGCTGCTCTACGACAAGCAAGGCGCCACGCTTGATACGTTGCTCAGCATCACCCCATGAAAGCCTTGTATCGTTTAAAAGTGCTGACGTAAAACATTCGATAGGTTGAATTGATGGAAAGCATCTCTTCAATCAATTTCCTTTCTTAACCAGTTGTGTTTATGGTGTAGTCATTATCCACTGCCCAGAGAACGCCATGACCGACAGCAGCAAGAAATGCCCCGTCACCCACCTGACGACCGACTTCGGTGCGCCCGTGCCCAGCAACCGCGACAGTCTGACCGCAGGCAGCCGTGGCCCGCTGCTGGCGCAGGACGTGTGGCTCAATGAAAAACTGGCCAACTTCGTGCGCGAAGTCATCCCCGAGCGGCGCATGCACGCGAAAGGCTCCGGCGCCTTCGGCACCTTCACGGTGACCAAGGACATCACGAAGTACACCCGCGCCAAGCTGTTCAGCGAAGTGGGCAAGAAAACCGAGATGTTCGCCCGCTTCACCACCGTGGCCGGCGAGCGCGGCGCGGCCGACGCCGAGCGCGACATCCGCGGCTTCGCG
>CAYZUG010000003.1:23209-129674 GCA_964481865.1 uncultured Thermomonas sp. | reverse complement strand
GGTCGGTGGCGGTGTGCTGGGTATAAGCCCAACGGGTAATACTTTGTTCAAGCACATGCCGGGCAACAGGTTTGGTGAGGTAGTCATCCATGCCTGCATCAAGGCATTTCTGCCGGTCACCGGCCATTGCATTGGCGGTCATTGCCACAATCGGTAAACGACGGTTGCTGCCGCCACGTTCAAGTTCAATTTCGCGCCAGCGGCGTGTGGCGCTGTAGCCATCCAGAACGGGCATCTGGCAATCCATGAACACCATGTCATAAGGTGTCATCTGCATTTTTTCCAACGCTTCCTGCCCGTTATTGGCGCAGTCGCAATCCACACCGAGTGTCAGCAACACGCGCTGCGCCACCATTTGATTGACTTGGTTGTCTTCGACAAGCAGTAGGCGCGGTTTACGTGGCAATGCGCTGCCTGTGTCATTACTGGTCGCTTCGACAGACGATGCTGCAGGTGATTTTGCAAATGCCAGTGCATTGCGCAGATCATTGTCGGCAATCGAACGCGGCAGCAGTTGTACATCCTGTGGCAACTCAACCGATAGAGTTTCTTCACCACGGATATAGAGCAGGCGAAGTGTGCCGTACTCTTCACTACGCGCAAGGTTGCGTGATAGAGAAACGGCAGTGCTGCGAATACTTCCCAAATCGGCCAGCACAATGGAAAACGCACGCTTTCCACTCTGTGCATGTGCCTGGCGTAACATTTCCAGTGCGTCATGCGTATTTTCAACAGCACTGATTTGCATGCCCCAGTTTGGTAGCAATAAAGACAAGCGCGAGCGCAAGCGTTGATCGGTGGAAATCAGCAATACCCGCCCGCCACTTAAATCTTCAATGCGCGTCGAAATATCCCCCTGAGTCTTGAGTAAGGCGATTTCAAACCAGAATGTGGAGCCGAGACCAGGTTGTGAATCGACACCAATTTTCCCGTCCATCAGCGAAATAATGCGCTGTGAGATCACCAGCCCCAGCCCCGTACCACCATACAGCCGGGTGGTTGAAGCATCAGCCTGACTGAAAGGCTGGAAAAGCTTGTCCTTGACCGCAGGGTCAATGCCAATGCCGGTATCCTGCACCTCGATGCGCAACTGGTGATGCGTGCCAGTTTCAGCAATGC
The DNA here is from genome assembly GCA_964481865.1 of uncultured Thermomonas sp. GTDB lineage: Bacteria > Pseudomonadota > Gammaproteobacteria > Xanthomonadales > Xanthomonadaceae > Thermomonas. Next base: position 128,555 of record CAYZUG010000003.1, on the reverse strand, counting down.
GTTTCACATTGACTGTGATGCCGCCACGATCGGTGAACTTGATTGCATTGCTGATCAGGTTGCTGAGCACTTGCCGCAGGCGGATCGGGTCGCCACGGACGGGCAGGCGTACGGCGGGGTCAATATAGAGCGTCAGATGCAGTTTTTTGATTTCGGCTTGCCGACCAAGCAAGGTAATCACGCTTTGCAAAAGTTCACGCAGATTGAAACTGGTGGTTTCCAGTTCAAGGCGGTTGGCTTCAAGTTTCGAGTAATCCAGGATGTCATCGACGATGCGCAGCAGTTGTTGTGCCGAGGTGATCGCCGTTTTCAGGATTTCTTGTTGGTCAACGGCCAGCCGTGAGGTGGCCAACAAGTCCAGCATTGGGATGATGCCGTTCAGTGGTGTGCGGATTTCATGGCTCATTGTGGCAAGAAACTCACCCTTGGCCATGACGGCCGCTTCAGCCTCATGCTTGGTCTGCATGAGGGCGGCTTCGAGTTTGTTGTGCCTGCCGATTTCTGTTTGCAGCGCCTGAATCTGCGTGGTGCGGCTTTCAACCTTTTCGATCAGTTCACCAAGCTGTTGTTCTTGTTGCTGCGTGGCGCGAAACAGCGCAGAAATGACCAACAGAGCAAGTAAGGTAAAGACCAGCGAAAGCGTTGCCCAGGGGCCTTGTATGGCTGTCTGCGTAAGTGCCAGCGTCACAATTACCCCAAACACCGCAACCAGCGCCATCCAACGCAGTGCGGTGGTGCTGGAGCGAGTGACTGGGGCTTGATTCATAAGGTGGCGCTCTGGAAATTGAAGTCCATGGATTGTTCGGGTTTTTGTACCAAGTGACCTTGGATGAAATCAATACCCGCCACCCACAATGCCGCTGCGGATTGTGGGTCTTCCACTGCCTGACCAATCACTTGTAAGCCAAGACGGTGGGCGCGATCAATCACTTCACGCATTTCATCATTGACCTCTCGCGGGAGCGGATGCTGTGAGAACTCGGACGCTAGGCGGACATACCCCAGGGGGAGTTCTTGCAGAAGCTGTCTGGCATCTTCGGTGTTGCGGAACTGGCTGAGACAGAACTGCACGCCCAGTGGAACCAGTTGTTCGCAGAATTGCATCAACGACACCACATGCACGGTGGCCTCATCAAGGCGCATATCAATGATGAGCGATGTGCCTTCGATATTGCGTTCGGAAACGGCTTGCTTCAGCCAATCGGCATAGTTGTCCTGCCCCAGTGAGCGAGCCGCTTGTGAAACAAAAAGGCGCAGCGGACGGTTTTCACTGCGCCGCTTCTGCAGTAAGTCCAGAGATTGCCCCATCACCCAGCGGTCAATCTGTGGAAGCAGGCCAGCAGACTGGGCAACCTGCAAGAACTCACCTGCACGCCGCGTACTGCCATCGGGTGCGCGCATCCGCAGCAGCACCTGGAATTGTTCTTCATCGCCGCCAGCCACCGCCACGACGGGCTGGAACACTAAGTGCAAGGCATCGTTGTGATGTGTCAGTGCATCGCGAATTTCATCGGCGATGTCATTGTTTGCTTCCGGTGCTTGCGGGATAAAGCCAGCGATGCCAACAGAGGTGTTTTGTGCATCACGCAGGGCTTCTTCGGTGGCTGCAATCAATGCACCAACGTCAGCGAAATGGTGTGCAAAAGTACTGAAACCGACCGAGCAACGCAGTTTGATCTGCTCATCACCGGCGGTAAATTCATGGTGACCAATGCCATCACGCAGTTGGCGCGCAATCCTTTCCAGCGCGCTGTCACTTTCTGCATCGGTTTTGACGAGGAAAATGGTGTCGCTGAGCCGTGCAGCCATGTGTTCTTGACAGAGCGTTGCAAGAAAACGCGCCACTTCGGTCATCAAACCCTCAAACGTGGCGTAGCCATAGCGGTTGCGCAGGGCAAGCGAGTTGCTGATTTCAAGCAGAAGCGCGCCACCGGCGATGGCTTCACTGAGTTGCTTGCTGATGGCCTTCATCAATACGGGTTGTAGATGTAGCCCCGTTTCTGGATGACGCTCAGCATAGGTGGCAGTGGGTTTGCTGCTGTTGATGGCGCGTGCACGCTGGATGCGGTTTTGTACGGCAGCGATTAAATGACGCGGGCGTACCGGTTTGATGATGTAGTCATCGCCACCATGTTCCAGGGCTTCCAATTCGCGTTCGGGGTCTTGGTCACCGGTCAAAAAGACAACAGGTGTAAAAGCGAACTGCGGATGTTCACGAATTTGTGTCGTCAGTGATGTGCCGCTGATGCCTGGCATGTGCAGGTCCATCAACACAAGATCAGGCGCAAAGCGTTCCAGTGCTTCCATCATGCGCTCGGGAATCGCCACCACTTCCGACTGAATCCCTGCACCCCGCAGGATAGCTTCGGCAAAAACCGCCTGTGGCCGGTCGTCTTCCACAATCAGGACGCGGTAGGGGGTGTCTTCCTTGGGACTCTCGTTTTTTTGTTCGCTCATGCATGCACTCCGGCATTGTGTGTCGCGCCAATTTGGGTCTGGTCTGCCCTTTGGGTACGCCTCTTGGCGATATACCATGCCTTCATTTTGACGCAAAACCAATGTTTGCGCTGGCAGGATTGGAAAAATGTCGAAGCGGGTAAGGATGGAAGTGGCAAAGGCCTGTCTTTATTATCGGCAATGCTTGAATTGCGATGCGTTGCCCCCCATCCTAAGCGCATGGAATTTGTCGTCTTAGAACAAGCTTCCGCAGGGTCGGCTGATGTGCCACTGCGGTTTTCGAGTGCCGCTGCTGCCAAGGTGCGGGAACTTGCAGCGGAAGAAGGAAATACAGCGCTGAAACTGCGCGCTTATATCCAAGGCGGTGGGTGTTCTGGCTTTCAATATGGCTTTGAGTTTGACGAAGGGCAGAATGAAGATGACATCGCCATCGTGACCGAAGGTGCCACCTTGTTGGTGGATCCGCTGAGCCTGCAATACCTGATGGGTGCCGAGGTGGATTACAGCGAGTCATTGTCTGGCGCGCAATTTGTCATCCGTAACCCCAATGCAAAAACAACCTGCGGCTGCGGCAGCAGCTTTACGGTGTAGTGCAAGCGGATGCAGCGCATATCACCCTTTGCATTTGTGGACGGGGCGCTGGATCGCGCAGACGCGTTGCGTGATGATGCCGCTGCATTGGCAGGTTTATGGCCCGATGCCGGGGTGATTGTGCTCAACCCGGACGGTGCAGCATGGGTTGATAGCGAACAGCAATTGTTGCTGCTGCAAGGTGAGCGTGTTCCTGGTGGGGCTGCAGGGCATACGTTTTTGGGAATGCGTGAAGAGCGGGCATGGTTTTTCGTTGAAGCCAGTGCATTTGCTGATGCGTCTGAAGTGAAGACACTTGATCTGCGCACTGCCGCCACCCAATGGCCGGCATGGCAGGCAACGCTGTTTGCCCAGGCACGGGCGTTGCAGCATTGGCATCAGCAACACCGTTTCTGCGCAACCTGTGCAGGTGCGTTGGTGTTTGAACGTGCAGGTTGGTTGGGGCGTTGCCAAGCCTGTCAGCGCGAGCATTACCCGCGTACAGATCAGGCGATCATCGCTGCAATTACAGACGGCAAGCGTTTGCTGCTGGGGCGGCAAGCTGGCTGGCCGGCACGCAGGTGGTCGGTTGTGGCGGGGTTTGTGGAGCCAGGTGAAACACTGGAACAAACCGTTGCACGCGAAGTGATGGAAGAAACCAGTGTGCGTGTACGCACGCATACCGCGCGTTACATTGGCTCGCAGCCATGGCCGTTTCCAAGCTCATTGATGTTGGGGTTCATCGCTGAGGCAGAGCCAGATGAACCACAAGCGCATGAGGAGTTGGAAGCTGCAGCATGGTTCAGTGCCGAGGATGTGCGGGCGGCTCTGCAGCGTGATTGGATGGATGCTAGCGTTGAAGGTGAAGGCATTGTGCTGGCCTCTCCCGTGTCGATTGCGCGGCATGTGATCCGGTATTGGCTGGACACCTATGACCAGCAAACTAACACGCAGCACAGTCTGTAGTATCAACAAACCATTCCGCGTGGTTTAAGCCGCGTCGCCACGAAGCCGTTGTACTTCCTCTTGTAAACGTGTTGCCGTTGCTGCGTTAGCGGCTAATGGCGGTGCCGCCAATACTTCAATGCGTGCCCGCAGGCGGCGTGGAAGCCGCGCGCGATGCAGCCGAGAGTCGCGTTTGCTCCACATGCTTGACCACATGTTTTTCAGTGCCATTGGCACGACGGGAACATCTTGTCCGCGTGCGGCGGCGCGTGCCAGGATTTTTTCAATCCCTGATTTGAAGGGGGCGATCTGGCCGTCTTTGGTCAATGCACCTTCCGGGAAAATACATACCAGTTCCCCTTCGGCAAGCACGGCATCCACGGTATCAAATGCACGCTGCATTACTTCGGGGTTTTCACGCGCTCCTGCAATTGGAATTGCTTTAGCGGTTCTGAAAATCCAGCGCATTACCGGGATATTGAAGATGTTGTAATACATCACAAAACGCACCGGACGTGGGCTGCAGGCTGACAGAATCAAGGCATCCATATAGCTGACGTGGTTGCATACCAACACCGCAGCTCCTTCATCGGGGATATGCTGTTCGATGCCGTGCAGACGAATGCGATACAGCATGCGCACCAACATCCAGCTGAGAAAGCGCATGGCAAATTCAGGGACAACCGTGAAGATATAGAGCGTCACCACGGTGTTTGCGATTGCCAGTGCAAGAAACAACTGTGGAATGCTCCAGCCAAGAAAGCGCTGCACAACAATGCCGATCAATGCTGCGCATACGATAAATATCGCGTTCTGGATATTCATGCCTGCAATGACACGCGCCAGCGCTTGCTTCGGGGTACGGCTTTGAATCAGCGCAAACAACGGCACCACAAAAAAACCGGTAAACAGGCCAACACCTAACAAGTCGATGATGATGCGCGGTGTGCCTTGCATATGAATAAACTGGGTCAGTGACAACCCTTGTGCCAAGGCTTGCCCAGGGCGGGCAAAATACAGATCAAGCAAGAAGGCGCTGATGCCAACCGCCCCCAAGGGAACCAGGCCGATTTCAACCGTACGCCCGGAGAGTTTTTCACAGGACATTGAGCCAATGCCCACACCAATGGAGAACAGTGCCAAGGCGAAGATATAGAGATTTTGTGTGCCACCCAGATGCGTCTGTGCATACACGGGCAGTTGTGCGGTCAAAATGGTGCCGACAAACCAGAACCAACTCACCCCAAGCACAGCATTGCGCACGGCAAGACGTTGGCGGGTGAGTTGCCAAATCTGCCAACTGACACGCAATGGGTTCCAGTCGATCTTGAGTGCCGGGTTGCCGGCATCCACCGTTGGAATTTGGCGTGCGGTGAAATTACCAAGCATCGCCAGTGCAATGATCAACCCCGCTGCAACAGAAGGGCCATGTTGCCCGGCAAGTTGGAAAATCAAACCGCCGGTGATCATGCCCAGCAAGATCGCCATCGACGTGCCCATTTCCACCAGACCATTGCCACCGGTGAGCTCCTCTGGCTTGAGAACGGAGGGCAAGATGGAATATTTCACTGGGCCAAACAGGGTGGATTGCGTGCCAGTCAGAAACAACGCCAGCAGCAAAACCGGCATGCTGTGCAGGATGAAGCCAAAGGCTGCCAGTGACATGATGGCAACTTCCATCAACGTCGTGATAACGATGAGCTTCTGCTTTTCAAGGCGTTCGGCAATCTGACCGGCAATCGCGGAAAACAGGAAGTAGGGCAGGATGAAAATAGCGGGTGCCAAATTGGCGTACAACCCCATTTCAGCCGGGCTGACGGCCATAAATGCCAGCAGACCGATGATGGCTTGCCGGTACACATTGTCATTGAAAGCACCCAATGCCTGCACGATGAAATAAGGCAGGAAGCGACGTTCGCGGAAAAGATTGAACTGACTATGGCCGGACATGAATGTCTGCTTTGTTGAGTGGCAGTGGGGACAGCTGTGCGCGCTGCATCATGCAGCGGCTTGCCCAAGAATGTCACGCACACTGGAACGAAGCTGGGCGCGCATGCTGAGCCATCCCGCCAGCATCGCCGCAACCGTGCCAAGCAGTGCGCCGATCAAGACTGTGCTGATATTCCATGTGGGGGGAAGTTCGAGCACGCGTTGTGCGAACAACGTACCGATAGCGGCAGCAGAGATGGCCGCGATACTGCCTGCGATGGCGCCGGTGGTGGCAAATTCGATGAGCAAGGCATTGCGCAGTTGTGCGCTGCTGGCGCCAAGCGTACGCAGCACACCGAGTTCAATCAGGCGCTCACGTCGGGTGGCAGCCACGGCGGCAATAAACACGAAACAGCCTGACAGGAATGCAAACCAGAACACCACTTGAATCACCAGCGCTGCCTGATCGCCAATCCGGCGGATTTCATCGCTGACCGCGTCAAGGTCGATGACATTAGCATTGGGAATACTGCCGGACAGCGCACTGGCCAAGGCGCTGTCCCCACGCGGAACATGCACTGCCGTGATATAGGTGGCGGGAAGTTGCTGGGCAAGATCGGGTGAAGCCAGAACAAAAAAGTTCGGCGTGAAACTTTCCCATCGAACAGTCCGCAGGCTGGTGATGGTGCCTTCTATACGCTGACCCGCTACGTCAAACTGCAAGGTGTCGCCCAATTGCCAACGGAGTTGCTCGGCGAATTTGCTTTCAACGGAGAACTCGGCATGTGCGTTGCCCGCTTCCCAGAACCTGCCAGCATGCACGGTATTACCTTTGGGCAGCGTCTCGGCAGTGGACAGATTGAACAGGCGATCCGCCAAACGCCCACCACGCCCTTCGGGTTGCGAACGGCCACGTTGTTCGGCCGTGTCGCCAACGTAGCGCGCCACGATCATCGGTGATAGCCCCGCCGAGTGGTAATCCAGCGTTTTCAGGATGCGATCAAATGCAGGGCGTTGATCGGGTTGCACGTTGATGACGAAGCGATTGGGGGCGTCCTCATGCAGCGAAGCCTGCCATTGCTCCCAGACATCGGTACGCACTAGCAACAGCAAGAGCAAGGTCATCAGACTTAGCCCCAATGCGGTGATTTGTGCGGCGGTCAGCCTGCGACGACGGGAAAGATTGAGAAGCGCATAACGGCTGATGCCTGAACCATTGCGTCCAAAACGGGCAATCATGGTGGTGAGTAGCCAGCCCGCCACACCCAGCAGCGCAGTGGTGATGAGTAAGCCGGTTAACAGCAGACTGCCGGTTTTTGCATCACCGGCGGCCTGCCAGAACAGGGCAAAAAGTCCGAACAAGGCCAGTGAAAAAAGCAGCCACGCGGAAGGCGAAGGCGTGCGTAAATCACTGCGTAACACCGCCAATGCACTTACGCGGCGTAAAGCCAGCAGTGGGGGGAGCGCGAATGTCGCCAGAATCCATAAGCCAATCAGTGCGCCTTTCAGCAGTGGCCATGCACTTGCGGTAGGAAGCGGGCTGCCCAGTTTCTGCGCAATCCATATCCCAGCGAGGGCTTGCAGCCCAATGGCGCACAGCAGTGCCAGCACAAGTGTGATGCTGCCAAGGATAAGCAGCTGACCGACATACAGACCGGCGATTGTGCGTTGTCTTGCGCCAACAGCGCGCAAAATGGCGGCAGTGTGGCGGTGGCGTTCGGCATGTTGCCTTGCACTCATGCCAATGGCCACGGCAGCAAGTGCGGCGGTCAGCACAAGTGAGATCGCCAGAAAGCGTTGGGCACGCTCCAGTGCCAGCCGCAATTGTGGGCTGAGGTCATCACCCGTTTCGACACGTTGCCCGGGTTGGCGTTCTGCTTCACGGGCATGCACCCACTGCGCGACTGCCGTGGATGTGCCTGTGACCGCAACCCGCCATGAGGCACGACTGCCTTCTGCCAGTAAGCCCGCTTGCTCGACATCCGACAGGTTCAGAACCACCCGCGGGCCAAGCTCAACGCCGCTGATTGGGCGGTCGGGTTCTTCAATGATAATGCCCGCCAATGGCATCGGCTGTCCGCCAACCGTCACCGTATCGGCAAGTGCAACAGCAAGTTGCTGCGCTGCCGAGGCGCTTAACCAAAGGCTGCCAACGGGTGGGCGTGACAGTGCTTGTATGCCTTGCGGTGTTTGCACGCGATAGGGGCCAAGCAGGGCGGGGTCGGCACTCAGCGCTTTCAACATGCCAAGGCGTGGGGTAACGCGTTGTGAGCTGACCATGCTGCTCAGCTCAACGCTGCGATAGATGCCTAGCTGCAACTGGGCGGCATGTTCGACAGCCGTGGTGATGGCGCGATCATCACTTGTGAAGGCCGCATCACCACCGACCAGACGGCGGCTCTGTTCACTGAGTGCATCGGTTGTGCGTTGAGCGATGCTGCCAACACTGGCAAGTGCCAGCACCGCGATAAACAGGGCTGCCAGTAAAACGGTGAATTCGCCTTGCTTCCAACCTTGCCAGGCATGGCGAAGACTCATGCGTAAACCGTGTTGAAGTCTCATGCTTGCAACTGCCCTGCATCCAGCCTGAGTTGGCGATCGCATCGTGCGGCAAGACGTTCGTCATGTGTCACGACAACCACGGTGGTCTTTCGCTGGGCATCCATATCGAATAATAGGTCTTCAATGGCAAGCCCGGTGCGGCGATCAAGGTTTCCGGTGGGCTCATCGGCAAACAGAATGCGCGGCTGACTGACAAACGCGCGCGCAATGGCCACGCGCTGCTGCTCACCACCGGACAACTGCCGTGGCAGATGCTGCAGGCGTTGACCTAACCCGACCCGTTGCAGGAGTTCGCGTGCAGCTTCGCTGCCAGGCAGACCACGTAACTCTAAAGGCAGTGCCACATTATCTAGCGCACTCATTGCAGGCATGAGCTGAAAGTTTTGAAATACAAACCCCACCGACTGTGCACGCAATGCGGCGCGGGTATCTTCACTGGCGGCGTGAATGGGTTGACCATCTAACCAGATCTCACCGGTACTGGGGGTGTCCAAGCCAGCCAATAACGACAGCAAGGTTGTTTTTCCCGAGCCTGATTCACCGACAATGGCTACCCGTTCACCTGCGGTAATCGTCAAGGTGATGCTGTCGAGAATGGTGAGCTGGGAATCGGGTAATGCAACGGTTTTGCTGATGTTGCGTGCGTGCAGGCTACCCTGTGTTGGCATCATGTTGCGGCTGGCGTGTTCAGAACTGGAGGAGGGTGTTGTGCTTGCTGTATTGAGAGGCTGGGGCTGGGCTGTGTTTTCCATGCTGCTGATGCTAGCTGGAACGCAGGCTCATGCGCGTGAAATAAATGTTTTGGTAATGGGTGATTCACTCTCGGCGGCGCATGGGCTGCGCATGGAAGAAGGATGGGTGGCGCTGGCAGATGCCAAATCAACGCGCTATCGCTTTCATAACGCCAGTGTCTCGGGTGAAACCACGGCGGGTGGCCGGCGGCGTATCGATGCGGTTTTGGCGCAAACCAAGCCTGATATCGTCATTATTGAACTTGGGGCGAATGACGGGTTACGTGGTCTGCCGCTGCGGCAAATGGGAGAAAACCTTGGTTGGATGATCGGCCGTTCGCGTGCCGCAGGTGCGCAAGTCCTGCTGCTGGGGTTGCAGCTTCCCCCCAATTTTGGACGCTATGCCGATGATTTCCAGCGGAGTTATGCCCTGATCAGCCAGCGTTTGCACACAGGGCTTGTGCCGCATTTTCTGGCGCCCTTGGGAACCGAACGCCGTTGGTTTCAGGCAGATAATCTGCATCCAACAGCCGCTGCACAGCCATTGCTGGCTGAGCAGGTCTTGCAGGCATTGGATGCACTACCTACACGCTGATTAGCGTGCCTCACGCGCAATCGCCCGCCAGCCGATGTCGCTGCGGTGAAATTCATGCGCCCAAGAAATGGCGCGCACGCCCACGTAGGCGTTGCGTTGTGCTTCGGAAACGCTGTTGCCCAGCGCGGTGACGCACAGTACGCGTCCGCCGCTGCTGAGGGTGTTTCCCTGGGCATCCAAGGTGGTGCCTGCATGAAACACTTTCGCGTTGGCTGGCACGGCATCCAGCCCGGAAATCACGTCACCGCTGATGGGGGTTTCTGGGTACGGCTTCGAGGCCATGACCACGCCCAGTGATGGACGCGGATCCCACTGCGCTTCGGTTTCATCCAGCTTGCCATCGATGGCTGCTTCTAGCAGCGTCACGAAATCGCTCTGCAGGCGCAGCAGTACCGGCTGCGTTTCTGGGTCGCCGAAGCGGACATTAAATTCGATCACTTTCGGCGCGCCGCTGGCGTCGATCATCAGCCCAGCATAAAGAAAGCCGGTGAACGGAATGCCGTCGGCAATCATGCCTTGCACGGTGGGGTTCACGACCTCACGCATCACCCGCGCATGCACGTCGGGCGTTACCACAGGGGCAGGCGAGTACGCGCCCATGCCACCGGTATTGGGGCCGGTGTCGCCGTCAAAGACGCGCTTGTGGTCTTGCGAGGTCGCCATCGGCAGCGCGGTCTTGCCGTCCACCATCGAGATGAAGCTGGCTTCTTCACCGTCGAGAAATTCTTCGATCACGACCCGTGCCCCGGCATTACCGAACGCGTTACCGGACAGCATATCGCGCACGGCGGCTTCGGCTTCATCCAATGTCATCGCCACGATCACGCCTTTGCCTGCCGCGAGGCCATCAGCCTTGATGACAATCGGCGCGCCTTTTTCGCGCACGTAGGCCAGCGCTGCCTCCACGTCGCTGTGGACGGCATAAAACGCGGTAGGAATGCCGTGACGGGCAAGGAAATCCTTGGCGAATGCTTTGCTGCCTTCCAATTGCGCCGCGGCGGCGGTAGGGCCAAAGATGCGCAGGCCAGCGGCGCGGAATGTATCCACCACGCCCGCCACCAGCGGTACTTCCGGGCCAACCACGGTCAATGCCACGTCTTCGTCCTGTGCCAGCGTCAACAGGCCATCGAGATCGGTCACTTTGATAGCGACATTGCGACACTTTGCTTCGTTCGCGGTGCCAGCATTGCCGGGTGCCACCAGTACTTCACTGACACATGGCGATTGCGCCAGTTTCCATGCCAGCGCGTGTTCGCGACCACCAGAACCAATGACAAGAACTTTCATATCAGTGCCTGAAATGTCGTACGCCAGTGAATACCATCGCGATACCGTGCTCGTCGGCTGCCGCGATGACTTCTGCGTCACGCATCGAACCACCCGGCTGGATCACCGCCTTGATGCCAGCTTCCGCAGCCGCATCGATGCCGTCGCGGAACGGGAAGAAGGCGTCGGACGCCATCACCGAGCCGGGCACGATCAGTCCCGCATCGCTGGCCTTGATGCCGGCGATGCGTGCGGAATACACCCGGCTCATCTGTCCTGCGCCGACGCCAATGGTGCGATTGTCCTTGGCGTACACGATGGCATTGGATTTGACGAACTTCGCCACCTTCCATGCAAACAACAGATCGGTCAGTTGCGCGGCATCGGGGGCCAGCGTGGTGACGACCTTCAACTCGTCGGCGGTGACCACACGGTCATCGGCAGTTTGCATCAGCATGCCGGAGCCAACGCGCTTGGTGTCGATGAAGCCCTTTGATGCAGGCGCAAGCGGGATGCACAGTACGCGCACATTGGCTTTTTTCTTTGCGTATTCAAGCGCGTCGGCGTCGTAGTCGGGGGCGATCAAGACTTCCACGAACTGACGGTCAAGGATGGTCTTGCAAGTTGCACCGTCGAGCTTGACGTTGAAGGCGATGATGCCGCCGAAAGCGCTGGTGGGGTCGGTGACATAGGCGGCTTCGTAGCTGTCTGCACAACCGCTGCCCACCGCCACGCCACAGGGGTTGGCGTGTTTGACGATCACGCAGGCGGGTGCGTCGAATTGGCGCACGCATTCCCACGCGGCATCGCTGTCGGCGATGTTGTTGTAGCTCAGTTCTTTGCCTTGCAGCTGGGTGAAGGTGGCCAGTGAACCGGGCGCGGGGTACAGGTCGCGATAGAACGCGGCCTGCTGATGTGGATTTTCGCCATAGCGCAGATCCATCACCTTCACAAAGTTGCCATTGGCCTGTGCCGCGAATGCACTGCGCGCAGGCACATCATTGGATGTATCGGTCACTGCCGACAGGTAATTACTGATCGCAGCATCGTACTGTGCCACGCGGTTGAACGCCGCCACCGACAAATTGAAACGGGTTTGTGCTGTCAGCGCACCCGCATGGGCATTCAACTCTTCGACGATGCCCGCGTACTGCGTCGGGTCGGTTGCGACCGCCACACGGGCGAAGTTTTTGGCTGCACTACGCAACATTGCCGGTCCACCGATGTCGATGTTCTCCACCGCATCCGTCAGCGTGCAATCAGCGCGTGCAGTCACCGCTTCAAACGGATACAGATTCAGTACCAGCAGATCAATTTTTCCGATGCCGTGTTCGGCCATGACCGCATCATCCACGTCAGCGCGACCGAGCAAGCCGCCATGCACGATGGGATGCAGGGTCTTGACGCGGCCATCCATCATCTCCGGAAAGCCGGTGACATCACTGACATCTTTCACGGTCAGCCCTGCCTCGCGCAGCGCTTTTGCGGTGCCACCGGTGGACAACAGTTCCACGCCATGGGTCACCAATGCCTTGGCAAGGTCAAGCAGTCCGGTTTTATCGGAAACAGAAAGCAATGCGCGGCGCAACGTCACCGGAGCACCAGAAGAAAGATGGGCAGTCATGGGGTAAAAAGATGCGAAGGGGGAGGCAAATTATACGGTGTGCACACCGATTAGGGCGGCGATGCCTCAGCCCACAGCTCAGCTAATGGCGTATTCGCGTAGTTTTTTGCGCAGTGTGGCGCGATGCAGACCCAACATGGCAGCAGCGCGGCTTTGGTTGCCGTCGCAATAGTTCAAAACTTCGATGAAAAGCGGGATTTCCAGTTCACGCAGAGCGGTGCAATACAGGTCATCAATATCACAGCCGTTGAGATCGCGCAGATAGCGTCGCACCGATTGCGCCACATGGTCGCGAAGCGGTGGATGTGTGGATTCAGCGGGGTGTTGCAGATCGGGCAATGTCATTGCGCTCCATACGGATACAGCGCGTCAGTTTAACCGGTAATACCGCTGGGTGCGGCGGGCGTGGTTATTCGAAGCGGAAATCGAAGGCCACCACCCCGGGTGAGGGGTCAACAATATCGAACGCGATTTGTGTGGCTTGGTTGGCAGCAAGCAGCGCTTGCTCAGGAGTGTTGCCCAAATAGTGCTCTGGGGTGAAACGGCGTCGGCCAATGGTGTAGCCGTTGGCATCGGACAAGGACAAGACAAGAATGGGCCAGCGCTGCGCCCAGCGTGCATCATTACGGAAACTGGCTTGCACCCGCAGAACACCCGGTTGTTCGGGGAGAGCGATGACATCGCGTGAAATCAAGGTGAGGGCGGTAGGCTCATGCCAGGCTGGAAGTTTGCAGGCAAACAAATGACAGAGGGATTCCAGCGGTTGCCGTAACACCGGTGTGGCAGCAAGTTGTTCGCGTGACTGCCACGCCAGTTGCATGACAAGCAGCAGGCTGAAAAGAAGTGCGATGCTCCATTCACCACGTCGTGTTGCGTGTGTTGCCGGTGGCAGGGTGGCGAAACTGGGGGCGGTGGTGCTCATACGTGGGAATTGCGGATGCCATCAATGCGAACCCAGTCATCTTCGCGGGCAATCTGCAAATGGTCAAACCAAGGGGAGAAGCGTTGCAGTAATTCGTCTTCCTGCCCCGCCAGAATGCCTGACATGGCGATACGTCCCCCACTTGCGGTACGGGCTGCCAAGGTTTCGGCCAGTGCATCAAGTGCCGAAGCCAGAATGTTGGCGACCACCACGGGATAGGCGCGCACGGGTTCATTTTCAGGCAAATAGCAAGCAATCTTCACGCCATTGCGCTGCGCGTTGTCGGTGGTGGCGATGATGGCTTGCGGATCGTTATCGACACCGATGGCTTGCGCGGCACCCAATTTGAGCGCTGCAAGCGCAAGAATGCCGCTTCCGCAGCCAAAATCGAGCACCTCGCGCCCCTGTAATTCACCGGCATTAGCCAATGCATCCAACCAGCGGAGGCAAAGCGCAGTGGTGGGATGCGTGCCGGAGCCAAAGGCCAGCCCTGGGTCAAGCCGCACAATCGCCGCGTGATCTGTTTCGGCCTCGGCAGGAAGCGCATGATTCCACGGCACGATCCAGCAGCGTTCACCGAAGCGCATCGGCTGGAAGGTATCCAGCCACGCCCGTTCCCAGTCTTGGTCTTGTACATGCTCGAAGCGGAGCTGCGACCAATCCAGTTCAGGGTCGAATGCTTCCAATGCTGCGGCGAGAACCTGCGCATCGCTGGTATCCGGGAAAAGCGCAGTGAGCTGCATTTCATCCCAGAGTGGGAGCTCACCCACCCCCGGTTCAAAAATCGCCTGCTCATCGGCGGCATCAAGATGCGCGTCTTGCAATGTGACTGCGAGCGCGCCGACGTCTTCCAGCGCACGCTCAAAGCGTGGCAGGTCGGTTTCGCTGGAAGAGAGGGTAAGTTGTAGGTAAGGCATGAAAAAGAAATGGCGCAGGATGAGTGCGCCATTTTCGCAGGTTCTGTGGTGTAACGCGGGAACCTTGGATTTACAGAATAGAAAGCGCCTTTTCCTTGCGCTCGGCAAGCCGTTTTTCCAGATAGTGGATGTTCTGCCCACCTTGGGTGAAGCCACCATCGGCCAAGATGCGTTGCTGCAGCGGGATATTGGTCTTGATGCCGTCAATGACCATTTCCGACAGCGCAATACGCATCCGTGCAATCGCCTGCGCACGGTCGTTGCCATGCACAATCAGCTTGCCAATCATCGAGTCATAGTTGGGTGGCACGCGGTAGCCTTCGTACACGTGTGAATCCACGCGTACGCCGGGACCACCGGGAACATGAAAATGCTGCACCAGCCCTGGGCAGGGCATGAAGGTGTCCGGGTCTTCGGCATTGATACGGCATTCAATCGCATGCCCCTTCAGCACCACATCTTTTTGCTTGATCGACAGTTTGTGACCGGCAGCAATCAGCAATTGTTCGCGCACCAGGTCAATTCCAGTCACCATTTCTGTGACCGGGTGTTCCACTTGAATGCGGGTGTTCATTTCAATGAAGTAGAAGCGGCCATTCTCAAACAGGAACTCGAATGTGCCTGCGCCGCGATAACCAATGCGAACACACGCTTCCACACAGACGCGACCGATTTCTTCGCGCAATTCAGGAGTGATGCCGGGTGCGGGGGCTTCTTCCACCACTTTCTGGTGACGGCGTTGCATCGAGCAATCGCGTTCACCCAAGTGAATCGCATTGCCCTGGCCATCGGCGAGTACCTGGATTTCCACATGGCGTGGGTTTTCCAGAAACTTTTCCATGTACACCATGTCATTGCCGAATGCCGCCTTGGCTTCACTCTTGGTGGTTGCAATGGCATTGGCGAGTGCAGCTTCGGTATAAACCACACGCATGCCACGACCGCCACCGCCGCCAGCGGCCTTCACAATGACCGGATAGCCAATGTCTGCGGCGATTTTCTGATTGGTGGCGACATCGTCATCCAAGGGGCCGCCGCTGCCCGGCACGCAGGGTACGCCTGCGGCTTTCATGGCACGGATGGCTTCCACCTTGTCGCCCATCAGACGAATGGTGTCGGGTTTCGGGCCAATGAAAATGAAGCCAGATTGCTCGACACGTTCGGCAAAGTCGGCGTTTTCAGACAGAAAGCCGTAGCCCGGGTGAATGGCTTGCGCGTCGGTGACTTCCGCGGCAGCAATGAGGGCGGGCATGTTGAGGTAGCTTTCGCCGGAGGGGGCAGGGCCGATGCAGACGGATTCGTCTGCCATGGCCACATGCTTCAGATTGCGGTCGGCTGTGGAGTGCACAGCAACCGTGCGAATGCCAAGGGCATGGCAAGCACGCAAGATGCGCAGTGCAATTTCCCCGCGGTTGGCAATGACAACTTTTTCAAGCATGAGAAGTTCCGATGGTCGTGAAGGCGAAGGCGAGGCCTTGTCGTGAGGTCACTTAGCCGATGACGAAAAGTGGCTGATCAAATTCCACTGGCTGGCCGCTTTCACATTTGATGGCCAGGATGGTGCCTGAGACATCGGCTTCAATCGGGTTAAACATTTTCATCGCTTCAATGATGCCCAAGGTGTCGCCAGCCTTGACGGTTTGCCCCACGGTCACAAATGCCGGTTTGTCGGGGGCAGGGCTGGAATAGTAAGTGCCGACCATCGGTGCACGCAGGATATGTCCTTCGGGAAGCTCAGGGTCGGCAGGCTTCGGGCTGCCGCCGGTTGCGGCTTGCACGGGGGAGTTCATAGGCATAGCCGGGCCGTTGTTCTCAGGCATGGCATGAATGAATTGTGCAGGTGCAGGCATCGGCATGCCGCCTTTGGGCACGCGCGCCAGGCGCACAGATTCTTCACCTTCCTTGATTTCAATTTCAGCCAGATTCGACTCTTCAAGCAGGTCGATCAATTTCTTGATTTTGCGCAGGTCCATGGGGACGCTCCTTGTTGGAATTAGACTGAAAGCCGCTGCAAGGCAGCATTCAGGGCATAACGGTATGAGTCCGCCCCGAAGCCACAAATCACACCAACAGCTTTGTCGCTGAAATAGCTGTGCTGGCGGAATGGCTCACGGGTATGCGGGTTGGAGAGATGGATTTCGATAAACGGAATGGCCACCGCCGCCAAGGCGTCGCGCAGTGCGACAGAGGTATGGGTAAAGGCCGCGGGGTTGATCAGAATAAAGGCGGTGCCGTCGTGTTGGGCTGCCTGCACCCGATTCACCAGGTCGTGTTCGGCATTGGACTGGAAGGCATGCAGCACATGTCCCGCTGCCTGCGCCTGTGCCTGTAAGTCGGCATTGATGTCCTCCAGCGTGGTGCGCCCATAGACATCCGGCTCGCGGGTGCCGAGCAGGTTGAGGTTGGGGCCATGCAGAAGGAGCAGTGTTGCCATCAGTGGGGGTGCCTGAAATCAAGCGAGTAGTGTCTCGCGAAAGTCAGATGTTGTCCAGTTCGACGAACTTTTGCGGGATAACGCAATTTTAAGCAGACGTTTGCCAAGTGGCGGGTGGTTTGGGCGTGAGCCGAACTGTGAGCTGGGGTGTGAGGCTAGGGTTGTGCCCAGTTCTGAATGTCAGCCAGATCGGCAAATGGCCCGATGCGGGTTTTTTGCAGATGGCCTTGCGCATCAATCAAGACCGAGTATGGAAGCACCCCGGCAGGGTTACCCAAGCGAACACCCGCGTCCGCTGGGCCGGCGGCATCCACGACAACAGGATAGTGAATACCGTGTTCGGTCAGAAAATTGCGCACCGCATCGGTTTCATCCAAGGCAATGCCGACAACTTGCACACCAGCGCTGCCCTGACGATCGGAGAAAGCCTGCAGGTCGGGCATTTCTTTCAGGCATGGGGCGCACCAAGTGGCCCATAGGTTGATCAGAACAGGGCGACCCAGCCAAGCATCGGGAAGCTCCACCAGTGTGCCCGTGGTGTCTGGCAATTGCAGTGTTGTGACGCGTTGCCCTTTTTTTGCGATTGCAATGCCTGGGGGCGGTGTTGGTGCGCGTGCTTGCAAGGACGCATCCAAAACATGCTGACCAACACGGGTACCCGCCAAGCGATAGGCGATGGTGGGCTCGAAAAATACGCTGGCAACTGCCCCAGCAATGGCGGCCAGCACGGCCACGAGGATGACGGCGCGATTTGAAGGCATCAGCGTGCGGCCTCGGTAAGGGCTTCTGCCACCAGTGTGGGTGTCAGCAGAGTTGGCAGAATGCGTGGGGCGCCGCCATCGCGTGGATAGACGACATAAAGTGGCACGCCCACCGCTTTATGTTGTTGCAGATAGGCGGTGATGGCTGGATCCACATCGGTGTAATCACCAACCATATAAACTGCATTGGCGGCTTCGATGGCATCGCGGAAGCCTGCACGTGCAAGCACGGTTTTTTCATTGGCCTTGCAGGTGACGCACCAGTCGGCGGTCATGTTCACGAAAATGGGACGCTGCTGCGTGCGTAAATCGGCAAGTGCGCGTTCCGACCACGGCACATGCACCACGCCATGACTTGTGGTTTTGTTGGGGGTCATACTGGGTTTCGGTAGCGCATGCAGTTTTGCAAGTGGCCAGAGCATGACCAGTAAAGCCGCTAAAGCAAGCGTTGACCATACAGGGCGCTTGCCGATGGCGCGGCGCGCCCATGCCCATGCTGCAAAACCCAGCAAAATGGCGGCAAGCAGCCAAAGTCCGGTGGCATCTGCCCCCCGCAATGTCGTCAGCACCCACACCAGCCAGGCAGCAGTGAGATAAAGCGGGAAAGCTAAAAGCTGCTTGAAGGTGTCCATCCATGCGCCCGGCTTGGGCAGGCGGCTGGCCAGTGCCGGCATGAATCCAATCAGCAGGAATGGCAGTGCCAAACCAAGACCCAACATCAGAAACACCAAGAGTGCACCGATGGCAGGGCCGGTAAATGCATATGCCAAGGCGGCTCCCATGAAGGGCGCTGTACATGGGGTGGCCAACACCACGGCCAACACACCAGTAAAGAAATCTGCGCGGCGACTTGTACCTTGCAGCAGCGCGCTACCGTGGCTGCCAAGACGCAGATTGGCCTGCCAAAGTCCGGAAAGTGATAGCCCCAGGGCAAACATCACCAGTGCCAGAACGGCCAGTACCAAGGGCTGTTGCAGTTGGAAGCCCCAACCGAAGGCAAGACCCGCGCGTCGGAGCAGTAACACTAATGCACCCAGCGCCAGCATCGAGAGCAATACCCCAGCGGTATAGGCCAATGCATGATGCCGGGCTTGTTTTCGGCTTTCCCCACTTTGTGCCAAGCCGAGTGCCTTGAGTGACAGCACTGGCAGCACGCAGGGCATCAGGTTGAGAATCAGCCCGCCCAAAAGCGCGAGCAGCAAAGCGGGGAGCAGTGTGGGCGGAGAGGGGGCTGATGTGGTTTCGCCACTTGCAATGGCGGTGCCAGCCAACTCGGCAGGTGTATTTGTAGGTGTATCGGTAGTTGGATTTGTGGCCGTGGTAACTGAGGGGGTCGTTGCGTCGTTAACGGCTGCATCCATTGCCGGGGATGCGTCAGCGCTGGCGGTGGGCTCTGTTGGCAAGGGTGCGTCGAGCGTGCCGACAGGGATGCTGATTGGCAGACGATGCGTCATCGGCGGGTAGCAGATGCCATTGTCTTGGCAGCCCTGCAGGCCGACAGCAAGCGTTCCTTGCACGGCATCGGTGCGTTGGCGGGTGATGCTGATGGGAATTTCAACCTGATCGAAATACACCGCAACATCACCGAAGTGTTCATCGTGATAAGGCTGTGCTTTCGGGCGTTTGTTTGCTGGCGGAAGTTGCGCAGTGACACCACTTCCCGCCTCCAAATTCACAGAAAGCTTGTCGCGATAGAGGTAATAGCCAGTGGCTGGGGTCAGGCGCAGCAATAAGGTGTTGCCATCCAGTGCAATGACATCGCTTTGAAAGGCTTGTTCGGGCGGCAGAGGAGCCGCATCAATCCCCGCTTGTGCGTCATTGGCAAAACCAAAGATGCCGCTTGCTTTGCGCCCCAATGAAAACCCGGACGCTGGGGTGCTCTCGGAGGCTGGCAATGTGACCGCAAGCGTGCGGGTTTGCGGTGGATAGCACACGCCCACATCTGCACAGCCTTGGTATTTGACCGTCAACTTGACGGAACGACTGCCGGTTTGCGGTGTGCCTGTAAAAACCCCCGTCAATTGCTGACGATATGTTTCGACATCGCCAAAAAATTCATCATGGTGCTTGCTGCCATCGGGCAGCGAAAGCACGCCATCGGTAAACCCGGGGGCTGCTTTGACCGATGTGCGGTGGCGGTACAGGTAATAGCCGGTGGCAATTTTCCAATGCACTTCAATGCGGTCTTGTGCTGTGGCTTTTGCCGATAACACGAACACTTGATCAACAGGCGGAAGCTCAATGTCGGCCGCCTGCGCCGATGGCGTGATGAAGGTTGCGCTGGTAATGGCAAAAAGAAATGCCAGCAGGGTCAGTGCCCTGTGCAATTGGGAAGGCAATCCGGTCATGGCGCTATTCTAGCGGGCGATTGATGACGGGCGGCTGTGCGATCTTTTACGAATTCGCGCAGATTGCCCCTTGAAAGCGTCAAACCCCACCCCATCTAGTGCACATCCCAGTGCGGGATAATTGCGTTCCGTAAATTAGCAGTCTTGCGTCACGGTTGCTAAAATTTCTGGGTTTTCCTTACACAATCAATCATTTGCAGAGGTTGCACATGTCCAATATCAAGCCGCTGTACGACCGCGTGGTCATCAAGCGTATGGAAGAAGAAAAACTGTCCGCTGGTGGAATCGTGATTCCCGATAGCGCCACCGAAAAGCCGATTAAGGGCGAAGTTGTGGCTGTAGGTACCGGCAAAGTGCTGGATAACGGCCAGGTGCGTGCGCCGCAGGTCAAGGTTGGCGACAAGGTGTTGTTTGGCAAGTACAGCGGCACTGAAGTGAAGTTGGACGGCGCCGAGCTGCTGGTGGTCAAAGAAGACGACCTGTTCGCCATCCTTGGCTAATCCCGCTGCGTGACTGCCCGGTCAATCGACGTGGCGGCAGTCTGTATCCATATTCAATATTCAAATTCGAGGTAATTCTCAATGGCTGCAAAAGACATTCGTTTCGGTGACGATGCGCGCTCCAAGATGGTGCGTGGCGTCAATGTGCTTGCCAACGCTGTAAAAGCAACGCTCGGCCCGAAGGGTCGCAATGTTGTGCTCGACAAGAGCTTCGGCGCCCCCACCATCACCAAGGACGGCGTGTCCGTTGCCAAGGAAATCGAACTGGCTGATAAGTTCGAAAACATGGGCGCACAGATGGTGAAGGAAGTCGCTTCCAAGACCTCCGACAACGCCGGTGACGGCACCACCACCGCCACCGTGCTGGCGCAGGCGTTCATCCGTGAAGGCATGAAGGCCGTTGCTGCTGGCATGAACCCAATGGACCTGAAGCGCGGTATCGACAAGGCCGTGGGTGAAGCGGTTTCCGAACTGAAGAAGCTGTCCAAGCCCTCATCCACCAGCAAAGAAATTGCTCAGGTCGGCACCATCTCCGCGAACTCGGACGCCAACATCGGTGACCTGATCGCGCAGGCGATGGACAAGGTGGGCAAGGAAGGCGTGATCACCGTGGAAGACGGCTCAGGTCTGGAAAACGAGCTGGACGTCGTTGAAGGCATGCAGTTTGATCGCGGCTATCTGTCGCCTTACTTCGTCAACAATCAGCAGTCGATGCAGGCAGAGCTGGATGACCCCTTCATCCTGCTGCACGACAAGAAGATTGCCAACGTACGTGACCTGCTGCCGGTGCTGGAAGGCGTGGCCAAGGCTGGCAAGCCGCTGCTGATCGTGGCAGAAGAAGTGGAAGGCGAAGCGCTGGCGACCTTGGTGGTCAACACCATTCGCGGCATCGTCAAGGTTTGCGCAGTGAAGGCACCTGGTTTCGGTGATCGTCGCAAGGCGATGCTGGAAGACATGGCCATTCTGACCGGCGGTACGGTGATTTCTGAAGAAGTGGGTCTGTCGCTGGAGAAGGCCACCATCAAGGATCTGGGTCGCGCCAAGAAGATCCAGGTGTCGAAGGAAAACACCACCATCATCGACGGTGCTGGTGAAGGTGCAGGTATCGAAGCACGCATCAAGCAAATCAAGGCGCAGATCGAGGAAACCTCCTCCGATTACGACCGCGAGAAGCTGCAGGAGCGTGTGGCCAAGCTGGCTGGCGGCGTTGCCGTTATCAAGGTTGGCGCAGCCACCGAAGTCGAAATGAAGGAAAAGAAAGCACGCGTGGAAGACGCCCTGCACGCCACCCGCGCTGCGGTGGAAGAAGGCATCGTCCCCGGCGGCGGTGTGGCGCTGATCCGTGCCAAAGCCGCGATTGCTGGTCTGAAGGGCGATAACGAAGACCAGAATCACGGTATCCAGATTGCCCTGCGTGCCATGGAAGCACCGCTGCGTGAAATCGTCACCAATGCGGGTGAAGAGCCCTCCGTGGTGTTGAACAAAGTGGTCGAAGGCAAGGGTGCTTTCGGTTACAACGCCGCCAACGGTGAATTTGGTGACATGATCGAGTTCGGTATTCTGGACCCGACCAAGGTGACCCGCACTGCGCTGCAAAATGCGGCCTCAATCGCTGCGCTGATGATTACCACCGAAGCGATGGTGACCGAGCTGCCGAAGAAGGAAGAACCGGCAATGCCAGGTGCTGGTGGCATGGGCGGTATGGGTGGCATGGATTTTTGATCCAGTCATTTCCTGCGCTGTATCGAAAAGCCCGCTTATGCGGGCTTTTCTTTTTCTGGTTGAACACAGCAGCGGCAGGGTGTTTCGCTTCCTGTATTTGTCCGTTATAGACTTCGATGAGAAAACCGGAGAGAGAACGCCATGCAGAAGCAAAGAATCGGTAGGGTGAGTGCGCTATTGGCCTCATTGCTGATGGCAGGCATTGCCCATGCAGCTGCGGCAGAAGTCACAGCAGATAAGCCACCTGCTGCATCGTCATCGCCGTCAAAACACCTTGAGGTATTTCGCTCGCAGCAGGCATTGGATGCCCAGTTGGCGATCTGGAAGCGCAAATACGAAGGGGAGCACGCGCAGCGGCAAAAGAAGACATCGGTGATGGCGCTGGGGGCAGCGCCCCCCGTACCAGTTACAACGACTGCTTCTGCACCTGCGGCGCTGGACTCCGTCACGGTGACTGGAAGCACGGCGGTAGCGGAGGATGCCATCACCAATGTGCAGACCGTGGGTGTGGATGAAGGCGGCATCGTCAAACGTCACGGCGATTATCTCGTGGTGCTGCGGCGTGGGCGTTTGTTCAGCCTGCGGATTGGTGGTGATGCGCTGCAGGCGGTGTCTTCCGTGGATGCGTATGCGCCTGGTCTGAAGGGACAGGCGTGGTACGACGAAATGCTGATCAGCGGTAACCGTGTGGTGGTGATTGGTTATAGCTACGCCCGCAAAGGCACGGAAGTGGGGCTGTTCGAAATTGCGAAAGATGGGCAGCTTCGCTATCTCGATACCTGGCATCTACGCAGCGGTGATTACTATTCCTCGCGCAACTACGCCAGTCGTTTGATTGGCAGCACGTTGGTGTTTTATGCGCCGCTGCGGCTTTCGTTCTGGGGTTCAGACATGCTGGAATACCCCGGCGTCAGCCATTGGCGTGGCGACACAGTGCCGCAAGAGTTCAAGCGCTTGTTGCCCGCCGAACACATCTACCGCGCCGACGCAGGACTAGATCCTTTGCGCGATAGCATCACTTTGCATACTGTGACCCACTGTGAGCTGGCGACATTGCCGATCACCTGCACGGCAACTGGTGTACTTGGCCCGACGGGGCGCGAGTTTTATGTATCGCGCAATGCCGTCTATGTGTGGACGCAGCGCCGCTCAAACCGTGCCAATGAACCTTCGATTGCCAGCGTGCTGCGCCTGCCTCTGGATGGCGGGGGTGTCAGTGCGTTGCGTACACGTGGTGCGCCCATCGACCAGTTTTCCTTCCTTGAAGATGCTGGGTATCTGAATGTATTAGTACAAAGCGACGGGCGCGGCGGTGGTATGTGGGGTGCGGAGGCGGCGGCGGGGCGTCTTGCGCTGCTGCGTGCGCCGCTATCAGATTTTGGCGGCATGTCCCACGCTGCACCAGTGTCCGCGTATCGGCTGCTGCCGGAAGTTCCCAACGGAAACCGGCAGAATCGCTATATCGGGCACTGGCTGGTGTATGCGGGCAGCGACTGGAGTTGGAACAAACGCGCAACAACCGTGCCACAGGCGTATGCGCTGGGGTTCGCTGATGCGGCTGCACCGATTTTGTCGCTTTCACCCACGCATGATGTTGCGCGTATCGAAGCGCTGGGGGCAGATGCCGTACTGGTGGGAAATCAAGGTCAGAACCTGCTGTTTTCCTCGGTCGCATTGACTGGCAATGTTTTAGGGATTCGCGACAGCTACGCCATGGCAGATGCGGAACAAGGCGAACGCCGCAGCCACGGTTTCTTCTATCGTAATGACGGTGTGCAAGAAGGCGTGATCGGTCTGCCCGTGACCCGCCGAGGTGAAAATCCGGCACGTGGCTTCCTTGGGACACCCGATGGCAATGCGGTGGTGACTTACCTGCGCAATCACCGCCTGCGTTGGACGCCGCTGGGTGAATTGGTGTCCCGCGTTGAAGCGCGTGATGACCATTGCAAAGCCAGTTGCGTCGATTGGTATGGTAATGCGCGTCCCATCTTCATCGGTCAGCGTGCGTTTGCGCTGATGGGTTATGAACTGGTGGAGGGTCAGATTTCGGCAGACCGGATCGTTGAGCGTCGTCGCATCGACTTCACCCCGCGTGCAGCAAGCGACGGACGCGCAGATCAATGAGCCAAGCGGTGGACGATGTTCTGATTCTCGGTGGCGGCCATAACGGTCTCGTTTGTGCCGCCTATCTTGCGGGCGCAGGTTTGAATGTACGGGTACTGGAGCGTCGGCATATCGTGGGCGGGGCGGCGGTGACCGAGGAATTTCACCCCGGCTTCCGCAATTCACTTGCCAGCTATACGGTGAGCTTGTTGAACCCGCAGGTGATCCGCGATTTGCGTTTGCACGCGCATGGCCTGCGCATTGTGGAGCGTCCGTTCGCCAACTTTCTGCCGCTGCCAGATGGACGCAGCTTTCGTCTGGGTGGCGAGCAGACGTTGGCGGAAGTGGAAAAATGGTCGACGCGTGATGCCCAGCGACTGCCCGCCTATTACGCGATGCTGGAACGCATTGTGGCAGTGCTGCGGGTGTTGATCGCGCAGACGCCGCCGAACGTGAGCGATCGCTTCGTACTTGCCGATTGGTTGCATGCGCTGACGGTGGGCAAGCAGCTGAAAGCACTGGACATGCGCAGCCGCCGCGACTTGCTGGATTTGTTCACCAAGTCTGCCGGTGAGTTGCTGGATGACTGGTTTGAAAGCGAACCGCTGAAGGCCGTACTGGGGTGGGATTCGGTAGTGGGCAATTTTGCCAGCCCGTACACGCCGGGCAGCGCCTACGTCTTGTTGCATCACCTGTTCGGCGAAGTGAACGGCAAACCGGGAACGTGGGGACACGCGATCGGCGGGATGGGAGCCATCACTCAGGCCATGCGCAAGGAGTGTGAGGCACGCGGTGTGCAGATTGAAACCGCTGCCGAGGTGGCGCAGGTATTGGTGGAAAACGGCCGTGCGGTGGGCGCAGCGTTGACCGATGGGCGTGAATACCGTGCCCGCGCAGTGGCAAGCGGTCTGAACCCAAAGCTGCTTTATACCCGGCTGATGCCGCAGGGTGTGCTGGATGATGATACCTCAGCGCGTATGCGCCGCTACCGCTGCGGCTCCGGCACATTCCGTATGAACGTGGCGCTGTCCGAGTTGCCGGATTTCATCGCCGCGCCCGGCACCGCGCTGCAAGCGCACCATCAAAGCGGCATCCTGATCGGGCCGTCGCTGGGGTATTTCGAACAGGCCTATTTCGATGCCAAGTCGAAGGCACACAACCCCGGTTGGGCGCGTAAACCGATTGTTGAAGTGGTGATTTCTTCCACGCTGGACGACACGCTTGCGCCACCTGGTCAACACGTTGCCAGTCTGTTCTGCCAGCAGGTGCACCCGGATGTGAACGATGGTTGGGACGCGCATCGAGATACCGTGGCCAAGCTGATGATCGACACCGTAACCGACTACGCGCCGAACTTTGCGCGTAGCGTGCTGGGTTATGAGGCATTGTCACCGTTGGATCTGGAACAGCGCTTGGGTCTCATCGGCGGCGACATCTTCCACGGTGCGTTGGGGTTGGATCAGCTGTTTTCAGCCCGGCCGATGCTGGGGCAGGGAAACTATCACGGAGCATTGGAGGGCTTGTATCTGTGCGGCTCTGGTAGTCATCCCGGTGGCGGTGTGACAGGCATGCCAGGGCGCAATGCGGCGCGTGTGATTGCGCGGGCGTTGAAGTGAATGCAAATTAGTTTCTTTTGTAAACTTGTAAGTATTATTTTGCACTGCAGCGTGCAACTCATAAACATATCCTTCACGATGCACCCGCGTCCCGACGTGGGGGAGGGAGCAGGCCCGCAGAGACTTCGGTCGAAGCGGGCTTTTTTATTGCTCGCAATTGGCTAATGCCACAATGCTGGTATGAGCGAACTTATTTCAGATGCCCTTGAGGCCCGTCGTGTCCGAGTCCTGCAGCGTTTGCGTCAGGCACAGGTGCCACTACCGATAGAACATGAAGCCGCCGTGATGCGGTTGGCGGTGGCCAGTGATTTCGCAATCGACGTATTGCAGGCGCAACCCACTTTGTTGACGCAATTGCTCGCCGATGCCCAGCAGCCAATCACCGCCCCGGAACTGACACCAGAAAACCGTGCGGAGTGGGCAACCTTGTTGCGCCGTTATCGTCAGGCAGCGTCCATGCGCTTGGTATGGCGTGATGTATTGGATGGCGCTGATGTTGAGGAGATCTTGACTGGCAGCACAGCACTGGCCGAAACCTGTATTCAGCTTGCATTGACCGCTTTGCAAACGGAGTTTGAACAGCGTTTCGGGGTGGTGAGAACTGCCGAAGGTCAAGTACAGACACTGGTGGTGTTTGCGCTAGGAAAATTGGGTGGGCGTGAGCTGAACTTCAGCTCGGATGTCGATCTGGTGTATGCCTACGAACAAGACGGTGAGTCCGATGGTGGGCGCATTTTGCACGCGCAAGATTATTTTGCCCGTCTTGGGCAGCAGCTTGCCAAGCTTTTGGATGAAGTGACCGCCGACGGGTTTTGTCATCGCGTCGATTTACGCCTGCGCCCGTTTGGCAGTGCCGGCCGGGTGGCGATGTCATTTGCTGCGATGGAGTTGTACTTCCAGCGTGAAGGGCGGGACTGGGAGCGCTACGCATGGCAAAAGGCACGTCCGGTAGCGGGTGATTTTGCTGCAGGTGAGCGTTTTCTTGCGATGCTGCGGCCTTTTGTTTATCGCCGTTATCTGGACTACGGGGCGCTGGATGGTTTGCGGGCAATGAAAGCCATGATTGCCGCCGAAGTGACGCGCAAAGAACTGGCGGATGACATCAAGCGTGGGCCTGGTGGCATTCGTGAAATCGAATTCCTTGCACAGGCATTGCAGATGATTCGAGGGGGGCGTGAACCTGCGTTGCGCCGTCGGCATCTGCTGACGGCATTGCAGGCCATCATGCGGGCGGGCTATATCAGCACCGAAGTAGGCGAGGCGCTGATCAAGGCCTACCGCTTTTTGCGGCGGTTGGAAAACCGGCTGCAAATGATGGGCGATGCGCAAACCTATGCCTTGCCGAGTGATGCGATACAACAGCAGCGTATCGCACTTGGTCTTGGGTATGCGCACTGGGCGCAATTGGTGACTGATTTGCAAACACAGCGGCAGTGGGTGTCGCAGGAGTTTGCCGCGCTTCTGGCACCGCAACAGCACGAATGCGTGCCTGCCGATGCGTTACAGGGCTATTGGCGGGCACTTCCCGACCATGCCGATGCCAATGTGCTTTTGGCTTCCGGGTTTGTGCAGGCGGAAGGCTTGCATACACAGTTGCGTGATTTTTCCCGTTCGCCTGGGGTGCGTGATCTGTCCGACACGGCACGCGCACGTCTTGACCGGATTCTTCCCGCACTTCTGCAACATGCCAGTGCAACGGTACAGCCAGATACAGTGTTGCGTCGGGTCTTGCCCTTGCTTGGCACGATTTTGCGGCGGGCAAGCTATCTGGCATTACTGGATGAACAGCCAGCCGCATTGGTACGGCTGGCCGATACCTTGGGCAAAAGTGCGTTGCTGGGCGAACGCCTGGTCGCCTATCCATTGCTGTTGGATGAACTGCTTGATGTGCGCATCAGTGGTGGGTTGCCCAGCATGGACAGCATGCGCCTGCAATGCAGGGAAGCGGTGCGTCAATCTGATATCGAGCAGGCGTTGGGTGCATTGAATGAAGTGCGGCAGGCGTTGAGTTTTCGTTTTGCCTTGGCATTTCTGGATGGGCGTATTGACGCAAAAGAATGTGCGCAACATCTAGCATGGTTGGCGGATGCCGTGATTGACGGGGTGCTGACGCTGGCAACGGAGGAGGTGCGTTCGGCGCATGGCGAGATTGCTGGCGGTTGTTTTGCCGTGCTGGGGTACGGCACTTTGGGTGGGGAGGAGCTGGGCTTTGGTTCGGACCTTGATTTGGTCTTCTTGTTCGATGCGCCGGAAGACGCACTTTCTAATGGTGCGCGCCCATTGGATGCCACACGCTGGTATGCGCGACTTGGGCAGAAAATCGTTTCACTTCTGGCCGTCAGAACAGCGGCGGGTCGGCTTTTTGATGTAGATGTGCGATTGCGCCCTGATGGTGCCAAGGGGCTTTTGGTCTCCAGTCTTGCAAGCTTTACCGAATACCAGCAGAAGCGCGCATGGACATGGGAGCATCAGGCACTTGTTCGGGCACGTGGGATTGCAGGTGACGCATGCTTGCTGGCTGCCTTTGAAACATTGCGCAGGCAAGTGCTGAGCGCGCCACGCGAAGCTGCGCGGTTGCGTGAGGATGTTGCGGGCATGCGGCAAAAAATGCGTACCGAATTGGATCGCAGTGATGCCGCCATGCTGGACATCAAACAGGGACAGGGCGGTTTGGTGGATCTGGAGTTTTTGCTGCAATTTATTGTGCTGCGTGATGCGCAACAGCAGCCCGCATTGCTTGCATCACGCTCAAGCGCCAGCCTGTTGCAGGCTGCCCGCGCTGTGCGGAGTTTGCCGGAGGCGCAGTGTCAGGCATTGCATGAAGCGCACGCCGTTTTATTGGATGCTGGGCTGCGTTGTACGTTGGATCGTCGCCCGCGCCGGGTGATGCGCGATGCAGCGATTGAACAGGCATGCAGGGTGATTCAACAGGCTGCGCACTCACTGGCGTTATTCGAAGGGGAGTGAAAGACGTTGCCTCACCAGCGGAATGATTCGGTTTGTTTCGCGCAGCGGGATGCATTGAAAGCTTGGCATTTCGTTAATCAGTGCGCGTGCATGCCCACCTTCTATCAGCCGTTGGATAAAGCGCTTGAGACGCCCCTGCGTTTGCTCTGCGGCCCAGAGATACACCGATGCTTGGGTACCTGCGGCTTCACTGAGCATGTTGACCGAGTCGGGTGTGCAAACAAGGGTGGTGGCATACGCCAGTAAACCGGCGTAGGGGTTGCTGCCATCGGCGCTGCTCTTCCAGCGAATTCCGGGGAGCGTACTGGGGACAGCATCAAAAGCGCGCAGCCAGGGTTCTGGTGTGCGCCGCGATGCCACGACACTGAAACTTCCGCCTTGCGCCTGGCTATGCTGCGCCAGACGTTGAACAAGCGAGCAAAATGCCTCGGTCTGCAAGGGGGCGTGGCGTGTGGGGCCACCAACCAGAAGAACAGTATGCGGCGTGGGGAAGGCAGCCAATGCCGCGTGTGTTGCTTGTGCGTGTGCAAGCCAAATGTCATTCACCGGCGTCAGGCTGCCGAGAATGGAGATGACATTGTCACCATGCAGGCCATCATGCTCGGGGGCGATGACAAGATCCCAATGGCGTGTGGGAATGCGTGGATCAAGAATCTGGATGCAATGACTTCCGCGCTTGCGAAGTAAACGTGTGGCCAATGCCGCTTGCCGCCCGCAGCCAATGGCCAATGTGGGTGGCTGTTGCAAGAGCGACGAAAACCCAGCCCCAAACGCGGATGTGTCGCCAAGGCTTCGGCGCGGTGCCAGCCAACGCCAGGGAGCTTTGGGCTGCAGTTCCGTGACGCATGCAGCTGGATGCAGAGCCTGCGCCAAGGCCAGGGCTTGGCGGGCATTGCCTGCCCGTCCATCGTGGATGGCGTGAATAAGCGGGAGCTTTGGGTGGAAAGACATTGTTTCGAATAAGTCGCTAATTTGTTCTAAAAATGATTCATCATTGTCTTATTCGGAACAGTAAACTACCCACACCAAGACTCAACCAGAGACAACGATGCACCAGCCATTATCTGAAACCGCACTTGATCAACTGTTCCGTACCGCACGCACTTACAACGCATTTCATGGTGAAGTTTCAGATGAAACGCTGCACCAATTGTATGACTTGCTGAAGTTCGGCCCGACAGAAGCCAACAATACGCCAGCCCGCATCGTCTTTGTGAAGTCAGCAGAAGCGAAGGCACGTCTGATACCTGCGCTTGCACCGGGAAATCAGAAAAAAACAGAGAACGCACCTGCAGTGGCGATTGTGGGCTATGACATGCGGTTCTTCGACAAACTTCCGGTGTTGATGCCGCATACCGATACCAAGAGCTGGTTCGAACATCGCCCGGAAAGCGATTTGGCCTGGGTAGCCATGCGCAACAGTTCACTGCAAACAGCGTATTTGATCATGGCTGCACGTGCGCTGGGTCTGGATTGTGGCCCCATGACAGGCTTTGATAATGTCATGGTGGATGCGGCGTTTTTTGCCGGTACCTCCATTCGTTCGCATATTGTGGTCAATCTGGGGCATGGCGACCCCGCCAGCATTTTCCCGCGCTCTCCGCGCCTGAGTTTTGCTGAAGCCTGCCGCATTGAATAACACGCGTTGAAGACGTGCTTGTTACGATCTGCTTTTCTCTCTTCTTTTCTTTCTTTTCATCACTTTAGGACATTCCAATGAAGACAATGCGTACCCTGTTTTTGCCACTTGCCATCGCTGCTACTTTGGCTGCCTGCGGCAATGCGGTTGAATCCACCGCCACAACCAGTCAAACCAGTGCCGCAGATGCGGTGGCTGTGGAACAGGAAGCCCCTGCGATTCAGGCAGAATCGGGGACGTATGCCATGGACCCAGGGCACACCAATGTGCTGGCTTCGTGGACGCACTTCGGCTTCTCCAAGCCCACCGCGCATTTTGGCCTCACCGAAGGCACACTGGTTTATGACGCTGCCGATGTCGGCAACTCCAGCGTCAATGTGAGTTTGTCGATGACCGATTTGACCAGCTTTGTTCCTGCGTTGGATGAGCATCTGAAGAATGCAGACTTCTTCGATGCGGGGCAGTTTCCGACGGCAACCTTCAAAAGCACACATGTGGAGGCAGCAGGCACTAACAAGCTCACCGTGACAGGGGATTTGACCATCAAGGGCATCACCAAGCCGGTGACACTGGATGTGGTGTTGAATGGTGCTGGCATGCATCCCATGCTGAAGAAGCAAGCCATTGGGTTCTCGGCTACCGGCAGCATCAAGCGCAGTGATTTCGATGTGGCGGCATATGCGCCGAATATCAGTGATGATGTGCAGCTGAGCATCACCACGGAAGCTGCAATGGCCGAAGCATCCGCCGAAGCACAGCCTGAGGTGCAGGAGTAAGCCATGATCGTGGAACGCCTAGCGCAAACACGCGGCAATGTGGCGCTGGATTGGCTGCATAGTCAGCACACATTTTCGTTCGGGCATTATTACGACCCGGCGTGGATGGGCTTTGGCGTTCTGCGTGTCATCAATGACGATACCGTCGCCGCTGGCGGCGGTTTCGCACCGCATCGTCATGCGAATATGGAAATCATCAGTGTTGTCCTGGAGGGCGCACTGAAGCACAAGGACAGCGCTGGTCATCATGGGGTGATCCGCGCTGGGGATGTGCAATGGATGAGTGCCGGGCATGGCATTGAGCACAGTGAATACAACGGCTCGTTGGATACCCCCGTGCATTTCTTGCAAATCTGGATTCAGCCCGATCGCTTGAATGCAGTGCCTGCCTATGACCAGAAACATTTTTCTGCGGAACAGCGGCATGCGCGTTGGGTGGTGATTGCCTCACCGGATGGGGCGGCTGGTTCCATCGCCATTCGTCAGCAGGCGACGTTGTATTCCACCCATTTGCCACAGGGCGCGCAGGTCGATGTGCAGCTTGATCCGCAATGGCGTTACTGGCTGCATGTGGCTGCCGGTGAAGTGCATTTGGGTGAGCGCCAGTTGCAGGCGGGCGATGCACTGGGTTTTGTAGATGAAGCGCAGGTCGCGCAGCTGACGGGTATGGCCGCTGCCAGCGATGTGTTGCTGTTTCAGCTGCCGCAATGACGCGTCGCTGTTAAACTGACGGTCTTTCGTGTTTGATGTGAAGTGTCGTCATGACAAACCCTGCCTCAGCGTCTTCTGTTTCCCAGTCAGCACCGGTTGAAGTGCGTCGTGCGGATTTGCCTTTAAGTTGCCCGATGCCGGCAATGCCGGTGTGGAACGAACATCCACGTGTGTATTTGTCGATTGAAGCAGAAGGTGGCAAAAGCCAATGCCCTTACTGCGGAACGCATTACGTTCTGATTGACTGACGGCACGCGGATGCGCCGTCTTACGGTGGTGCAGCTCTTGCCAGCACTGGATGCTGGTGGTGTTGAGCGATCGACTCTGGAAATCACGGCTGCTTTGCATGCGGCGGGGCATCGTGCGCTTGTGGTATCGGCAGGCGGGCGCTTGTTACCGCAACTGCTGGCTGCTGGTGGTGAGCATCTGCCGTATGCAATCGGTGAGAAATCATTGCTGGTGTTTCGGCATGTGCCTGCATTGCGTCGCTTGTTTGCACAGGCAGATATCGTGCATGCACGTTCGCGTGTGCCCGCATGGCTGGCGTGGTGGGCGTTACGCGGTATGCCCGATACCCAGCGCCCCCATTTTCTGACAACAGTACACGGGTTGAACTCACCATCGCGCTACAGCGCCATCATGACGCGAGGTGAGCGTGTGATTTGTGTGTCCGAAACCGTCAAGCATTATGTGCAGAGGCATTATCCGCAGGTGGATGCAGCACGTTTGCAGGTGATTCCGCGCGGTATTGATCCGGCCATGTTCCCGCATGCGGCCTATCCTGATGCTGCGGCGCGCAAGCGGATGCAGCAGATCGAACCACGGCTTTCTTCAGTATTGCCTTTGTTGCTGTTGCCGGGCAGAGGGACGCGTTTGAAAGGACATACGGATGCAATCCACTTGGTGGCGGGTCTGCAGCAGGCGGGACATCCTGTGCAGCTTTGGATGCCGGGTGTTGTGCAGCAAGGGCGCGAGCGTTACCTGCACGAGTTGCAACAATGCGCCGAGCAACTGGGGGTTGCGCAGGCGGTCGTGATGAGTCCGTCCATTGCGGCGATTGCCGATGCCTATGCCGCCAGCGACGGGGTGTTGCAACTGTCGCGCAAACCCGAGGCATTCGGGCGTACCGTGATCGAGGCGCTTTCCGTGGGTCGACCTGTTGTGGGTTGGGCGCATGGGGGTGTAGGCGAGCTGCTGCGTGAGCTGTTTCCTGCGGGTGCTGTTCCTGCATTTGATGAAGCCGCGTTGTTGGAAACGGTGAAGGGTTTAGTTTCCAAGCCGGTTTCGCCATCATTGGACATGCCCTATACCTTGCAACGCATGCAGGAACAGACATTGGCACTTTATGAATCCGTGGTGCAATCGTGATGCAAACAACTGAAGCCCCATTGATCCTGCGCTGGGTGCCTTTCTGGTTGCTGACGTTTGTTGCGCTGTGGCCTGTGCGTGGTGTGGCAGAAGCGGTTTTGCTGCTGGGTGCATTTGCAGGTTTGCTGCAACTCTTGGTCAACCGCTTCAAGGGTGGCACTGCATTATTGAGTGTGCCAGCGTGGGCGCTGACCACTGTATTGTTTGCCGCCTATTGGTTGCCCGAGCTGGTATCGGCTGTTGACGCATTCAATACGCCGCGTGTCTTGCGTAAAGCTGCAACAGACTTGTTGTATCTGCCTTTTCTCTGGCTGGTGGCTGTGGCCGTGGCCAATGATGCGGGGCGGCGACGCGTATTCGGTGGTTTGGCGCTGATTGTCGCGGTATGGACAGTGGATGCCTGGGTTGAACTATTAAGCGGCACCAGCCCGTTATTCTGGCTTCTGAATCACGGAAAAGTGGCCGTCATTGGGCGTGGTTTCTGCACACTGGAAGAAATCCAGGCGGTTGATCGTTTGGCTGGTCTTTTCGGACCCTGCAATCTGAAGTTCGGCATTGTGCTTGCTGCCCTGTCACCCTTTGCACTATGTGCGGCAGCCACCCGCTGGAAACGCACGGGCTGGTTGCTTGCGGCGGTTGGAGTGGGGGTGGTGTTAATTGCCGCCGGTTCGCGTGCTTCGTGGGTGACCTATGCCCTTGTGCTGCTGTGGAGTGGCTGGGGTGTGCTGGGGCGTCGCGGCATGCTGGTGCTGTTTGCGGCAGCAGGTTTGGCGATCACGCTGTTGGCAGTGGTGTCGCCGCAGGTGAACAGCCGTATTGAACGCACCAGCAAGCTGTTGACGACGGATAGCGAAGGTGTGGACACGGCCTTGTCTGGGCGGCTGAGGATCTGGTCGGCAGCCAGTTGCATGCTGCGCGAGCATCCTCTGACAGGTGTTGGGGTGCGCGGCTTTCGTGAAGCCTACCCCGCGTGTGATCCTGCATCAGGAACGGTTGCAGAGTGGGGCGAAGGCAATGCACTGCATGCCCATCAGATTGTCTTGGAAGTGCTGAGTGAAACCGGGGTGTTTGGTGCGCTGCTTTGGCTATCGGGTATTGCGCTGGCATGGCGAGCGTGGTGGTTTGCCGATATGCGGGCACGTGTGCGTGCGCGTCCAGCTATGCTGGCCTTGGTCGTCACCGTATTTCCGCTCAATACACATTTGGCCGCTTATTCGACGTTCTGGGGCGGAGTGTTGTTGATGCTGATGGCGCTCTATGTTGGAAGCTTGTGGGGGGCGCCCGACAGTACGCTCGATACTGCAAAAGAAGGCTTATGAGTAGCGCGAAATACCGTCCGGCTGGCGCTTGAAACGGCGGTGTAACCAGAGATATTGGCTGGGCGCTTCACGCACCATGGCTTCGATGGCGGCATTAACTTGTGTGCTGTCGGCAACCGCATCTTCGGTAGGAAAGGGGTTCAGTGGCTCACCGATCCGCAGCCGGTAATGTGCCCCTTCACGGCGATGAAAAAATGGGACGACAGCGCAACCTGTGATGCGTGAAAATTGATGGGTTGCGGTGATGGTGGCTGCTGGAATCCCGAAAAACGGTGCGAAGACCGTGTCTTTGCCGCGCATGTCTTGGTCAGGGGCATACCACAGCAGCCCACCGCGTTTCAGGTGGCGAATGGCTGCACGGGTATCACGATTGGCAAACATATGGCTGGCGTAGCGTAAGCGCCCGCGTAACACCGCCCACTCCATGACGGGGCTGCGGTGTGGGCGGTACATACCGGCAAGTGGAACATGACCACAGAGCAGACGACCGCAGATTTCGAGTGTCATGAAATGGCCGGAAACCAAAAGCACGCCACGTCCTTCCGCCTGCAAACGCTGCAGAATTTCCAGCCCTTCAATCTGTGCAGTACGACGAATTGGGCTGATGTTCCCCCACCAAGCGCGGGCAAACTCAAAAAGGCCAATGCCTACATCGCGGAAGTTGTCGCGCAACAACTGTTCGCGCTCGGCTTGGGTTAGCTGTGGCATGCAGAGCGCAAGATTGGTGCGTGCTGCTTCACGGCGCGACTTCAGCATACGAAGTGCCACACTGCCAACGATCGCGCCTAAAAAGCGTTGTACTGCCCAAGGAAGACGCGCTAAAACGGCGCAACAGAAGACACCGAACCAAACGGGCCAGTGTTGTAAAGCAAGAGAAGGGCGGTTTTGTGATCCATTCGACATAAGAGAGATTCTACATGGATGACATGGTTCGCTATCCTGTACAAATGCGTGCTGACTTTTTCGAGCGTCTATTGCGTTTTTTCTATTCGATCACCTTGTATATCTTGGTGCCGATTACGTTGTATCACTTGATTTGGCGTGGATTTCGTCAGCGTGCCTATTTCCAGCGCTGGGATGAGCGTTACGCCAGTTATTCATCGACCACGTCGCGCGCACCGCTATGGCTGCATGCGGTGTCGGTTGGCGAGGTCAATGCGGCTGCGCCGCTGGTCAACGCATTATTGAAACAGCGCCCAGATTTACCGCTGGTGGTGACCACGATCACGCCCACAGGCTCGGAGCGTGTACGCACACTGTGGGGCAACAAGGTGACACATGTGTATCTGCCTTATGACTTGCCAGGTGCTGTTTCCCGATTTTTGCAGCACTTCAAACCTGCCATTGCCTTGATTGTGGAAACCGAATTATGGCCGAATCTGCTTTTTGGCTGTCGGGATCGAGGCATTCCAACCTATATCGTGAATGCTCGGCTTTCTGCACGCTCATTGCGTGGCTATCGTGTTTTGGCACCGCTGCTGCGACGTGCGTTATCGGGGGTGTCTTTAGTGGCTGCACAGTCGAAAGACGATGCGGCACGTTTTCTTAAATTGGGCGCACCGGCGGAGCGTGTCAGCATCACCGGGAATCTGAAGTTCGATATGTTGCCTATCGATAACGCGTCTTTTGTTGCTGAATTCAAACAGGCATTTGCGGCGCAGCATCCTATCTGGATTGCCGCCAGTACACATGAGGAAGAAGAAGCCATTGTTCTGGATGCGCATCGACAATTGCGCGAGCAGTACCCAGATGCGCTTTTACTCTGGGCACCAAGGCATCCCGAGCGGTTTCAGCGGGTGGCTCAACAGGCGCGCGATGCTGGCTTTGATGTGACGGTGCGTAGCCAAGCCCATTGGCCTACTCCAACCAGTGATGTGTTTGTCATCGACACGTTGGGAGAGTTGCTGCGGTTCTATGCCTGCGCCCAGGTTGCTTTTGTAGGTGGCAGCTTACAGGCGATTGGCGGGCATAATTTGTTGGAACCGGCGGCCACCGGAACGGCAATTTTAAGCGGCCCGCAATTGCATAATTTCGTGGATATTGCGCGACGTTTGCGCGAGGTCAACGCCATGCGCATGGTGCAGGATGCCAGCACGCTGGCGGATGCTGTTGCTGAGTTATTGCGTGATACGCCATTGCGTCAACAGATGACAGCGAATGCAGCGCAATTGCTTGAAGATGGCCGAGGTGCGCTGGCGCGCACCTTGAGCCTGATTGAACCTGTATTACCTGATTGATCGCGTTATTGCGCCGCAATACCTGTGACTGCTTTGTCGGCAGAAAGCAGACGGTTGATATCTTCCAGGTCGGCAATATCCAGTGTGCCTGCAGCCTGTTCCAGAAGCAGGCGTGTTTGCAGGAAGCTGTACTTGGTTTGCGCATAGGCTTGTTGGGCAGAGAACAAGGTGCGCTGGTTGTTCAGCACATCAAGAACAGTACGTGTACCCACTTCAAGCCCAACTTGCGAGGCTTCATATGCGCTCTGCGCAGAAACCAGTGCCAAACGGCGTGCCTCAACTTCACTGATGCCGGCAACCAATGCTTGATAAGCATTGCGAGTGCTGCGCTCAATGGAGCGTTTGGATTGTTCTACAGCATCAGCAGCGGCATCACGCTGTGCCAAGGCGCTGCGGACATTGGATTGTGTTGCAAAGCCGGCAAAAATCGGGATGCTCAGGCTCAGCCCGACGCTGGTATTGGCTTTGTTTGCGCCAATAAATGCAGGGTCATACAGGCTGGGGATGGCTTTTCCATACGACGCTTGCAGGCCTAGCGATGGCAAGTGACCTGAGCGTGCGGTAGCGACGGCAGCTTCCGCAGATTCGAGGCTGGCTTCTTGAGCTTTCAGTGTGGGATTGGTAGCCAGTGCCTCCGAAACCCAAGCTTCTGCACTTTTGTTTTCAGGAATGACGGGTTGGAAGTCATCCGGTAAACCTTTCAGATTGGCAACCGGTGTGTCGGTGATTTCCAGTAATGCTTGATAAGCATCTTGTGCAGCATTGCGTGCCAAGATGGTATTGGCGCGTGCGCCATCGTATTGCGCACGGGCTTCATGCACGTCGGTAATCGGTGCCAAGCCAACTTCCAAGCGCTTGCTGGCGAAGTCGAATTGTTTTTTCAGTGCTGTTTCTGCGGCTTCTGCGGCAGTCAATGTTTCAAGCTGCACCAGCACGTTGAAGTAAGCAGATGAGGTGCGCGTGATCAGGTTTTGACCTGCGGCTTCCAATGAATAACCACCAGCACGGTCTTGTGCCTTTGCCCCTTGCAATGCGGTATAGCTGCCGTAGCTGAATAACGATTGCTGCAGGCTCAAGCCCCAGGAGCCGGTGCGTGTTGAGCCCGTGCCGCGATCAGCATAGTTAGCACCGACGCTGCCCCCGATATTGGGAAGCAGATTGGCGCGTGCTTGCACGGGGCGTTCAGCAGCGATGATGCGATTGGATTCAGCAGCAGCATATTGCGGGTCGCTGCTGCGCGCATTGTGATAGCTCTGCAGTAGATCATCGGCATGCGCAGCAACTGGGAGCAACGCAAGAGAAAGGGCAAGGGAGAGCGTGCGACGCAGCATGATGAGGTCCTTGGTATTACAGAGAGAAAGCTGGTGCAGGAGCAGCACCCGCCAGATAAGGGAGTTCGGTTTCAAATAACGACTCAATGCGTGTTCCGTTGACAGTGCGATGCACCAACACGGCTTCCATGGCAGGTGCATGACCACGCACGATGAACATGCGACCACCTGGGTTCAGCCATTCAACAAAGCGCTCGGGAATATGTTCAACGGCGGCAGTGACGCAAATGACATCAAACGTGCGTCCAGGTGACCATGTCAGTGCATCGGCGGTATGGACGGTAGCATTGGTGACGCCCTGTGCGGTCAGTGTTTTCTTGGCGGCATCAGCCAAATCTTGATGTTGTTCAATACTGACCACTTCATGCGCCAGCTGTGCCAAGCACGCCGTCAAATAGCCGCTTCCTGTGCCAATCTCCAGGACGCTTTCTTCGATTTGTGGCAGAAGTGCTTGCAGGCTGCGACCTTCCAGTACCGGTTTCATCATGGTTTCACCATGACCAATCGGAAGCGCTGTGTCGGCATACGCCAGACCACGTAAGGCTTCGGCAACATAGACTTCGCGAGGAAGGCGGGTGAGTGTGTCAAGGACACGCACATCCAGTACGTCCCAAGGACGGACTTGTTGTTCCACCATGTTTTCACGGGCGAGGGCGAAATCGATTGTCATTGGGGAAGAATCCATTGCGGTGAACCGTCTATTGTAGTACGACGGCTGGTGAGTCTGTTGGCAAGTCTGGTGTTGCATGGGTAGAGCACTGCAGTGCCAGAAGTCACCAAGATTGTGTGACGCGTTGGGGTTGATTCAGCGTTTTGCATAGGCTCGCATGAAAAGATTGACCACGTTTTCGATATGCACCTGCGGCGAGCTGCTTTCATCGCAGCAAAAGCCGAAGACGGCTTGTGCATGCGGGTCACCTTTAACAAGTGTGAAAAAGTACCCAGCGGCCATATCGAATTCATCAATGTCCAGTTCGCCCGCTTCTGTGCGTCGCTTCAGCAACTCTGCGAATGCGCGTTTGGTTGGGAGTGGGCCAGCCTTCCAGAACACATCAGGAAGCCCGCTGCTGACCACTTGCGGAGAGCATAGAATACGATGCGCGGCAATCGCTTCGGGGGTCATGATCATGCTGAAAAACGCATGGCCAATAGCAAGCAGACGTTCGCGCAGCGGGATATCAGGGTCAGGCTCGAACAAACTGATGGGCATTTCTTGTTCGCAATGTGCGCGAACAGCTTCAGCAAACAGCCCGTTCTTGTCACCAAAATGGCTATAAACCGTGAGTTTGGAAACCCCAGCTTCAGCCGCTACCTGATCCATACTGACGCGATCAAAACCATGTTCGACAAACATGGTTTTGGCCGCCTCAAGAATGGAGGCGCGCTTTGCAAGATCTTTGGGGCGCCCAGAGCCTGCTGCCCGCGCTGTTTTGGCAGCGGGTTTGGATTTCACTTTTGGGGGTGGTTTCAGGCGGCTCATATGTAAATAATATACTATAAAGTTCTGTATTTACAATGAAGCTTTGTTTGGTGGTTCAGCCAGACAGTGCAAACGGTGGACATATGATGCAATGCAATGGACTTACGGTAATCGATTGGCGCTGGCGCAGCCTTCTTGTCGGCATGATGCTGCTGGCATTAGTCGCCTGCCGAGCGCCCACACCTGATACATCCGCGCAGAATCGCACAGTTTTGGTGATGCAGGTTGGCGCGGCATCTGGGGTATCAGGTGCGGTATTTGCGGGTGATGTGCGGGCGCGTGAAGAAAGCCCATTAGCATTCCGCGTGGGTGGAAAAATCAGCAAGCGGCATGTGGATGCGGGCAGCCGCGTGCAGCAGGGGCAAGTGCTTGCTGAACTTGATGCTGCCGATGCGGGTTTGCAGGTTGCAGCGGCGCAGGCTGAAGTCGATCGTTTGCAGGGTGATTTGCAGCGTTATCGCGCATTACTTGCACAAAAGCTGATCAGCCAATCTGCATTTGATGCACAGCAATCAGCGCATCGTGCGGCGCGTGCGCAATTGGATGTCTTGCAGAACCAACGTGCATATACACAGCTGCGTGCCCCTCAACATGGGGTGATTGCATCGCGCCTTGCTGAAGCAGGACAAGTGGTGGCAGCGGGGCAGGCGAT
Source organism: uncultured Thermomonas sp. (assembly GCA_964481865.1). Taxonomy (GTDB): domain Bacteria; phylum Pseudomonadota; class Gammaproteobacteria; order Xanthomonadales; family Xanthomonadaceae; genus Thermomonas. The sequence continues at coordinate 88,073 of CAYZUG010000003.1, read as the reverse complement.
GTTTACATTAGCGGCAGATAGCGGGCGTGAAATTGCGATCAGTTTGCCGGAATCACGCATTCGTGATTTCCATACCGGACAAGCAGCCAGTGTGGAGCTGTGGGCAGTGCCGGAGGTGCGGCTTGCTGGTGTGATTCGAGAAATTGCCGCCGCCGCTGATCCGCAAACACGCACATATGCCGCACGTGTCGCACTGGATCACGACAGTGCGAAACAGGTTGAGTTGGGGCAAAGCGCGCGGGTGATGATTGCTGAAAATGCGCAGATAGGTATCCGTTTGCCACTATCAGCATTACAGCGCAATGCCCAGAATGAAGCTTCAGTATGGGTGGTCGATGCGCAGCATCAGATCCAGCTGCGGCGGGTCGATGTGGGTGCTTATAGCGAAGAAACTGTCCCAGTGCGTGCCGGGTTAAAAGCTGGCGAATGGGTGGTTGCCGCCGGTGGTCATTTGCTGCAGGAAGCAGAAATCATCAAACCGGTGGATCGAAATAACCGCCCTGTCAACGTGCAGGTGCCTTGAGTCATGAAAGCTTTCAATGTCTCGGAATGGGCGCTACGGAACCGCCCGCTTGTCTTATTTATCATGCTGGCGGTGGCGCTGATTGGTGCATGGTCATATCGTCAATTGGGGCAATCAGAAGACCCACCGTTTACTTTCAAGGCCATGGTGGTGCGCACGGTGTGGCCAGGAGCAACTGCCGAACAAGTATCGAGGCAGGTGACGGAGCGCGTTGAAAAAGCATTGATGACCACAGGCAAATACGAGTTCATTCGCTCGTACTCACGCCCTGGGGAGTCACAAGTCATTTTCATGGCACGCGATGCCATGCCATCGAAAGATGTGCCTGATCTTTGGTATCAAGCCCGCAAGAAGATCGCTGATATTCGCATGACGTTACCAGCAGGTGTGGTGGGGCCGTTTTTCAATGATGAGTTTGGTGACACATTCGGCAATATCTATGCATTAACCGCCCCGGGGTTCGACTATGCCCTGATGAAGGACTATGCCGATCGCATCCAGCTTGAGCTGCAGCGCGTGCAGGATGTGGGCAAGGTAGAGTTGATTGGCTTGCAGGATGAGAAAATTTGGATTGAGGTGTCGAACACACGTCTGGCAACCATGGGGATTCCGTTGCAAAGCGTGAAGCAGGCGTTGGATGAGCAGAATGCGCTGGTACCTGCCGGTTTTTTTGAAACAGGAAGCGACCGCATTCAACTGCGTGTGGATGGTCAATTTGCATCGGTCGAACAAATTCGTGCGTTCCCCATTCGTGTGGCTGATCGCACGATTCATCTCGGTGATATCGCAACAATCAAACGCGGCTTCGCTGATCCGGCAGCGCCCAAGATGCGTTTCATGGGAGATGACGCATTGGGTATCGCGGTGGCGATGCGTGACGGAGGGGACATCATTCGCCTTGGCAAAGCACTGGAAAGCGAGTTTCAGCGTCTGCAAGGTACATTGCCGGTTGGGATGCAGTTGCGCAAAGTCTCCGATCAACCGCAGGCCGTCCATGCGGCAGTAGGTGAATTTGTACGTGTGCTGCTGGAAGCCGTGGGCATTGTGCTGTTGGTGAGTTTTTTCTCGCTGGGCTGGCGCACAGGCATGGTGGTGGCAGTCAGTATTCCTCTGGTGCTGGCAATGACCTTTGCCCTGATGCATGGGTTTTCGATTGGCTTGCACAAGATTTCACTTGGTGCGCTGGTGCTGGCACTTGGGCTGTTGGTGGATGACGCCATCATCGCGGTCGAAATGATGGCGATCAAAATGGAGCAAGGGTATTCGCGGCTGAAGGCGGCGGGCTTTGCCTGGGAATCCACCGCGTTTCCCATGCTCACCGGAACATTGGTAACGGCTGCCGGTTTTCTCCCTATTGCAACGGCAGCGTCGAGTGTTGGTGAATACACGCGCTCGCTGTTTCAGGTTGTGGCGATTGCCTTGTGTGTGTCGTGGGTCGCCGCTGTGCTGTTTATTCCATGGCTGGGCGAGAAAATGTTACCCACACCCAAGCATATTCACGCGGAAGGGGTGGATACGCATGACCCATACGGCAAGGCGTTTTATCGCCATTTGCGGTACTGGCTGCAGCAATGTTTGCGTCATCGCTGGTGGGTCATCGGCACCACCGTGCTGCTGTTCGCCTTATCAATCGCTGCATTCCGTTTTGTGCCGCAGCAATTCTTTCCGGAGTCTGTGCGCCCGGAATTGATGATTGATCTTGAATTGAGTGAAGGCAGTTCGTTGCGTTCAACAGAAGTGCAGGCGAAAAAACTGGAAACTCTGCTGCACAAACACCCGGGTATCGAGAACTTTGTAGCGTATGTGGGAACGGGCTCGCCTCGTTTCTATCTGCCACTGGATCAACAACTGCCGGCAACCAACTTCAGCCAGTTTGTTGTGTTGACGGAAGATCTGTCTGCACGTGAAAGCGTGCGTGCATGGTTGATGAAGGACATCGCGCCACAATTTCCAGAATTGCAATTCCGTGTGACACGCCTGGAAAACGGTCCACCGGTGGGGTATCCCGTGCAGTTCCGTGTTTCAGGTGAAAACATCGGGCAGGTGCAGGCGTTGGCGCAGCAGGTAGAGGACAAAGTGCGTGCCAACCCGAATGTCACCAATATCAATCTTGATTGGAGCGAACCCAGTAAAGTCATACGCTTGCGCCTTGATCAGGAGCGTGCGCGCGCCTTGGGGATCAGCAGCGCACAGGTGGCGCAGTTCCTGTCTAGTTCGCTATCGGGGCTGTCGGTCAGTACATACCGTGAAGACAATGAACTGATTGAGATTTTGTTGCGTGGCGCGGAAGACGAACGTCACCATCCCGAACAACTGGCCGATCTTGCCATGCCTTCACCGGGTGGGCCGGTGCCATTGTCGCAAGTCGCCACATTGGAGTATGGCTTTGAAGACGGCATCATCTGGCATCGCAATCGCTTGCCAACGGTAACGGTGCGTGCCGACATCAATACCGATGCGTTGACACCACCAACGGTTATTCACCAGATTCTTCCTGAACTAGCGCCGATTCGTGCGATGTTGCCCGAAGGCTATTTGCTGGAAATCGGCGGCACGGTGGAAGATTCGGCACGCGGCCAGAACTCCATCAAGGCGGGAATGCCGCTGTTTGTGTTGGTGGTGATTTCGTTATTGATGCTGCAATTGCGCAGTTTCTCGCGGATGGCATTGGTCTTGCTAACAGCCCCCTTGGGGTTGATTGGTGTGGTGCTGGCGCTCTTGTTGTTCCGCGTGCCATTTGGTTTTGTGGCGATGCTGGGAACGATTGCGCTGGCCGGCATGATCATGCGCAATTCGGTGATTCTGGTGGATCAGATTCAGCAGGATATTGATGCAGGCCACGACCGCTGGCATGCCATTGTTGATGCAACCGTGCGTCGCTTCCGACCGATTGTCTTAACGGCATTGGCTGCCATTCTCGCCATGATCCCGCTTTCGCGGAGTGCGTTTTATGGCGGCATGGCGGTGGCCATCATGGGTGGGTTAACGGTGGCGACATTGCTTACAGTGTTTTTCTTGCCAGCTTTATATGCCGCCTGGTTTGGTGTGCATGAAGAAGAGAAGAATGCAGGTAAGTCTGCGGCACCAGTGGCTGCCAGTGAATGACTAAACCGATTGCCTGAGCAAGCCAAGGAAGGCTTGTGCAGCACGCGAGAGCGTGCGTTTACCATGCATGATGCAACCCAGTTTGCGTTTGAGTTGTACCTCAGAAATAGCAACCGCTTTGAGTTGATCGTCCAGCATGGTCTGTGGCAGGACGCTCCATGCAAGCCCTACGGCAGTCAGCATTTTCAGGGTTTCCATATTCAAGGTGGCCATGCGTAATTGCAGAGGCAGACCCCGTTCTGCAAAAGCTTCGGCAACAATGCGGTGCGTGAATGTGCCTGCTTCCGGCAGAATTGCTGGGTGTTGCGACAAATCACGGAGCTGCAGTTTTTTGCGTGATGCCAAAGGATGTGAAGGCGCCATCACAAACGACAGTGGGTCATCCCAAAGTTCAATAGCGGTGAGTGTATGTGCGTCTGCTTCAGGGGCGAGCGTGGTCAGAGCAAGTTCAATCGTGCCACGTGCCACCCCTTGCCAAGCCTGCTCGGAATCGAGGAATTGAATATCCAGTGCGACTTGTGGATACAGCGCATGAAACTGGCGCAGAACAGGTGGAAGCCGGTGCAAGCCGATGTGGTGACTACTGGCAATGCGAAGTGGGCCGCTGATGGCATGCTGCAATTCTTGCAACGCTTGCTGGGCAGCCTCGGCATCACGCAATAAACGTTGCGCCCGTGGCAATAGCGTTTGGCCTGCTTCAGTCAGTAAAACCTGTCGGCCGATGCGGTCAAGCAACTGCACACCAAGCGACGCTTCAAGCTGTGCCACACGCTTGCTGACGGCAGGTTGTGTGAGGTGCAAAGCTGTGCTGGCAGCAGAGAAGCTGCCTTGATGGCTAACGGCCACAAATGCCGACAACTGGCCAAGTTCCATATGTATTCCTAATAGGAATCTATTGGATGAATATTATCCATTTGAGTTATTCATGGCAACGCGGCAAGCTAGGCGCAATCACTAAGATGGATGCAGCAATGAGCGGTCAAACGCTATACGACAAACTCTGGGCGGCGCATGAAGTCAGCCGCCGTGATGATGGGTCATCTTTGATCTATATCGACCGACACATCCTGCATGAGGTCACTTCGCCGCAAGCGTTTGAAGGATTGCGATTGGCAGGGCGCAAGCCGTGGCGTGTGGCAGCGAATATCGCCACTCCCGATCACAATGTGCCCACCACACAAGCAGAACGTGCAGGTGGCTTGGCAGCGATCAGTGATGAAGTCTCGCGGTTGCAGGTGCAGACGCTGGATGAGAACTGCGAGGACTTCGGCATCCTTGAGTTCCGTATGAATGACCCACGGCAGGGCATCGTGCATGTGGTGGGGCCGGAACAAGGCGCAACGCTTCCAGGAATGACCGTGGTCTGCGGTGATTCGCATACATCGACACATGGCGCATTCGGTGCATTGGCGCATGGAATTGGCACGTCTGAAGTGGAACATGTGCTGGCCACACAATGTCTGGTGGCGAAGAAAATGAAAAACATGCGGGTTACCGTGGATGGCGAGACTGGTCCCGGCGTCACTGCGAAAGACATCGTGTTGGCGATCATCGGCAAGATGGGGACAGCGGGTGGTAATGGGCATGCCGTGGAGTTTGCTGGTAGCGCTATTCGTGCCTTGTCGATGGAAGGCCGCATGACCTTGTGCAACATGGCGATTGAGGCGGGTGCACGGGTGGGGATGGTGGCGGTGGATGAGAAGACGATTGACTATGTGCGCGATCGCCCCTTTGCCCCTAAAGGCGAGGCATTTGAGCAGGCGGCTGCCTATTGGCGGAACCTACATTCCGATGCCGATGCGCAGTTTGATTGTGAAATCAGGATGCGTGCAGAAGAAATTCAACCACAGGTGAGTTGGGGAACATCACCGGAAATGGTGCTGCCGGTGAGTGCTTGCGTTCCCGACCCTGCAAATGAAGCTGACCCCGTGAAGCGTGATTCTATTGCGCGTGCGCTGAAGTACATGGGATTAGTGGCGAATCAACCGATGACTTCGATCCAATTGGATCGCATCTTCATTGGCTCCTGTACCAATGCCCGCATCGAAGATTTGCGTGCGGCAGCGGATGTGGTTCGTGGACGCAAGGTAGCGGCCTCAGTCAAACAAGCGATGGTGGTGCCAGGCTCGGGTTTGGTGAAGGCGCAGGCGGAAGCCGAAGGTTTGGACAAAGTATTCCTTGCCGCCGGGTTTGAATGGCGTGAGCCGGGCTGTTCCATGTGTTTGGCGATGAACCCGGATCGTTTGGAGTCGGGTGAGCATTGCGCCTCCACGTCGAATCGTAACTTTGAAGGCCGGCAAGGAAACGGCGGGCGCACGCATTTGGTCAGCCCTGCGATGGCTGCCGCCGCCGCGATTGCGGGTCACTTTATTGATGTTCGGGAGCTGCAATGAAACCGTTTACAACCCACCAAGGTCTGGTTTGCCCATTGGATCGTGCCAATGTCGATACCGACCAGATCATTCCAAAGCAATTTCTGAAGTCGATCAAGCGCACGGGTTTTGGTCCGAATCTTTTTGATGAGTGGCGTTATCTGGATGTTGGGCAACCCGGGCAAGACCATGAAAAACGGCCAATCAACCCCGATTTTGTATTGAATGCACCACGATATCAGGGCGCCAGTGTGTTACTGGCGCGTGAGAATTTCGGGTGTGGTTCAAGCCGTGAGCATGCGCCTTGGGCGCTGGCGGAATATGGTTTTCGCGCCATCATCGCGCCTAGCTTTGCCGATATCTTTTTCAACAACAGTTTCAAGAATGGCTTGTTGCCAGTTGTGCTGGAAAGCGATGCGGTGGATCACCTTTTTTCACAGTGTCAGGCGCAGGAAGGCTATACCTTGCACGTGGACTTGGCGGCGCAATGCGTCACAGCCCCCACGGGTGAAACATATGGCTTTGATGTGGATGCCTTCCGCAAACACTGCCTGTTAAATGGCTTGGATGATATTGGTTTGACGCTGCAAGAACGTGATGCGATTCGTGCATTTGAGGCGCGGCATCAGCAAGCGCAGCCTTGGGTGTTTGCCAGTTTGATTTAAGACGGCACAAACCTGCCTGCAACTTCCAGAAAACGCCCTGCAAGAACGCCCCACAGCGCGTACTGTGGGGCGTCGTGTTTTCAGTACAGGCCTTGCGCCAGCATGGCATCGGCAACTTTCACAAAGCCGCTGATATTGGCGCCATCCACATAATTCACGCTGCCATCACGGCGGCTGCCGTGGCGCACACAATTGCCGTGAATGTCTTTCATGATGAGGTGAAGTCGCTCGTCGACTTCCGCATGCGACCACGAAAGGCGCATCGCGTTTTGACTCATCTCTAGCCCTGAAGTCGCCACCCCACCGGCATTGGAAGCCTTGCCGGGTGCATAGAGCGTGCCTGATTGCAAAAAGACATCCACGGCCTCCAGTGTGGAGGGCATGTTGGCGCCTTCGGCAACGCAGATCACGCCGTTTTTGACCAACGTGCGTGCATCCTTGCCATCCAGCTCGTTTTGCGTCGCGCAGGGCAGCGCAATTTCGGCAGGAATATGCCAAGGGCGTTTGCCGGGAAGGTATTCGAAGCGCGGATCATCGCCCAGTTCGGCAAGGCGGCCACGCTGTTCATTTTTCAGTTTGACGACCCCATCAATGGCTTCTTCATCGAAACCATGTGGTGCATACAACGTGCCGTCAGAGTCGCTGAAAGTCAGTACTTTGCCACCCAGTTCATGCACTTTGATGGCGGCATATTGCGCCACATTGCCCGAGCCAGAAATCAATACGCGGGCGCCTTGGGTTTGTCGCTTGGCGTAGCGCAGCATTTCCTCAACAAAATACACCGTTCCGTAGCCTGTGGCCTCGGGGCGCATCAAGCTGCCGCCATAGGCAATGCCTTTCCCGGTAAAGACGCTGGCAGACTGGTTGCTGAGCTTTTTCATCATGCCAGCCATAAAGCCAACTTCGCGGGCGCCAACCCCGATATCACCTGCGGGGATGTCGGTATCTGGGCCAAGGTGTCGATGGAGCTCCAGCATTAAGGCTTGGCAAAAACGCATGATTTCGTTTTCACTTCGACCTTTCGGGTCGAAATCGGAACCCCCTTTTCCTCCACCCATTGGCAGGGTGGTGAGCGCATTCTTGAATGTTTGCTCGAAGGCGAGAAACTTCAGAATGGAAAGGTTGACCGATGGGTGAAAGCGCATTCCACCTTTGAAAGGGCCAATGGCGCTGCTGTGTTGAACGCGGAATGCGCGGTTGACGTGAACGTGTCCGTGGTCATCCATCCAGGCAACGCGGAATTGAATGGCGCGTTCGGGTTCAACAAGTCGCTCAAGCAAGCCCATGCGGGCATAGTGCGGGTGGCGTTCAAGAAATGGCCAGAGACTGGCCGTGACCTCATTAACGGCTTGCAAAAACTCAGGTTGAAGTGGGTCACGTTGTTGAATGCGACTTAAAAAGTCATCTCGGGTAGGCAGATTCAATGGACATCCTTCAGGGGGGGTGAGAGGGGGGGAGGTAGTAGGTCATTTCAGTCACGCAGCTCCACAACATGGCAGCTCTGTTGCAAGTGACGCACAACAGCCTGTGTAGCTGCCTGTGTGCTGACTGCGTTCGCTGCTGTCAAATCGGCAGTGAAAACGGAGGCATCCAGTGCATCCGAGACTGACTTTTCCACACAAAGGGCTTCTGCTTCAAGTCCTAATGAGTGACGCAGCAACATGGCTGCACTGAGAATAGCGGCATAGGGGTTGGCGATGTTTTTGCCAGCAATGTCTGGTGCGCTGCCGTGAATTGGTTCATACAGCCCTGGTTTGCCTTCGCCCAGTGAGGCGCTGGGCAGCAGCCCCAATGAGCCAGCCAGCATGGAGGCTTCGTCGGTCAGAATGTCGCCGAACATGTTTTCGGTCACGATGACATCGTATTCACGCGGGCGTGCCAGAAGGTGCATCGCCATTGAGTCCACAAGCTGATGCTCAAGTGTGACATCAGGAAACTCATCACGCACGATGCGTGTAATGACATCACGCCACAAACGTGAAGTTTCCAGCACATTGGCTTTATCGACAGAGGTTAACTTCCCGCTGCGCGAACGCGCCAAAGTGGCAGCATGGCGTACCACACGTTCAATTTCCGCCACGCTGTAGCGGCACAAATCGCTGGCATCGGTGTCGCTGCGGGTCTTGTCACCGAAATAAATGCCACCGGTCAGTTCGCGCACCACGATGAGATCCACACCTTGCAAGAGATGTGGCTTGATGGGGGAAGCCCCCAGTGTGGCTGCATGCGGTTTGACAGGTCGGAGGTTGGCAAACAGCCCCAGCGCTTTGCGAATGGCCAGCAAACCTTGTTCAGGGCGGATAGCGGCATTGGGATCAGACCATTTCGGGCCGCCTACAGCACCCAATAAAACGGCATCGGCCTGCTGTGCAGCTTGCAAGGTGGCATCGGGCAAGGGCTGACCGGTGGCATCCATGGCTGCGCCACCAATGAGCTGCGTGCTGAATTCAAAGTGATGGCCGTAACGATCGGCCACTGCCTGCAATACCTGCACGGCGGCGGCAGTGACTTCTGGACCGATGCCGTCTCCGGGCAAAACAACGATATTGGCGTACATGGGGGACTCCGGAAATTAGGCGCTGATCGTAGGGGACGGGATACTGTTGGAACGCAGCACGCGGTTGGCAATATCTAGCCAAGCAATTGCACTGGCTTCCAGTACGTCACGGCTTGTGCCTTGCCCACTCAGCATTTCGTTGCCGATATAGGCGCTGACATTGGCTTCACCGCGTGCATCGCGGCCTGTGCCCATGCTGTGCACTTCGTAGCTGTCCAGTTCAAAGTCCACACCGGTGGCTGCTGCTAATGCAGCAAACAATGCCGCCACCGGGCCATCGCCCTGGGCTTCTTGATGGACGCGTTGATTGCTTGGGTTGGACAGTTCAACTTTGGCGCGTGTATGCGCACCTTCATCAATCAAGGTCATTGAGGCAATGCGCCAGCCAGGCCCGAAGCTTTCGCCCTCGACCAAACGTACCAAGTCCACATCACCAATAACGTGTTGTGTTTGGGTCAGTGCCTTGGCTGCAGCAATGACTTGATCAAGCTGTGCGTCTTCCAGCACGTAACCCAGCGCACGTAAACGATCCGCTACCGCAGCACGCCCGCTATGGCGGCCAAGTACCAATTGTGAGTCTGGCCAGCCCACATCCTGAGGATGCATGATTTCGTAGGTATCACGATTTTTCAGCATGCCATGCTGGTGAATACCTGATTCATGGGCAAATGCATTTAAACCAACGATGGCTTTGTTGCGCTGTACATGAATACCAGTGATGCGTGACAGCAGGCGCGAAGTATCGAGCAATTTCGGTGTCACGATGCGTGTATTCACGCCATACCAGCCATGCCTGACTTTCAGTGCCATGACAAGTTCTTCCATGGCGGCATTACCAGCGCGCTCGCCGATGCCGTTGATGGTGCATTCCACTTGGCGTGCGCCACCTTCAATGGCAGCCAGTGAGTTGGCCACTGCAAGACCAAGGTCATTATGGCAATGCGTACTGAAAATGGTCTCGTCAGCATGCTTCACATGCGTGCGCAGGAAACCGAACAAGTCACGAATTTCGTCAGGAGTGGCATAGCCCACAGTGTCGGGGACATTCAGTGTGCGCGCACCTGCGGTGGTGGCTGCACTGAAAACATCCACTAAGAAATCACGTTCCGTACGAAACGCATCTTCAGCTGAAAACTCCACGTCATCAGTGTATTGACGTGCTTGTTCAACACCCTTGATGGCGTGTTCGATGATTTCTTCTTTGCTCATCCCCAGTTTGTGTTGGCGATGCAGCGGGCTGGTTGAAATGAAAACGTGGATGCGTGGGTGCGCAGCATGTTCCAGCGCACGCGCACACGCTTCAATATCACCGGTATGGCAACGTGCAAGGCCGGCGATGCTGGCATTGCGCACTTCTTTGGCAATGGACTCCACGGCCTGAAAATCTGCGGGAGAACTGTTGGGAAAACCCGCTTCGATGATGTCAACACCAAGGTCTGCCAATGCATGTGCAAAGGTGATTTTTTGTGGGGAACTCATGGTGAAACCGGGGGACTGCTCACCGTCGCGCAGGGTGGTGTCAAAAATGCGTACGTGGTCTTGCGATGCGTTCATGCGTAAGAAATCTCTTGCGTGTGTTCTGCGCCAGCTTGCGGCGGCGCGGGATAAGAAGGGGGAACAGTGACGGAAAAGCCGGCAGGAAAGGAAGTGATATTTTCTGCCGGCGGTATAAGTCGTTCTTGTTTACGGCGCCTAGGTTTGCGTGGTGGGCTGGGACGTACATTCTGCAACAAATGCGCCAATACGTTTGCATCCACATTGCCACCCGATACCACAGCGCATTTGCGCTTGCCTGCGACGCGCTTCCCAGCAGCCAATGCCAGTGCGCCAGCGCCCTCGGCAATGATGTGTTCTTCAAGAGCAAGACGCACAAGGGTTTCGCGTAGTTCGGCTTCACGGACGATGACAACATCATCCAATAGTGTGCGCAACACATGCCGTGTCAGAAAGCCGGGAACCTTGACACGGACGCCATCGGCTAAGGTCGCTACAGGTTCTTGGATGCTGTCATCGCCGCGCAATGCGCGTGCCATGGAGTCAACGCCTTCCACTTGTGCGCCGATGATGCGCACACCCTGTGCTTTCAGTGCCAAGGCTACGCCAGAGGCGAGACCACCGCCGCCAATCGGCACGATAACAACGTCAGGTGCCATGCTGGCGGCGATTTCCAAGCCCACGGTACCTTGCCCAGCAATGACATCTGGATCATCAAATGCGGAAAGTAGGCGGTAGTCGTTGTGTTCGGCCAGCTCATTGGCAAAGGCTTTTGCTTCGTCATAAGTTTCGCCGTGCAGGCGCACGGTCGCACCCCAATGGGCAACGCCTGCAATTTTGGTTTGCGGTGCTGTTTTCGGCATCACCGTAATGGCTTGCATTCCTAAACGGTAAGCCGCCCAGGCCAAGCCCTGTGCATGATTACCAGCAGAGGCGGCGATCGTTGGGCGGGTGTCACCACGCTCGCGTGCCGCCAGTAATGCATTGAGCGCACCTCGCACTTTATAAGAGCCAGTGCGTTGCAGGCTTTCCAGCTTCAGCCAGCAGCCGAAACGCTCCGCATAATGCGTTGGGGTGACATCCAGATATTTACGCAGCCGCGCTTGTGCTGCCAATACACTGCTGGCAGAAACCATGGGGGCTGCTACGGAAGGCTCCATTAGTCTGTCGCCTCAGGGAGCCAGCCGCAGATCAGGCGCATGCTTGCACCTCAACGGCAAGACAGTCGTAGAGTTTGCTGAGCTGTAATGCCAAGCCTTCGACTTCGCGCTCGCCTTCCACCGTCAGATGCAGGCGCCATTGGTTGTCATCACCATGTGTGTCGCCATTGACGACAACCGGCTGAAAGCCGCGGCGTTCTGCGGTGCCAAGAACACGCACAATCGCACCTTCAGCACGGCGTAGAGTCAGGTCAAGCTGGTAGCGCATGTGAAACCTCGGCAGGTGCATGGGCAACGGCTGTAGTAGCTGCCTCTAATGCTGGGTCCAGCATTTCGGCATTGTTGCGGTTGGGGGGAACCAATGGCCAGACATTGGTGGCAGTGTCGATGGCGACATGCAGCAGTGCTGGGCCATCCGCGTCCAGAAGTGCTTGCAGGGCAGCATCCATATCGCTTGCGTTTTCCGCATGCAAAGCTTTGATGCCAAATGCTGCGGCAACGGCGGTGAAGTCGGGGTTGTCGGAAAGGTCGATTTCCGAATAACGCTTGTCGAAAAACAATTCCTGCCATTGGCGCACCATGCCCAGTGCTTGGTTATCAAGCAGCACGATCTTTACCGGCAGTTTGTAGCGCCTGATAGTGGCAAGTTCTTGGATATTCATCATGATCGAGCCATCACCACTGACGCAGATCACCCTGCCGGAAGGGTTGGACTCTTGTGCGCCCATCGCGGCTGGCAAGCCAAAGCCCATCGCACCCAGTGCGCCGGATGTCAGGTGCTGACGTGGATGCTGCATGCGCCAATGTTGTGCCACCCACATTTGATGTTGACCCACATCGCATACTACGGTGGCATCCGGTGCCAGCTCGGACAAACGCTTGAGCAAGGCGGGGGCATAAATGCCTGTGCCGGGTGCGTCATAACGGGCAGCGAATTGTTGTGCGCGTTGTTTGCACTGGCTACGCCATGCTTTGCGTGCGGCACCGTGGCGGCCGTGCAGGTGCGCGGCACAGGGCAGGGTGAGTTTGGTCAGCGTGGTGACGATATCACCGCAGACACCGGCATCAGCATGGCGCAGTTTGCCGATTTCACAGGCGTCAATATCCAGATGCACCACCCTGGCATTCGGAGCAAACTCGGCTAGCTTGCCAGTGGCGCGGTCATCGAAACGCGCACCTACAACAATCAGCAAATCAGATTCCTGTACTGCCAGATTGGCGGCGCGGCTGCCATGCATTCCCAGCATGCCCAGATTGAGCGCATGCTGGGTAGGCAATGCACCCAAGCCTTTCAGTGTGAGTACGGTTGGGATTTGCGTAGCATCCACAAAGGTGCGGAATGCGGGGATGGCATCGGCAAGGCAAATACCGCCGCCGCCATAAATCACGGGGCGTTTGGCTTGGGCCATCAAGGCCAGTGCTTCATGCAGGGATGCGTCTTTCGGCTGGATAGGGGTATCAATTCCTGCACTGACGTGTGCGGGCAGGTGTGTTGCATCTGCCAGTTGTACATCTTTGGGCAGATCAACCAGTACAGGGCCTGGGCGCCCACTGCGTGCCAGACGGAACGCTTCCGACACGATATGCGGCAAATCATCCACATGACGCACAATAAAGTTGTGTTTGACCATCGGCATCGTCATGCCGAACACATCCAATTCCTGAAAGGCATCGGTGCCCATGAGTGTGGTGGGGACTTGCCCGGTCAGCACCACCATGGGAACGGAGTCCAGCATCGCGTCAGCAATGCCAGTGACCAGATTGGATGCGCCAGGGCCAGAGGTGGCCACGCATACACCAACGCGCCCGCTGGCTCGCGCATAACCGTTTGCTGCAAATGCCGCGCCTTGTTCGTGGCGTGGCAGGACATGCTTGAGCTGTGGAGTGCTGTGCAGGGCATCGTAGAACGGCATGATGGCGCCGCCCGGATAGCCAAACAGCGTTTCCACGCCTTCGGCAACAAGTGCTTGTGCAAGCCAGCGGGAGCCGTTCATTACGCGGCCTCGTCTGTCTTGCTGGCGTTGCTTGCGGCGTTATCCAACCACTTCATGTTGGCACGCAGCTTCTTGCCGACCACTTCGATGGGGTGGTCCAGATCGGCCTGCTTCATCGCCTTGTAGTTGGCATTGCCTGCGGCATATTCCGCAATCCACTGACGGGCGAAGGTGCCATCCTGAATTTCGGTCAGCACTTTCTTCATCTGGGCGCGGGTATTGGCATCAACCACATAATCGCCACGGGTCAGCGCACCGTACTGCGCGGTTTCACTGATGAATTCGTGCATGCGGGTGATGCCGCCTTCATAGAACAGGTCAACGATCAGCTTCAGCTCATGCAGGCATTCGTAATAAGCCACTTCCGGTTGATAACCCGCTTCCACCAAGGTTTCCCAGCCGGCTTGCACCAGCTTGGTTGCGCCACCACACAGCACGGCTTGTTCGCCGAACAGATCGGTTTCGGTTTCTTCCTTGAAGGTGGTCTTGATGGCGTTTTGACGGGCGCCGCCAATACCTGCGCAATAGGTCAATGCAAATTGCTCGGCCTGACCGCTTTTGTCTTGGTAAACGGCATAGACCGAAGGGACGCCACGGCCGATTTCATATTCACGACGCACCAGTGCGCCTGGGCCTTTGGGGGCAACCAGCACAACGTCGAGATCGGCGCGTGGGCTGATTTGTCCATAGTGCACATTGAAACCGTGCGCAAACAACAGGCAGGCGCCTTGATCCATATTGGGTTCGATGACTTCCGAGTACAGCTGCGGCTGCACCATATCGGGTGTCAAAATGGCCACGATTTCTGCGCCTTTGACAGCTTCAGCAGGTGCTTTGGGCTGGAAGCCATCAGCTTTGGCCTTAATTTCGGTGGGACCGCCCGGGCGCAGACCAATGGTGACATCGAAACCGGAGTCGCGCAGATTGAGGGCGTGGGCGCGGCCTTGGCTGCCGTAACCGATGATGGTGATGCGGGGCTTGCTGTTGCTCATGTTTGACGTTCCTGATGATAAAAATGAAAAGTTGAAAGGGTGGTAACAAAAAACCCCGCACCTTTCGGGGCGGGGTTTTCAGATTCGGCTGCTTTTTTTGCTTACACGCCGTCTCGTCCCGCACCTGTTGGCGAGGTAATGAGTACGAGCACAAGAATGGACGCCGCAGTGGCGGTCAATGTGTCCGTTGGTGGTATGTGGCGCTGCAACATTGTTTTAGATAAACATGCTTTACTTGTGTTTGTCAACAAGAAATTTCAACGGCGTTGTGCAGTGCAAAAAGTTGCAGTTGAAACTGCAAAAACATCGCAGAATCAGCGCTCTTCATGTCTCCATCTTTAACGGATTTTTTCGATGCCTGACTATCGCTCAAAAACATCAACTCATGGTCGCAACATGGCGGGTGCGCGTGCATTGTGGCGCGCCACCGGGATGAAGGATGACGACTTCAACAAGCCGATTATTGCTATCGCCAACAGCTTTACGCAGTTCGTGCCTGGGCATGTACACCTGAAAGACATGGGGCAGTTGGTTGCACGTGAAATCGAAATGGCAGGCGGTGTTGCCAAAGAATTCAACACGATTGCCGTGGATGATGGCATCGCCATGGGGCATGACGGCATGCTGTATTCCCTGCCATCGCGCGAAATCATTGCCGATTCGGTGGAGTACATGGTCAATGCCCACTGCGCCGATGCGTTGGTGTGTATTTCCAATTGCGACAAAATTACCCCGGGGATGTTGATGGCGGCCTTGCGGCTGAATATTCCCACCATCTTTGTATCGGGTGGCCCCATGGAGGCAGGAAAAACCCGGTTGGCCGAGCACAAGCTGGATCTGATTGATG
This sequence comes from uncultured Thermomonas sp., assembly GCA_964481865.1. Classification (GTDB taxonomy): domain Bacteria; phylum Pseudomonadota; class Gammaproteobacteria; order Xanthomonadales; family Xanthomonadaceae; genus Thermomonas. Next base: position 72,364 of record CAYZUG010000003.1, on the reverse strand, counting down.
CCATGGTGGCAGCCGGGGATGACAGTGTTTCCGATGAGCAGGTGGCGGGCATTGAGCGCAGCGCATGTCCCACGTGTGGGTCGTGTAGCGGCATGTTTACCGCCAATTCGATGAACTGCCTGACGGAAGCGCTGGGCTTGTCTTTGCCAGGAAATGGCACGTTGTTGGCGACGCATGCCGACCGTGAAGCGCTGTTCAAGCGGGCTGGCCGGCACATCATGGTGTTGGCGCATCGCTGGTATGGGTCAGAAGATGCCAATGCACTACCACGCGGTATTGCCAGTTTCGAAGCATTTGAAAACGCGATGATGTTGGATATTGCGATGGGTGGTTCTACCAATACCATTCTGCATTTGCTGGCGGCGGCGCAAGAAGCCGGTGTGGCATTTGATCTGCGCGACATCGACCGTTTGTCACGCAAGGTGCCGCAGTTGTGCAAGGTGGCGCCGAATTCACAGCTTTATCATGTTGAAGATGTGCATCGTGCTGGCGGCATTATGGCGATTTTAGGTGAGCTGGCACGCGGTGGACTGCTGCATACCGATGTGCCCACGGTACACAGCAAAACAATGGGGGATGCGATTGCGGCATGGGATATCACGCAAACCCAAGATGCCGATATTCACCAATTCTTCAAGGCAGGTCCTGCCGGAATTCCAACCCAGCAGGCATTTAGCCAAGCGACCCGTTGGCCGACATTGGACATGGATCGGCAGGCAGGTTGTATTCGCAGTGTGGCGGAAGCGTATTCACAGGAAGGTGGCTTGGCTGTGCTGTATGGCAACCTTGCGGAAGATGGCTGCGTTGTGAAAACAGCCGGTGTGGATGAGTCTATCCATGTGTTTGAAGGGCATGCCCGCGTTTACGAAAGTCAGGATGCTGCAGTGGCAGGCATCTTGGGCAATGAGGTGCAAGCGGGTGATGTGGTGGTGATTCGCTACGAAGGCCCGAAGGGAGGGCCTGGGATGCAGGAAATGCTGTATCCAACCAGTTATTTGAAATCCAAAGGGTTGGGCAAAGCCTGCGCTTTGTTAACCGATGGGCGTTTCTCGGGCGGCACGTCTGGGTTGTCGATTGGTCATGCTTCGCCGGAAGCCGCATCCGGTGGCACGATTGCTCTGGTGCAGACGGGTGACAGGATTCGTATTGATATTCCGGCGCGCAATATTGCGTTGCTGGTGGACGAAGCGACGCTTGCAGAGCGACGCAGCATCCAGCAGGCGCAAGGGTTCAAGCCAGCGATGCCGCGTGCCCGCAAAGTCAGCAGTGCATTGAAAGCCTATGCACTGCTGGCAACCAGCGCCGACAAGGGGGCGGTGCGAAATCTGGAGATGCTGAAGTAACCGGATGAGGGCAGTGCTTAAAGCACCTTAGGTGGCTCACCGCCGATAATCACAACATCGGCGGGACGGCGCGCAAACAAACCGACACTGACCACGCCAGGAATCTGGTTAAGCGTGCGCTCCATGGCTACCGGGTCGGTGATGTGCAGGTTGTACACATCCAGAATGACATTGCCATTATCGGTGATGACGCCATCCCGCCAGACGGGGTCGCCGCCGGTGATTTTCAGGATTTCACGCGCCACAAGACTGCGTGCCATGGGGATCACTTCAATGGGAAGCGGGAACTTGCCAAGCACATCTACTTGTTTGGACGGATCCACAATGCAGATAAAGCGGGCGCTGGCTTCCGCGATGATTTTTTCGCGGGTGAGGGCAGCTCCGCCACCTTTGATCAGGCATTTGTTGGCATCGCATTCATCGGCACCATCTACATAAAGTGCAAGCGTGCCGGCGGCATTCAGGTCAATGACTTCGATGCCATGTGCCAATAAACGGGCTGTGCTTTGTTCGGAGCTGGAAACCGCACCTTTGATGCGGTCTTTCCATGCGGCAAGTGCGTCAATGAAATAAGCCACCGTGGAGCCAGTGCCAACCCCGACAATCATGCCGTCTTCGAGGTAGTCGATGGCCTTCTCGGCGGCCTGTTTTTTCAGTTCACTCATGTTGTTATTCCAATGAAAGAAGCAGTTGCCATTGCGCGGCGGTCACTGGGAATACAGAAAGCCGGCTGCCGCGCGCGGTCAGTGGGAAGCCTTCTCCGAGCGCGTCGCTATGCGTGCGGATTTCATGCAAGCTGATGATGCGTTGCAGTTTGCGTTCAAAGGCAATATCGACCAAAAACCAACGCGGCGTTTCACGGGTGGCTTTGGGGTCGTAATAATACGAATCGGGGTCGAATTGGGTGTCGTCAGGGTAGGCGTGGCTGGCCACTGCCGCCAAGCCAACAATGCCGGGTGTCTTACAGTTGGAGTGATAAAACATCACGCCGTCGCCCACCTGCATGCCGTCGCGCATGAAATTGCGTGCCTGGTAATTGCGCACACCGTTCCATGGTTCGCTGCCAACACGCTGCAGGTCATCAATCGAAAATGCATCGGGTTCGGACTTCATCATCCAATAGCGTTTACGCGTATTCATTCAGACACCTCGGCAAAATAAGTCGCTTGTTCGCTGCATATGGCATCCAGCGGGACATCCCAGGCCGCATTGTGTAAGTGTGGAACTTCTTGCACAGAAAACCCCGCGCCAATGAAAACAGGGGAATGACGCTGTGCTTGGCGAAAGGCTAGGGTACGGTCATACCAACCACCGCCCATACCCAAACGCTGGCAGCGCGCATCAAAGCCCACCAGTGGCAGCACGATGGCCGCCATGTCCTCAGCCTTCAGGGCGCTGTCAGGGCTGATATCAGGTTCGGGAATGCCATAGCGATTAGTGACCAATGGGTCGCCTGCACGCCAAGGGGCGAAGCGCAGTGTGCGGTCATTGTGCAGAAGTGGCAGGCAGTAAATCAGTGATGCGGGAAGTTGCAGTTGCAATGCATGCAGCCCAATTTCGCCATCCATTGCCCAATAACCGGCAAGATAACCGGTTGTAGGCAGACATGGTAAAGCCAGCACGCGCTTTGCCAACGCTTCTGCTGCGGCGATACGTGTTGCAGCAGGGAGCTGGCGCCGACGTTCACGCAATGATGTCCGCAATGCGGCGCGATCATGGGGCTGATTCACGCGATAGGCTCGGGTGGCGAAAGGGATGTCTCCGCTGTGGCGATGCATACGAAACGACCTTGAACCCGGGGTTCAAGTGGGAACGCTTGGCGGCCATCGGGCTTTCCGCACAGGGCGGACATGCACTCCCGGCTGTCATTGCGCCCCCGTGGTCGTCATTAAGGGACAAGGCAAATGTTGCGCATGCTGTCGCTCACAGCAGAGGACGTACAAATTATAGCCTGCGCAGCCAAGATTAGATAAGAAGTGCATCCAGTTTGTGATTGGCTTCATCAACCAAGGCAAAGGCACTTGCGGGTGCATTGCCCACGACCGATTGCGTCTTTTGCTGCTGCAGTTCGTGGGCAAAGTTCAGTGCAGAAAGCACGGCAAGGCGATCAATCGGCGTCATTTTGTTATTGCCGCGTAATTCGCGCATGCGGGAATCCAAAAGTCGTGCAGCTGAAATCAGGCTGTCGCGTTCTTCATCGGTTGCGCCAATGGTGTATTCACGCTCCAGAATGCGTACGGTAACTGGCTCGCTCATGTATGTTGCTCCAGAGATTTCAGGCGGGCGATCATGGCTTCAACGCGGCTGCGTGCTTGATCTTGCTTGGCAATCAGCTGTGAGCGTTCTCCGCCCATTTGCTCCATCTGTTGGCGCAAACTGCGGTTTTCTTCTTGCAGGCGCTGCATGCGGGCGGCAAGTAAATCAATGCGTGCCACAAGCTTATGCAGCTCGGAATGCAAGTCGCGTTTACTCATGAATTCACCGTGGTCATGGCGTTGTCGATCTTCAATTCACGGATCGACTGAGAGGGAAGTGAGGCACATTGTCCATGAAAATCATGGAAAACAGCATAGGTGATATCTGGATTGCAGGGACAGCAGTGGTATTCCGATCCTTCGGCTAATTTTCTAACTATTCAAAAACAGGTTACAATACAAGACGTTACAAGAAATCCACCCGACAGGTTGCCGATGAATCTTGCCAAACATCATGGATAGGCAGGAAAAGGCAGCCTATGTTCATTTTCATTTTGCTGCAGTGCAGTAAAATTGCGGCAAATAATTTTGTCAGGAGTCTAGTGAATCATGAGTCACGCATCTGCTTCAGCCATGTTTGATATGCAAGGTAAGAAAGGTTTGATCCTTGGTGTGGCCAATGATCGCTCGATTGCTTGGGGGTGCACACAGCTGTTCCGCGCTTTGGGTGCAGACGTGGTGGCCACCTGTTTGAATGACAAAGCCCGTAAATACGTACAGCCACTCACGGATTCGGTTGAAGTGGATTTGGTGAACTGCGATGTTGAAGTCGAAGGCCAGCTTGAAGCGGCGGTTGAACATGCGGTCAAGAAGTTTGGAAAACTGGATTTCGTGATTCACTCCATCGCATGGGCGCCGCTGGATGATCTGCATGGGGACGTGGTCGATAGTTCACGCGAAGGGTTTGCGCGCTCAATCAGCGTGTCCTGCCACTCGTTCGCGGAACTGGGCAAGCTCTGCGCACCACATATGCCAGAAGGCGGCAGCATGTTGGCCATGACCTATCTCGGCTCGGGTGAAGTGGTGCCGAATTACGGTCTGATGGGGCCGGTAAAGGCCGCACTGGAATCCGTGGTGCGTTATATGGCAATGGAATTGGGTGAGAAAAATATCCGCGTGCATGCGGTTTCACCTGGCCCGATTCTGACGCGTGCGGCGTCGGGGATTGCGCATTTCGATAGTTTGATGGAAACCGCACAAGCGAAAGCACCATTGAAGCGTTTGGTGAATCTGGAAGAAATTGCCCAGCTCAGTGCTTTCTTGTGCATGGATGCTGCCAGCGGGATGTCGGGTCAGACGATTTATGTCGATGCCGGCGTTCATGCCATGGACTAAGCGATAAAACGCGATTGTTGTGACCTCCCCCAAATAAAGAAAGAGCAAATTTTATGAATGCAAACATCACCGAAGCCGATGGCTTATGGATGGAAAATGTGACCTATGACGAATTGAGCGTTGGCCTCAGTGCTCGCTTGATTCGCACCGTGTCACTGGAAGACATCCAAGCCTTTGCTGCCGTGTCGGGCGACATCAATCCTGCCCATTTGAACGAAGACTATGCTGATGCCACCATGTTCCATGGTGTGATTGCCCACGGCATGCTGGGTGCAGCACTGATTTCTGCGTTGTTTGGTACGCAATTCCCGGGGCCAGGCACGATCTATCTCGGACAAGAATTGAAGTTCACCAAGCCGGTTCGTATCGGTGACACCCTGACTGTATTGGCTACGGTCAGTGAAAAGAACGACGAGAAAAAGCGCGTCAAGATGGATTGCTTGGTCACCAATCAACACGGTGAAGTGGTGTTGAAGGGTGAAGCCAATCTGATGCCACCCACACAAAAGGTGCGTGTGCAGCGCATTGAAGCCCCACAACTGCAGTTGTTTGATCCAGAAGCCCGTTTCAACTCGCTGTTGGATATGGTGCAGGGCATGCCAATCGTGCGTTGCGCGGTGGTGCATCCGGTGGATGCTGGCTCGTTGAGTGGCGCCATTGATGCTGCTGGCCACGGTTTGATTCAACCCGTGTTGATTGGCCCGGAAGGTCGTATCCGTCGTGTGGCGGAAGAAGCCGGCATCAATCTGCAAGGTGTGGAAATCATTTCGGTGGAACACAGCCATGCGGCCGCACAAGTCGCGGCAGAAATGGCTGCACGCCAAGAAGTTGAAATCATCATGAAGGGCAGCCTGCATACCGATGAGCTGCTGAAAGCAGTGTTGTCACAGCCTGCGCTGCGTACCGGCCGCCGTCTGTCGCATGTGTTCCGCTTCGATGTGCCGTTGTACTCGAAGCCGTTGCTGATTACCGACGCGGCGATCAACATTAAGCCTTGCTTGCAGGAAAAAGTGGACATCGTGCAGAACGCGATCGACTTCCTGCACATCATGGGTGTTGAACAGCCCAAGGTTGCGATTTTGTCGGCAGTTGAAACGGTGACTCCGGCGATTCCTTCTACGCTGGACGCAGCTGCTCTGTGCAAGATGGCAGATCGTGGGCAAATTACCGGCGGTCAATTGGATGGCCCTCTGGCCTTTGATAACGCCATTTCTCTTGATGCAGCGCGGATTAAGGGCATTACTTCACAGGTCGCTGGGCAAGCTGACATTTTGGCAGTGCCTGATCTGGAAAGCGGCAATATGGTGGCCAAGCAATTGGAATACTTGGCAGGTGCCAGTGGTTCGGGCTTGGTGTTGGGTTCGCGTGTGCCGATTGCTTTGACCAGCCGTGCTGATGGCCCAACAACGCGCGTTGCTTCAACGGTGCTTGCGGTGCTGGTTGCACATGATCAGCGTAAGAAGCGCGCTGAGAACGCTTGGAAGCAAGGTTAATTGCACAGGACAGGAGATCGGTATGGCTATTCTTGCGGTGAATGCGGGTTCTTCGTCACTTAAATTTTCGTTGCATCCTTTCAAGGATGGGCAAGTACAGGCCGATCTTCTGTCCGGCAATGTTCAAGGCTTGGAGCCTGGCGGACAGCCTGAAATGGGTTGGACATACCACGGGCAAAAGCATCAGGAAGCCCTCCATGTTGCAGAAGGCGAAACTCCGTTTTCAGTGGCCTTGGAACGTCTACGCAAATTGGTGCAAGAGTTGGATGGTGCTGAGCGCATTGAAGCGGTTGCGCACCGTGTTGTGCATGGCGGCGGCGAGTTCAGCAAGAGTGTGCTGGTAGATGATGAGGTGTTGCAGCGCTTGACGCGTTTCAATTCGTTGGCGCCTTTGCATCAGCCGCATAATCTGGAAGGGATACGTCGGTTCCAGGTAGCATTCCCTGAATTGCCGCAAATTGCCTGCTTCGATACCGCGTTCCATGCGGGTATGGCTGAAGTGGATTATTCCTTTGCATTGCCGAAGGAGTTGCGTGACCAAGGGGTTCGCCGCTATGGATTCCACGGTTTGTCTTACCAGTACATCATGTCCGTATTGCTGGAAAACACATTGCGTGGTCGTGGGCGCGTAGTCATGGCGCACCTAGGCAATGGCTCCAGCTTGTGTGCAGCAGTGAATGGTTCCAGCATCGCAACCAGCATGGGGTTTTCTGCATTGGACGGGCTGATGATGGGCACACGCAGCGGCACGCTGGATGCGGGTGTTTTGCTGTACCTGATGGAACAAGGTTGGCAGCATAAACAAATCGAGAAATTGCTGTACAAACAATGCGGCTTGCTGGGTGTTTCGGGGATTTCCGCCGATATGCGGCGTTTGCGTGCAGATGGTAGCCCAGATGCACAACGTGCCATTGATCAATTCACACATCGTGTGGTGCGTGAGTTGGGTGGACTGGTGGGCATCATGCAGGGGATGGATGTTCTGGCATTCAGTGGTGGTATCGGTGAAAACGATGCCGTGCTGCGTGAGCAAGTGTGCGAAAGTTTGGCTTGGATGGGTGTGCGCATCGACAAAGAACGCAACCAACAGGCGAATGGCAAGGCAGCTTGGGCAATTCATGCTCCGGATAGCCGTATTGAGGTCTGGGTGATTCCTACCGATGAAGGACGGGTTGCCGCACGCGAAGCAGGGCAAATCCTGCAAATGGAAGCTGTGGCAGCGTGAATGTCTGCTGTGTAGAGGGCAGGTGCTTGTTACACTCGCCCTCTGCATGCATGAGGTGATTCAACGTGGATGAGATGACGTTACCAGACTGGGATGAGGTGGCACAGGAAGCCGCTCACCTGATGCTGGCCACAAGCCCAGCTGAGCTTCATGGGGCGTTATGTGGCTGGCTGGCAGCGGGGGGTATGTCAGCCAAAAACTGGTTGGCTGAGGTTATGGCAGATCCAGAGTTGCCAGCGCCGTCTGCCGACGATGCACTTGCACGTTTGCATGCGGCAAGCATGATGCAGATGGAAGACCCCGAATTCGGCTTTCAACTGCTTTTGCCTGAAACACAAAGCGCACGCGTGCGTGCTGAAGCGCTGTTTGCGTGGTGCCGTGCGTTTCTGGGTGGCTTTGGCTTGATGGTTGGTGATAAACCCTTGTCGGAGGCCGATGAAGAAGCGCTTGCCGATTTGGCGAACCTCGCATCCGCATCCATGGAAGACGGGGATGAAGGCAGTGAGGATGAGGAGTCCTTGGCTGAAATCGAGGAGTATTTGCGCATGGCCGTGCTTTTATTGCATGCCGATTGCGCAATGCGGGAACAGCATCGCCAGCGCTTGCATTGAAGAATGAGTACTGGCAATGGATGAACAGACACGACAGCGGCTGATTGATCGTCGTCGGCAATTGATGGAAGCGGCTGGAGACGGCGCCATCTTGATTCTTGCAGCGGCACCCGAGCGGGTTCGCAGCCGCGATACGTTTTATCCCTACCGCCAGGATTCGGATTTTTGGTACCTCACTGGCTTCGATGAGCCAGAAGCGGTTTTAGTGCTGGTGCCCGGGCGCAAATACGGCGAAGTGCTGCTGTTCTGCCGTGAGCGTGATCCTGAGCGTGAAGGATGGGATGGCCCAAGGCTTGGCCCAGAGCAAGCGGTCAATATCTTGGGAGTGGATGACGCCTATCCGATTTCTGATATTGACGACATCCTTCCCGGGCTGTTGGAAGGGCGACGCAGTGTGCATTATCACCTCGGGCGAGATGCCGATTTCGACCTGAAACTGATTGGTTGGTTGAATCGGGTGCGGGCACAAATTCGTCATGGCGCACAGCCACCGCAAGAGTTTCTGGCGCTTGGACATTTGCTCGATGAAATGCGCTTGTTCAAGGCGGACGATGAAATCGTTTGGATGCAGAACGCTGCGGATATCAGCATTGAGGCGCATCGCGCTGTTATGCGTGCAGCACGTCCGGGAATGCACGAATACGTACTGCAAGCGGAGCTGGAATATGTCTTCCGCAGACATCATGCCCAGCCCGCGTATGCCAGTATCGTTGGTGCAGGAAAAAATGCCTGCGTGCTGCATTACATCGCCAATACTGGACAGGCGCAGGCTGGTGATTTGGTGCTTGTTGATGCGGGCGCAGAAGTGCAGGGTTATGCGGCTGATATCACGCGCACATTCCCCATTACTGGGCGGTTTACCCCAGAGCAACGCCTTTTGCATGATCTGGTTGGGAAAGCGCAAGCCGCGGCGTTGTTGCAGGCGCAACCCGGGCGACCTTATGAGGCGATGCACGATGCGGCAGTAGCAACCTTAGTTGAAGGACTGCTGACACTCGGCTTGCTGCAAGGGACACTGGAATCACACTTGGCAAGTGGTGATTACACGCGGTTTAGCCGACACAAAACCGGACACTGGCTGGGCTTGGACGTGCATGATGTGGGTGAGTATCGCGTGGATGGTCAGTCGCGACTACTTGAGCCAGGCATGTGTCTGACCATTGAGCCTGGTCTGTATATCGCCCACGACGACACCCGTGTTGCTGAAAAATGGCGTGGTATCGGTATTCGTATTGAAGACGATGTACTTATCACTGCAAACGGCCACCACGTATTCACCTCGGCATTGGAACGCAGTGCCGATGCCATCGAAGCCTTGATGCAGAATTAATTGCAAGCGTATTGCCCACCTTGCGCATGCACGGTGGGCAAGTGAGCAGGGTTAAATCGCAGTTCAAAGTGCGGCAAATGCTTTGCGGCTCAAATTCAGTGGTGTGTCATCGGTGCATACCACATTGTCTTCAATGCGAATGCCACCATATGGTTTGAACTCGTCAACGCGCGCCCAGTTCACGGTATCAGCAAGACCCTTATCTTTCAGTTCATCCAGCAACATGTCGATGAAGTAAAGTCCAGGTTCAATGGTCAGACACATGCCTGGCTCAAGTGTGCGTGTGAAGCGCAGATAAGGATGACCTTCAGGCTTGGCAATACTGCCACCACGATCGGATGCGGCAAAGCCCGCAACATCATGTACCTGCAGACCAATGCCATGGCCAATGCCATGCGGAAAGAATGCACTGGAGACACCACGTGCTACGGCGTCATCTGCGCTGATGGTGATGAGATCAAAATCACGCAGAATTCCTGCAAGCAGCTGATGGGTTTGCAGATGAATGTTGGCGTAGTCGGTACCGGCGCGTACGGCGTCACAGAGTGTTTGCTGGGCAACATCCACGGCACAGATCATCGCCTGGAAATCATCGTCTTTGGCGGAATAGGTACGGGTGACATCCGCCGCATAACCACCAAACGAGGCGCCAGCATCAATCAGAAAACTGCGATGGATTTCCGGCTTCAGTGTGTCGCGATGGTGGTAATGCAAGATTGCCGCATGTGCGTTCAAACAAATAATGTTGCTATATGGCAACGTGTTGCTGTCTTGCCCGGCTGCCATGCAGTAGGCAAAGTGGATTTCAAGTTCACTTGCACCTGCTCGAAAAGCTTGCTCTGCTGCTTGGTGGGCGCGTGCGGCAATATGATTGGCTTGTTGCATCATCCCTATTTCATAGGGCGTTTTATAGGCGCGATGAAAGTCGAGGTAATGCAGCACGGCATCGGGGTTGTTGGGAATGTAATCACCGATGCGGCTTTGTGCTTCCCCCAGAATGGCGCAGCGTTCAACGGGTTTGGGCAAGTGCGCAAGTGCGTCTTCAGGCGTGCGGATGATGTCAATGTCGAAATGTGACACCCAATAGCCGTTCGGTGCTTCAGGTACCACATGCCAGTAGTCGTGCGGCTGCAGATAAAGCAGCTTTGGGCGTTTGCCGGGGGTGATGATCAGCCAGCTTCCTGGTGCCTGTGTGAGTGGTAGCCATGCCTTGAACTGAGGGTTGACGGCATAGGGATAATCACGGTCATCAAAGACCTGATAAAGCAGAGTGCCGCTGGGGATCAACAGATGTTCATATCCACCACGTTGCAATGCTTCCGAGGTACGTGCCAATAACGTATCGATATGTTGCGGATACAAAGACGAAAGCGTGGCGTTGAACATGGCAGTTACCTTGGTGAAGTCAAAACAGATTGTCGCGCATCTGGTACAGGTTTGTTGAACGTACGGTGTGCAGCCACTGCCTTACAGTTGGGCGTCGGGATGCTGTGTCCATACACGTAAACGGTGTGTGACGTCAGCTGATAAGCCAAGAAAGCGCAGGCCGATCCAGTGCTGTCCAGGTGCGCCACCGGGGGATTGCCAAAGCACATGTACGCCCACTTCAACAGGCTGTGCTGAACCCGCGTCACTTGGCAAAGGAAAGCGAAATTGGAAAAGGGCGTCATCGGGAAGACTGCGGTTTGCAATTAACAGCATGCCGCCAATTGACAGATTGCCGACATGACCAACAGTTTCGTCCGTCATGCTGTCAACAACATCACAGCGCCCAGTGACAGCACGGCGGGGTTGGCGGCGCATCTCACGGCTCATGCGCCTTCTCCTTCATGATGGGGTTGACTGGAGCCGAGGCGACGCAAACTCTCAAGTGCAGCATCCCAAGCATGCTCTGCGGGAGATTGTGATTTTTCCATGATATGCAGGGTTCCTGCTGCCAACTGGCGTGCCAGTGTCGTCAGGTTGCTGTCGCCAGAACGCAAGCCACGACGATTCGTTAATAACACTTGCCCGGTTTTTTCGCTCAGCCAGACGAGACGGCGGCGCTTGCGGCTGTTGGTTTCGTCATGCAGATCAATCCAGACGGGAAGCTCCAGTGCGCAAAGCTGTGCGTGAGCCGTTTGTTCTTCGCTACTGAGCTGGGCTTGCTCGTTAGAACTCTGTTGCGCACTGCCTTCGCCGAGGCGGGTGCGCTCCTGAAGTTTCGCCAACAGTGCAGAGCGGGCGCTGGATGAAGCGTCGGAGACGTCCGAAGAAATGAGTTCATGCGTGATGCTTGCAGCATCATCGGTGTGGTAACCCACTTGCTCTAATGCCTGTTGAATCAGTGCTTGCTCTTCCGGTGATGGTGCCGCCGCCTGTCCTGTTGCTGCATCCAGAATATGCTGGGTCAATTGCAAGAGCTGCTGCCATGCCGTGGAGTCTTCACCGTTGCGCAAATGTGTCAGCGACAATACATCTGCCCATGTGTCTTGCATCAGCGTGGCATGGAACTGAGAAAGGTTGCGCCCATTGAGTGCGTGATTGATTTCTTCAGTTGCGCGTAAACGCGCCAATGCCAATTTTTCACGCCCGCGTGCTGCTTCAATCTGCCGTTTCTCGGCCATCTCGGCTTTACGCTCCAGTGTGGCTAAGCCGGATTGCAAGGTCTGGTTGGCTTCGGCAAAAACATCAGGTGACCCTGTGGTGTCGTGAATGATCGAAGAAGCGGCACGTTGCAATAAGCCAAGCCATTGCGTATCGAAATCATCTTCCGCCACCCATGGGGCACCTGCATCCGAAAACGCATCAAGCAATTGGCGCGCCGGATGTTGTGCTTCGGTGAAAAAGGCGTTGTCGCGCAGGGCAAGTTGCAAAAATGGCAGGCGGAGATTGTCGAGCAATGCTTCGCCCGTGCTGGACTTGCGCTGGTGCTGCTGCAGCTGCGACATCAATAGCTGCATCAAATCAAAGCTGTCGTTATCCAGCTCATTCAAGGCAACCCCATGGCCATGCGCTTGCCGTGCTTGCGCTAACAAATTCTGACGAATATCCGCCAACGAGTCTGCTTTGCCGCTGGCTGAGCGCATACGTTGCAGAAAAGACTGCACTTCATCATGCGGCAGTGTTTCAGGGGCACGGTTTTCGGCAGTTTCAGGGCGTAAGCGCGAGAGTAATTGCCGACGTTCTTTCAGAAGTGTCTGCAGTTCTGCGAAATCGTGTAATGCAGGTGCCAAGATGGGCTGTGCAGGCGTTGTGTTACGTGTTTCTACAAGGTCAAAAAATGCAGAGGGCACTGCCGCCTGGGGAGGCTCGGCTGCACGTGGTGTTGTCTGTGCAGGGAGAGTGGCATTGCTGTCTGTATCAAAATGGGTAGCAGGACGGCTGCGCATTGGCACAAAGCTGAGATGCGGCAAAACTCCAAGTGCTACAAGGCGCTGATTGAAGGCTTCCAACAGACTTGGATACAGCGCAACAAACGTTTTTTCAAATGAATGAAAAAGCTGCACCCGTGCATATCCAACCAGTTTGAGTTGGTCGGCGGCATCGGCCACCGCCCGACAAAAGGCATGTGGCCCTAAAGGTAAAAGCTCATTCTCAAACGCAGGGGAGGCTGCCAGCACACCGAAACGGTGGCTGAGCAAATGCAAATCAAGTCCGTTATGTGCCCCGATACGGGCAGCCATGCTGTCAAGTAAGGTGCTGTCATCAGCTTCTTCATCATCAAGCAAGGCAAGTGTGAAGGTGGTGGGCGCGACAGTTTCGCTGTTGTTTTTGGGCTGGGTTGTTTTCAGCTCAGCCAGCGCTGTTTCGATATATCCAAGAAATGCCTGGGTAAAGGTTTTTTCGCCGTTCGCCAGATTGCGCATGGCGGCAACACGTTGGCTTTCAAGTTGTTGATCGCCGTTTGTGGTTGCCCGGGCAAGTGCTAACTCAGCCTCTTGCAGAAGCGCTGGGGTTTGTTGGACGAGAGCCGTACGCAAGTCTGAAAAAAGATGCGTCAAGATGTGTCGAACACGCGAAGGCAGCGGTGCATTTGCCAGCTTGCTTGATTCAATCGGGGTTGGAGAAAATGGCACGGTTGTGTGCAATCCGACACATAATGTTGTCGTCAATGGTATGCGGCAAATGGAAATGCCTCAATAACCTGTCACAAAGCTCGTATTAATCCAGAAACAGGGCGATGACGTCGTTTGTGAAGCGCCGACCAAGCTCGGTTGGGCGTAGCCAGTCGCTTGCTGGATCAAGTGCAATCGGTTCAATCCAGCCATTGGATTGGGCGTGCAGGAGTTTCTCGGCAATCTGACTGACGGATAGCCCGGTGCGCGCTTCAAACAGATGCAGGGGCAGGCCGTCATACAGACGCAGCGCATTGAGCATGAAATCAAAAGGCAGGCGTGTTGCCGTGAGCACATCATCGCCGCCAATCGCTTCCTGACTCCCAGCTTTTTCTGTGTACAGGGTGGGGTGACGCAGCTTCCAGCGCCGCAGAATGTGTTGTGTCGCACCGAGCGTCAGTTTGCCGTGTGCACCCGCGCCAATCCCTAGGTAATCACCGAATTTCCAATAGTTAAGATTGTGCTGGCATTGCTTTTCGGCTTGCGCATAGGCACTGACCTCGTATTGTGCAAACCCCGCAGTTGCCAGAAGTGCTTGGCAGGCGTCCTGCATGTCCCAGGCAGTATCCATATCCGGCAAGCCTTCTGGTGGGCGGGCGGCGAAGCGGGTATTGGGTTCAAGGGTGAGTTGGTAATGACTGATGTGCGTTGGCATGAGCGCCATGGCACGGTGTATATCATCCTGCGCCATGGCAAGTGATTGCTGAGGCAGGGCGTACATCAAGTCGAGATTGATGTTGCTGAAACCCGCATCCTGTGCAGATTTGACGGCGCGCTCGGCATCATCGCTGGAGTGGATGCGCCCAAGCCGTTGCAGGCAACCATTGTCGAAACTCTGGACGCCAAAACTCAGCCGGTTGACGCCGGCGGCACGATAGCCTGGGAAGGGGCCGTGTTCGACAGTGCCGGGGTTGGTTTCCAGGGTGATCTCAACATCAGGTGCGAAGCGCAGGCGTGCAGCGGCTTGTTGCAGAAACCGGTCGATACTTTCTGGGGGAAACAATGAAGGCGTCCCGCCCCCAAAAAAAACGCTATGCACAACCCGCCCCCAGACCAGCGGAAGGTCAAAATCAAGGTCGCGGATCAGTGCATCGACATAGGTGTCGTATGTAATGTCATTGCGCCGCTCGTGTGAGTTGAAATCGCAATACGGACATTTACGGACGCACCACGGCAAATGGACATACAGCGAAAGGGGCGGTGTTGTCAGCATGCTAGCTCAGCGCTGTTCAAGTTGTGAACGAAGTGCTGCAAGTGCAAGTCCACGATGGCTGTCACGATTCTTGATTGCAGCGGGGAGTTCGGCGGCGCTGCATCCATGCTGCGGAGAGAAAAAAACAGGGTCATAGCCGAAGCCACCGGTGCCTTGCCGTGCATGCAAAATCCGCCCTTGCCAATATCCCTGTGCAATCAGAGGCATGGGGTCATCTGCATGCCGAAGTAGCGCCAAGACACAGACGAAGTAAGCCGTGCGCTGGTGATCTTGCGTATTGCCGAGGTCTGAGAGCAGTTTGTCGATATTGGCTTGGTGGTCGCCATGGGTGCCAGCATAGCGTGCAGAATACAGTCCAGGTGCTCCTTGCAGGGCATCAACACACAGGCCAGAGTCATCCGCCAAGGCCGCCATCCCTGTGGCTTGTGCCGCATGACGCGCTTTCAGGATGGCATTTTCGATAAAACTCTTGCCGGTTTCTTCGGCATCATTAACGGCGAATTCCGCTTGTGAATGCAGAGAAAATCCGTCGCCCAGCAAACTGCGAAGCTCGGAGAGCTTCCCTGCGTTGCTGCTGGCAAGCACAAGCTTCATGCAGCAAGTGCCTCTTGTTGCAAGGTAAACAGTGTGCGGCAGCCTTGCTCGGCAAGCTCCAATAAGGCATTGAGCTCATCGCGTCGGAATGCATGCCCCTCGGCGGTACCTTGCAATTCGATGAAGCCACCGCCTTCGTTCATCACGATATTCATGTCGGTATCGCAATTGCTGTCTTCGGCGTAATCCAGATCAAGGACGGGGGTGCCCTGATAGATACCCACCGAAATGGCTGCAACGGCACCAAAAAGCGGATCGCGCTTAATTTCACCGCGCGCCAGTAGCTGACGAGTGGCGTCGGCAAGTGCAACATAAGCACCGGTAATGGCGGCGGTACGGGTGCCACCATCGGCCTGTAAAACATCACAGTCGAGGGTGATGGTGCGTTCACCCAAAAGGCTGCGATCAACGCAGGCACGCAGGCTACGGCCAATCAGGCGCTGAATTTCAAGCGTGCGCCCCCCTTGCTTGCCGCGTGCGGCTTCGCGGTCAGATCGGGTATGGGTGGCGCGTGGCAGCATCCCGTATTCTGCTGTTAGCCAGCCCTCTCCTTTACCGCGTAGAAAGCCAGGCACCTTGTTTTCCACGCTGGCAGTGCAGAGCACACGCGTATCGCCAAAGCTGACGAGAACAGAGCCTTCGGCATGTCGGGTAAAGCCGCGTTCAATGCGAATCGGGCGAAGTTGATTGACCATACGGCCACTGGGACGAGAAAAAGACATGCAAAAGATCAGCCAATTGGGGGCTGCTAGATTACCATTCGTGTTTTCAGTGTTCTGGGTACATCCATGATTCGCAGCATGACGGCCTTCGCCTCGGGAGAGCGCACTACCGATTGGGGCATGCTCTCAGGTGAGTTGCGCGCCGTGAACCACCGCTTCTTGGAGTTGAGCCTGCGTCTGCCGGAAGAACTGCGCGCCTATGAAACACAACTGCGCGAGCGTATTTCCACGCGTGTGTCACGTGGGAAATTGGATTTCACCTTGCGTTTGCGCGCACAAGAGTCGGCTGTCGGTTTGCACCTTAATGAAGCCATGCTTGAAGAGCTGGCGCGGGTGAACCGCGATCTGGATGCAAAGTTTCCTGCGCTGCGCACCAGCTTTACCGAGCTTTTGCAGTTTCCTGGCGTGCTGCAATCCCGCAGTCTGGATGGCGATGCACTGCTGCAAGAGGCGCGCATTGTGCTGGATGCTGTGCTGGATGATTTCACTGCTGCACGTGAGCGTGAGGGTGGGAAATTGGCCGCTGTCATTGGTGAGCGTGCCGAAATGATTGCAACCATCGCCGCCGATGTGCGTACCTTAGTGCCACAGATTCGTGCAGGGCAGCGCCAAAAACTACAAGCGCGTCTGGCTGACCTTGCGCAGCCTGTTGAGCCCGGGCGGCTTGAACAGGAACTGGTGATCTGGTTGCAGAAACTTGATGTCGATGAAGAACTTGACCGTTTGGACAGCCACTTGACCGAACTTCGGCGGATTCTGAAAGGTGGCAAAGAGCCGGTAGGGCGTCGCCTTGATTTCCTGCTGCAGGAATTCAACCGTGAGGCCAATACACTGGGCAGCAAATCCGTGGATGCGCGTACCAGTAATGCCGCCATTGAATTGAAAGTGCTGATCGACCAGATTCGCGAACAAATCCAGAATATCGAGTAAGCCATGCGCGGAACGCTTTACATTGTTGCGGCTCCTTCCGGGGCGGGAAAGTCCAGTATCGTCAATGCGGTTCTGGCGCGCGATAAAAATATCCGTCTGTCGATTTCTTTCACCTCGCGTGCACCACGACCTGGGGAACGGCATGCCGAGCATTACCACTTCGTCAGTGCCGATGTGTTCGAGGCGATGGTGGATGCAGGTGATTTTTTTGAACATGCTCGTGTGCACGGTGACTGGAAAGGCACGGCGCGGCAATCGGTTGAGCCTTTCCTTGCGCAAGGCAATGATGTGTTGCTGGAAATTGATTGGCAGGGGGCGCGGCAAGTGCGCGCCAAGATTCCGGATGCCGTCAGCGTATTTATTTTGCCGCCTTCGCCAGCGGCCTTGGAAGAACGCATGCGTAAACGCGGGCAGGATAGCGAGGACGTCATTCAGCGTCGTTTGGCGGCCGCACGCGATGAAATGAGCCATTACGATGAGTTTGACTATGTCATCGTCAATGAGGTGTTTGATACTGCGGTGACGGAAATGTGCAGTATTTTCACTGCCAGCCGTTTGCGTCAGGAGAGCCAGAAGAACCGGCATGCACAGCTTCTTAATACGCTGCTTGCCTGATAATTTTTATCTAAGCAGTTGATTTGCAAAGGCATGCTTGCGAATCCCATCTGGTTTGCTAAACTACGCGACCCCTTGAATCACTTTCGCGGCCAACAGGTCGCAGGATAGATATGGCTCGTATTACTGTCGAAGACTGCCTGCAGGTGGTCGATAACCGCTTCGAACTCGTGATGATGGCTGCCAAGCGTGCGCGCCAACTGTCCGGCAAGCCTGCTGTAGAAGCGAAGTTAAGCAATGTGGCCAATGACAAGCCAACCGTATTGGCATTGCGTGAAATCGCAGCCCGCGCAATTGATACCGACTATATCGATGCCGTGGAAAAAGCAGAGCGCGAACGTAAAGAGCGCGAAGCCTTGGAGTGGGCAGCTGCTGAAGTTGTGGCTGCGGATGACGACATGAAAAGCGACGACTGACGTACGTCGTTGCATCGCAAAACAGAAGACGGCCCCGAAGGGGTCGTTTTCGTTTGCGAGCTTGCCATGTCAGCGTGTACGCTCATTACCATGACACCATCGGATCTTGCACTTGTTTTGTCTTCCCCTGTGCCTGAAAGCAGCGCAGTGCCTGACTATGTGCAGGAATTGGAGCAAGCCGCTAACTACTTGCCGGACGATCAACGCCGTCAGTTGCGGCGCGCATGGTTGGTTGGCGCAGCCGCGCATGAAGGGCAGACACGCAAATCAGGCGAGCCTTACATCACCCATCCTGTTGCCGTGGCGCAAGTACTGGCTGAACAAGGCCTGGATGTTGAAACACTGGTGGCAGCGATACTGCATGACACCATTGAAGACACGCCGCTGCGCCACGCGGATATCGAAGCAGAGTTCGGCAAGTCGGTGGCTGACCTCGTTGAAGGCGTTACCAAACTCGACAAACTGCATTTTTCTGATCGCCAAGAAGCCGCGGCTGAAAGTTTCCGCAAAATGCTATTGGCGATGTCGCGGGATTTGCGCGTCATTTTGATCAAGCTGGCGGATCGTTTGCACAATATGCGCACACTTGGGGCGAAGTCGCCCTCAGCCAGTCGCCGTATCGCCATTGAAACACTTGAGATTTATGCCCCCATTGCCCAGCGCTTGGGGATGAATCTGATCAAAGCCGAGCTGCAAGACCTGGGGTTCAAAGCCTTGCATCCATGGCGGCATGCAGTGATTTCAAAACGCATTCGCAGTGCCCCTTTGGTGCGACGCGAAGTGCTGACACAAATCGAAACACGTTTTGCCCAACGTCTTGCGATGGAGGGCATTACGCATCGTCTGGTGGGGCGCATCAAGGCACCTTGGAGCGTGTACACCAAGATGAAGTCACAGGGGCATACGTTTGCGCAGGTGATGGATGTCTTTGGCTATCGCGTGGTTGTGGAGTCCGTGGCCGATTGTTACCACGCTTTGGGTGTGGTGCATTCGGTGTACAAGCCGCTGGATGCACGCTTCCGGGACTTCATTGCTATTCCCAAGGCTAATGGCTATCAATCATTGCATACCGTGCTGTTTGGGCCATATGGCTCACCGATTGAAGTGCAAATTCGTACCAGTGAAATGAATCTCATTGCCGAACGCGGCGTGGCGGCGCATTGGGCTTACAAGATTGGCGCGGAAGATACCGGTAACAGTGCGCAAATGCGTGCGGCCGCCTGGATTGCCAACCTTGTTGAAAGTCAGCGTGGCACAGGCTCTTCGCTGGAGTTCCTAGAAAACGTCAAAGTTGATTTGTTCCCAGACGAAGTTTATTTGTTCTCTCCCAAGGGCGATATTCTGGCATTGCCGCGTAATTCAACGGCGCTGGATTTTGCTTATGCCGTACACACCGATGTGGGCAATCATGCGGTCACAGCGCGGGTGGATAAACGCCTCGCACCGCTACGCACCAAGCTGGTGAGTGGGCAAACCGTTGAAGTCATCACTGCAAAATCAGCCGTGCCATCCACGCAGTGGCTTGATTTTGTTGTGACCAGTAAGGCACGAACTGCCATTCGCCAGCAGTTGAAGCAGCTTGAACATGAGGATGCCGTGCAGCTGGGGCATTTCATGCTGGATCGCGCTTTGGGTGCGCAGGGGGCGGGTCTTGATCGCATTCCCATGCAGCGTGTGGAAGCGTATCTGGCGGAAAATAAATATTCCCGTTTAGAAGCCTTGCTTGCCGATATCGCCTTGGGCAATCGCATGCCGATGCAGGTGGCGATGGTCTTGGTGCAGCAAGAACAAGGCGCGAAGCCCGCGCAAGCTGCTGCGGGGCAAGTACTCCCTGCTGGGATGCCAAAAGAACGCATGCAGATTACCGGTTCGGGCAGCGGGGTAGTGAGCTTTGCGCAGTGCTGTATGCCGATTCCCGGCGATGAAATCATGGGCTATCACAGTGCGGGTAAGGGCATCGTGCTGCATCGTATGGAATGTCCGAATCTGATTGAACTGCGGAAATCTCCAGAACGCTGGGTACCGGTGGCCTGGGATCGTGATGTGACTGGTGAGTTCACCGTGGCGATTCGTGTTGAAGCCGAAAACCGCCCGGGTGTATTGGCAAAAATTGCTTCCGCAATCGCTAACGCAGGTGCCAATATTGATCGCGTTGAATACCTCGAACGCGACAGTAATATCGCGGTGTTGCGCGTTGTGTTGGATGTATCGGATACCCGCCATCTGGCAGATGTCATTCGCGGCGTGCGACGCTTGCAAGTTGTGCAGGACGTGCAGCGTTTGTGAGTTGTCGGTGCGAAGGCGTTAAACTTGCACGTTCTGTTTTGCTCAATTTTTCTGGAGAATGCTATGTCACGTACGCCGATTCATTCTGATGCTGCCCCCGCCGCTATTGGCCCGTATTCGCAAGGCGTGCGTGCTGGCAATACTGTGTATTTGTCGGGGCAGACGCCACTTGTCCCAGCCACCGGGGAGATGGCAGAAGGCGATATTGAAGCGCATGCACGGCAAGCTTTTGAAAACCTGCGGGCAGTGTGTGAAGCTGCGGGCGGTTCGTTCGACAATGTTGTGCGCCTTGGCTTGTACCTGACCGATCTTTCGCAGTTCGCCAAGGTCAATGCAGTGATGGCTGAATACTTCAGCCAACCTTATCCGGCACGTTCCACCATTGAGGTATCGGGTCTGCCACGCGGTGCGATCTTTGAGGTCGATGGCATCATGGTGCTGGACTAATCACCAATTGTTTCTGGAGGCATGGCGTGAATGGCTGTGAAACCTACAGTCATGCTGCAGGCAGCCGGCGCAAAGGCGCCGGTTGCGTCGCTTTCTGGTGTGGGGCCGGTATTGCAGGGGAAATTGGCTGCGCGTGGTCTGCTGACGTTGCAGGATCTCTGGCTATACCTGCCCCGCAGTTACGAAGACCGCACTGCACTAATACCGATTCATGATCTGCAACCCAATGTTGCGGCACAAGTTGAAGGGCGCGTTGCAGCGGTAGAGCGCAGCTTTCGTTATCGCCCGATGTTGCGGGTGGTGTTGACGGATGCGTCACAAGGCACGCTTGTTCTGCGTTTTTTTCATTTTCGTGCGCAACAGGTCGCGCAATTTGCAGTGGGAACACGGGTACGTGTTTACGGCACCCCACGCCTGACGGCACAAGGCATCGAAATCGTGCACCCAAGCTATCGGGTTCTGGGTGATCACACCTGTGCACTCAGCGCGACATTGGACCCGGTATATCCGGAAATCGAGGGAGTTGGTGCTGTCAGTTTGCGCAAGCTGATTGCACAGGCTTTGCAAAAGCTGCCCAACGATAACGCTTTGGAATTGCTGCCTGATACGTATTTGCGGGGCTTGGCGTTGCCTTCACTGCGTGATGCGATTTTGTTTTTGCATCAACCATCGCAAGAAGCCAATACCGCAGCCCTGCAGAGTGGGTTGCATCCAGCACAGCGGCGGCTGGCACTGGAAGAATTGCTTGCGCATCAACTTGGTTTGCGTCGTCAACGTTTGCGCATACAGGCCGAAGGTGCACGTGCACTATCGGGTGATGAGGTGCTTGCACAGAAGCTGCTTGCAACATTGCCATTTTCTCTGACGTCTGCACAGGCGCGTGTGTATGCACAAGCACGGCACGATGTGTGTCGATCCATACCGATGTTGCGCTTGGTTCAGGGGGATGTGGGAAGCGGAAAAACCGTGGTGGCCGCATTGGTGGCCTTACTGGCTATTGCCGACGGTAGGCAGGCCGCGTTGATGGCACCAACCGAATTATTGGCAGAGCAGCACTTCACCACATTACAAGCATGGCTTGAACCGCATGGTGTACGTGTAGGGTGGTTAGCCGGAAAAGTCACCGGGAAAGCCCGTGCGTCAGTGTTGCAGGCGATTGCGAGTGGTGATGTGCAGTTGGTGGTGGGGACGCATGCGCTGATGCAGGAAGCGGTTGAATTTCATGATCTTGCGTTGGCAATTATTGATGAGCAGCATCGGTTTGGTGTTGACCAGCGTTTGGCCTTGCGTGATAAAGGACGTGGCCGCGTTCCGCATCAACTGGTGATGACCGCGACGCCTATTCCACGCACATTGGCGATGAGTGCCTATGCGGACTTGGATGTCTCATCCATTGATGAGCTTCCACCCGGGCGAACACCTGTGGTGACGGTGGCGATTGCTGCAGAGCGACGTGATGAGTTGATGGCACGTATTCGTCTTGCTTGTGCGGAGGGCCGTCAAGCTTACTGGGTATGCACATTGATTGACGACTCCGATGAGGTGATGGCACAAGCAGCACAGAGCACATATGAATTGCTGCAAGCCGCCATGCCGGAGCTTTCGATTGCCCTCGTGCATGGTAGGCAGAAACCAGCTGAGAAGCAGGCAACCATGCATGCTTTCAAACAGGGAAAAGTCCATTTGCTGGTTGCCACCACGGTGATTGAAGTAGGTGTTGATGTGCCGAATGCTTCACTGATGGTGATTGAAAATGCCGAGCGTCTTGGGTTGGCGCAGTTGCATCAATTACGCGGGCGTGTGGGACGTGGCAGTGCAGCATCAAGCTGTGTTTTGCTTTACCAGAAACCACTGTCGGCATTGGCGCAGCAGCGCCTTGATGTGATGCGGCAGACCAATGACGGTTTTGTCATTGCTGAAAAAGATCTTGAGCTACGTGGTCCAGGTGAATTATTGGGAACGCGGCAAACGGGGTTAGCGGCATTTCGTATGGCCGATCTTGTACGTGATGCGGATTTGTTGCCGCACGTGCATCGTCTTGCTGATCAGCTCTTGCAGAGTGAGCCCGAATTGGCAGAGCAGATTGTTGAACGCTGGGTAGGTGGTGCTGCGCGCTTTGCGTCTGCTTAGTAGTGCAGATTACATCTTGCTATCGCAAAGTGGCGCAGTGCCACAGTAAATGCCGTGGAGTGTTTCGATGATGCGTTGCGCGGGGCCGTCGGCCAATGCGTAGTAAATGGTTTGCGCCACGCGCCGCGTCTGTACCAGCCCATCCGTGCGTAACACCGCAAGATGTTGTGACAGGGCGGATTGGCTTAAATCGACTTTGCTGTTCAACTCGCTGACCGAGCGTTCGCCTTCAACAAGCAGGCATAGCAGCATCAAACGTTTTTCATTGGCCAGTGCACGCAAAAGCTGGGCGGCATCAGCGGCATGCATGCGCATGGATTCAGGATTCATGCCACCAGTACGCGGTGAAGAAGCCACTGGGGTGGATTGGTGTGCCTTGCTCATGAGATGGGGGGTAACAAAGAAATTTATGAAATCGATGTGATGGGCTTGATTTTATATCAAACAACGCTAATATAAGCAACATCTAATGTAAATTGCCTGAAACGGCTGGGAGGGGGTTGGACATGGCAAAGATTGTCGTAATGGGCGCTGGGCTGGGGGGCATGAGCGCTGCCTATGAATTGCGTGAGGTGCTGGGGAAGGAGCATCAGATCACTTTGATTGGCAAGGGCGATACCTTTGGTTTCACGCCTTCAAATCCATGGCTTGCCGTGGGTTGGCGGAAACAGGAAGAGATCAGCCTGAATGTGCCAATGCAGGTCAAAAAACATGACATCGCTTTCGATGATAGTGGTGTTGAGCGTATTGATGCCGACGGCGATGCCGTGATCACCGGCAAAGGTGAGCGTATCGAATACGACTATCTGCTGATCTGCACAGGCCCCAAATTGGCGTTCGATGAAGTGCCAGGTGCCGGGCCAGAAGGTGGTTACACACAATCGGTTTGCACCACGCCACATGCGGCGCATGCACTGGATGCCTATCAGGAGTTCGTCAAAAATCCTGGGCCAGTGGTGATTGGTGCCATGCAAGGGGCGAGTTGTTTTGGCCCTGCCTATGAATTTGTGATGATTGTGGATGCGGATCTGCGCAAGCGCAAAATCCGTGACCAAGTGCCGATTACCTTTGTCACCAGCGAACCTTATATCGGGCATATGGGGTTAGGTGGTGTGGGTGACTCAAAGGGCATGATGGAGTCGGAATTGCGGCAGCGGCATATCCGCTGGATCGCCAATAGTAAAGTCACGGAAATTCGTGACGGTGAAATGACCGTACAAGAACACGACAGCAAAGGGCAGCCGGGTGATGTTCACCAAGTGCCATTCAAGTACTCGATGCTGTTGCCGGCATTTAAAGGTGTGGATGCGGTTGCTGCTGTTGAAGGGCTTTGCAATCCACGTGGGTTTGTCATTGTCGATAAACATCAGCGCAGCACCAAATACCCGAAGATTTTTTCGGCGGGCGTGTGCGTGGCCATTCCGCCAGTGGAACCGACGCCTGTGCCAACCGGTGCGCCCAAGACAGGTTTCATGATCGAGTCAATGGTGACCACGATCGTGCGTAATATCCAGGCGGAAATGAAAGGGGAAGCCGCGAATTTTGAAGGCACATGGAATGC
Source organism: uncultured Thermomonas sp. (assembly GCA_964481865.1). Lineage (GTDB taxonomy): Bacteria > Pseudomonadota > Gammaproteobacteria > Xanthomonadales > Xanthomonadaceae > Thermomonas. Next base: position 47,761 of record CAYZUG010000003.1, on the reverse strand, counting down.
TGTTTGTCTGGCAGATATGGGCGATACAGGTGCTGCATTTGTCGCGTTGCCGCAGATTCCACCACGCAATGTGACGTGGACAAAAATCGGCAAGTGGGTGCATCTGGCAAAAATCGGTTTTGAAAAATACTTCCTCTACAAGATGCGCAACGGGACTTCCGAGCCGATCTATGAAAAGTACATTCTCAGCTTGCTGGGTATCGAGCGACTGAAAGATGTGAAACGTTCCGACTAATTGAAATTTTCCAGGAGAACTCCCATGAGTCTTGATCGTGCTGTTCAAGCATTTGCAGGTGTGATGGTGATCATCAGCTTGCTGCTGACCAAATTCGTACACCCCAACTTTTTCTGGTTCACCGCATTCATTGGCGTGAATTTGTTTCAATCGGCATTTACCGGTTTTTGCCCGGCTGCGATGGTGATGAAAAAACTCGGCATCGGCCGTGGCGATTCTTCCTGCAGTAGCTGCTAACGAGAAGTGACTATGCGAAACCTGCGTTCCCTGCTGCTTCCCGCACTGTTGGTTTTGGCGGCCTGTGGCAATGAATCTTCCACCCAAGTCCCTGCATTGCCAGCGGATCTGGCGACATTCACGGTTGCGGCTGGTCAGGCGTTGCCAGGCCGTGGCTGGGATGGCGTTGTTGAGGCTGTGCGCAATGCGGAGCTGGCTGCGCAAACTGCAGGCCGGGTCAGCATGATTGCCGTGGATGTGAATGATCATGTCAAGGCGGGTGATGTGCTCTTGCGGATCACAGCGGTGGAGCAGGACGCAGGAGCCAATGCGGCACGTGCACAGTTGCGTGCCGCGGAAGCCAGCGCAGAAGAAGCGGAGAAAAACTATCAGCGCTACATGGCACTCTTGGATGCGCAATATGTGTCCAAGGCGCAGATTGATCAAGCACGTGCCGGACGCGATTCAGCAGTCGCTGCACGCAATGCCGCCGCGGCAATGGTGGCGCAGGCGGCACAGCAGGCTGCTTATACGGTTGTACGTGCTCCGTATAGCGGTATCGTGTCCAATCGTCATGTTGAGCTTGGCGAAACGGTTGCGCAGGGACGTGCGTTGATGGCGGTGTATGCCCCCGATGCTCTGCGTATTGAAGTCGCTGTGCCGCAAACGCGTGCTGATGCCATTCGCCGTGATCCGCGCGCGCAGGTGCAGCTTGCCAATGGGCAGTCGGTGGACGCGACAGAAGTGATTGTTTTCCCTGCAGCAGATGCGCTGACACATAGTGTCAATGTGCGCGTGCATTTGCCCAAGCTCGACACCCCGCTTGCACCGGGGACAACTGCAAAAGTGATATTCCCGGCGGATGGTGAACCAACAGCTGAGAAAGAAGCCATTGGTGGCGTAAGCATTCCTGCCAGCAGCATTGTGCAGCGTGGTGAGTTGACGGGTGTCTATGTAGTGCAGGATGGTCGGTTGCTGTTGCGGCAGTTGCGCCTTGGCGCACGTCATGCAGAACAGGTTGAAGTCATCACTGGGCTGAAGGCAGGGGATGTTGTGGCCAGCGATCCTGTAGCAGCAATGCAGGCGATTGTTGCCCAGCGTCAGGCAGCGGAGGGCGGGCGTGACTAACGGGCAGCGTTTCGGGATTTCTGGTTGGTTGGCAGCGACCTTCCAGTCAAACCCATTGACGCCAATTTTGGCGGTGATGGGGTTGTTGCTTGGGTTGTTGGCAGTGGCTATCACCCCGCGTGAAGAAGAACCACAAATCGACGTCACTATGGCCAATGTCATGGTGCCTTTTACCGGTGCCAGTGCGCAGGATGTTGAGCAATGGGTGGCGACACCACTGGAGCAAAAGCTATCGGAAATTGAGGGCGTCAAGCACGTTTACTCGATCAGTCGCCCCGGGATGGCAGTTCTGACCGTTGAGTTTGAAGTTGGCATCGCCCGTCAACCTGCATTGGTACGTTTGTATAACCAGGTTTTTTCAAACGCTGACTTTCTGCCGCAACATGCCGGTGTGGGGCAGCCCATTGTCAAACCCAAGGGCATTGATGATGTGCCGGTGATGGCATTGACCTTGTGGAGTGATGATCCGCATACCGATGCCACAGCACTTGCTGAAGTGGCGCATTCGCTGGAAGCAGATCTCAAACGTATCCCCGGCACGCGCGATATTTACACGATTGGTGCACCGGATCGTAGTGTGCTGGTGACGTTGGATATGACGAAGTTGGCTGCGTACACCATGGCAGCCAATGATTTGGCGCAGGCATTGCAGGCCGCCAATGTCGTGCAGCAAGCGGGAGAGCGCGTGGATACGCAACTGGGTGCGCTTCCCGTCACTGCAGGACAGTATCTGGCGAGCGCCGATGAAGTCGCAAACTTGGTGATTGGCAGCCATGCAGGGAAACCACTGTTGCTTTCCGATGTGGCCACGATTGAGCCACGAGGTGATATCGCCAGTCGTTACGTCTGGTATGGCGCCCCAGCCGGGCGTGCGGGGCCACAAACAGGTAGCGTTCCTGCGGTCACCATGGCGATTGCGAAAAAGCCAGGCAGCAATGCCAGTGACATCACGACAGCGATTGCGCAACGTGTCAAACATCTTGAGGGTGAACTGATTCCAGATGGTGTGCAGGTCAGCATTACCCGTGATTACGGCGCAACTGCAAGCGACAAGGCACAGAAGCTGATCCAGAAACTTGTCTTCGCAACCGGCAGTGTGGTGCTGCTGGTGCTGTTTGCACTGGGCTGGCGCGAAGCGATCGTGGTGGGTGCGGCGGTCATTCTGACACTGGCGATGACGTTGTTTGCATCCAAAGTGATGGGCTTTACGCTGAACCGTGTGTCATTGTTCGCCTTGATTTTCTCCATCGGTATTCTGGTAGACGATGCTATCGTGGTGGTGGAGAACATTCACCGGCACATGGCCAAAGGCGGGAAAACCCTGTTTGAAGCCATACCGCCAGCAGTCGATGAAGTGGGTGGTCCCACCATTCTTGCCACCTTCACAGTGATCGCGGCGTTGATGCCGATGGCTTTTGTTTCCGGTCTGATGGGGCCATACATGCGTCCTATTCCCATCAATGCTTCAGTCGGGATGTTGTTGTCCTTGCTGATCGCTTTGATCGTGACCCCATGGTTGTCGTTGAAGTTGCTGGCGCGGCATGGGCACGGAAACGATGCTGATCACGCGCTTGAAGAAAAGCAGGCGGGCTGGCTGCATCGTTTGTTTGAGCGTGTCATGACCCCCTTCCTGTGTGGTAATGGTGCTGCCCGCAAGCGTGGCTTGCTGTTTGCCGGGATGGCAGGGTTGGTGCTGCTTGCGGCGTCCTTGGCGGTGTTCAAGCTGGTGGTGTTGAAGATGCTGCCACTGGACAACAAGTCGGAAGTGCAGGTTGTGGTAGATATGCCGGAAGGAAGCACGTTGGAGCAAACCAATGCCTTGCTTACCGAGTTGGCTGCCAAACTGGATACAGTGCCGGAAGTGCTGAACTACCAAGCCTATGCAGGGACTGCCGCACCGATCAACTTCAATGGATTGGTGCGTCAATACTTCTTGCGCAGCGGAAGCAATGTGGGCGACTTGCAAGTCAATCTTGTTGACAAGCATGAGCGCAGTCGCCAAAGCCACGAGATCGCCTTGGCAATTCGTCCCATGCTGGCCAAAGTTGGCGAGCAATACGGCGCATCGGTGAAGGTTGTGGAAGTGCCACCCGGGCCACCTGTGCTGTCACCGTTGGTTGCCGAAGTGTACGGGCCAGATTATGCCGGCCAACGTAAAGTCGCTCTTGCTTTGGCGCAGGAACACTTTGCAACCACCGAAGGCATTGTGGACTTGGACACCAGCGTCGAACATGATGCGCCGCGTGAGTGGGTTGTAGTGGATCGTGAACGTGCCGCACGATTAGGCGTGCCGCAATCGACGATTGCCGATGCCATTGCCATGGCAGTGTCAGGAGTGGATGCCACCTATGTGCATGATGGGGCATCTAAATATCCTCGCCCTGTGCGTCTGCGCTTGCCAGCTCAGGATCAAGCCAGCCTGGCATCATTGCTTGCATTGAAAGTCCGCGGTGGGCAAGGGCAGCTGGTGCCGTTGTCGGAGTTGGTGCGCGTTGAACAGGCGCAGTGGGATGGCGCGATTCATCACAAGGATGGCTTGCCAGTGGTGTATGTCACAGCAGATGAAGCCGGAAAACTGGACAGCCCGTTGTATGGCATGTTTGGCATTGTCGGGCAGCTTGATGACAAGCAAGTCGCCGGGCAAACCCTTGCGCAGACCTTCATTACTCAGCCAACCGATACCAGTCGTTATGCGGTGAAGTGGGATGGTGAGTGGCAGATCACCTATGAAACGTTCCGCGACATGGGCATCGCCTACGCCGCTGGCATGGTGTTGATCTACCTCTTGGTGGTGGCGCAGTTTCGTAGTTATCTCGTGCCATTGGTGATCATGGCGCCGATTCCATTGACGGTAATTGGGGTGATGCCAGGTCACGCGTTATTGGGCAAGCAGTTCACTGCCACATCAATGATTGGCATGATCGCGCTGGCTGGGATCATCGTGCGCAACTCCATTCTTCTTGTGGATTTCATCAATCAGGAAACGGCACGCGGTGTGCCGCTGGTGGAGGCTGTCATTGATGCATGTGCGGTGCGTGCCAAACCCATTGCTTTGACGGCAGTGGCAGCCATGCTGGGTGCGTTCTTCATTCTTGATGATCCCATTTTCAATGGGCTGGCAATCTCGTTGATCTTCGGTATTTTGGTCAGCACCATTTTGACGCTGGTGGTGATCCCATTGTTGTATTTCGTATTGCGCCAGCATGATGGCGAAAAAGCAGGGGATATCTTGTGAGGAAGACAAATAGGACGATGCTCAAGGCCACGGCATATGCGGTCATCGTGGCAGCATCCTTGGCGGCATGTTCGGCAGTAGAGCCGCCAGCACAAAATGTCGATGGCGATGCTCTTGATGCAAGCGCATCTGCTGCCTCCGTCGCTGACATTGCACTTGCCAAAGACAAGGCGCAGCAGGCAGCAAAAACATTCAGTGGTGCATTGAAATCAGCATTGATGGAAAAGCTGGAAGTCGGTGGAACCGAAGGTGCGATCACCTTCTGTCATGATGAGGCGCCGTTGATCGCAGCGCGTGTTTCAGAAGAATTCGGTGTGCGTCTAGGACGTGTGCCGGTTGCTGATCGGCAGCGCAGTCCAGCCAATACGGCTGAGGCATGGCAGGTGGATGGGCTCAATAATTTTCAGGAACAACTGGCAGCGGGTACCCCAATAAGTGAATTGGTGGCATTGGAAACCCAGTCTTTGCCAGAAGGCGTTGCTTTACGCATGATGCGCGGTATTCCAGTGGAGCCAATGTGTCTGGCCTGTCATGGCAGTGCATTGTCAAAAGAAACACAGGCTGCATTGAATCGTCTGTATCCCGATGATCAGGCCGTTGGCTTTCATGAAGGCGACTTGCGTGGTGCCTTATGGGTAGAAGTACCCACAACCATCCAGCAATAAAGGAGAGAAGCGTGAGCGAACAAGGTGGTATTCGGTTATTGCTTGAACAAGAAGGGTTGTATGCCTTCAAGGTGAGTTTTGAAGGCACGGATCTGGATGCACTGCATACAGATGAACCAGCACCTCTGGGTGAGGGAACAGGACCGAACCCAGCCGCACTGTTGCTGGCTGGTGTGGCGAACTGCTTGGCGGCAAGTCTGCTTTTTGCATTGCGTAAATTCAAGAATACGCCAGGCCCCATTCGTGCCGAGATCGTTGCCAATAAAGAGCGCAATGCAGAAGGGCGCTGGCGTTTAGCGCGGGCGCAGGTTGCAATTCATCTTGCTGATAAGGCCGCAGATCTGGTGCATTTTGAACGTGTGCTGGCGCAGTTTGAGGAGTTTTGCATCGTGACCCAAAGCGTGCGTGAGGGCATGCAGGTGGATGTGCAGATTGTGGATGCACAAGGCGCCGTGCATGTGCCCGGCGCAACAACGGCTTGAGTGAGGCTGACATGCATGATGCCGTTGTAGTCGCTTGCCCTGTCTGCCATGGGTTGAACCGTGTACCCGCACAACGTCTTGCCGATGCACCGGTCTGCGGGAAGTGTGGCACGGCTCTTTTCTTGGGCGAACCAGTGGCATTGGATGCGGCAGGGTTTCATGCGCATGTTGAGCGCGCAGAGCTGCCGGTTGTCGTTGACTTCTGGGCGCCATGGTGTGGCCCCTGTCAGATGATGGCACCGCATTTTGCTACGGCAGCAGCGCAATTGGAGCCGCAATTGCGGCTTGCCAAAGTGGATACGGAAGCACAGCCCGCACTGGGTGGGCGTTATGCAATCCGCAGCATCCCAACTTTGGTGCTGTTTCAGCAGGGACGCGAACTTGCGAGGCAGTCGGGTGCGATGGGTGCTGCAGATATCGCCCGTTGGGTGCGTCACTATCTTTGAAATGACATTTGAATAAAGGAGTGTTTCATGAGCCAGTCTTTTCCTGATTTGATCAACGATCTTAATGCTGCTATTTCCACCCTGCGCAAAGGTGCGCCTGATCCCATGCGCGGGTTTTCATCATTGGCGAGCGAGGCACTCAAGCCAGGTGCATTGGATGTCAAAACCAAAGAGCTGATCGCCATGGGAATTGCCATCGCCGTGCGCTGTGATGGTTGCATTGGTTTTCATGCCAAGGCGGCGATCAAGGCTGGCGCAACCCGCGAAGAAATTTTGGAAACACTTTCCATGGCCATCTACATGGGGGCAGGCCCATCCATGATTTATGCGGCAGAGGCGCTGCGTGCATTCGATGAGCTTTCGCCAGAGCAGGCGGGCTGATTCCATGCGTGGTTTTGCCCAAACGGTCGTGCTTTATGGGCTTGTTGGGATGCTTGTGGGCTGCGCGCACGGAAATGGTGGCGCAGCCTCTGCAGCTAAGCCCGCATTCAAACTGTTACAGCCAGCTCCGGGGCTTTATACCTCCAACCAACCTGGCGCAGGTGATTGGTCGGTGATTCGTGCCAAGGGTGTTCAGCGTGTCATTGATTTGCGCATGCCGGGTGAGCTAGAAGGCCGTGATGAGGCAGCTGAAGTGCGTGCGGCAGGAATGGACTACATCGCCATTCCTGTCAAAGGTGCAGAAGGGCTGACACGCGAAAATGCGCAGCTTCTGCATGCAGCATTACAGCCCACACATGGGCAAGTCCTCGTGCATTGTGGCAGCGCCAACCGTGCGGGAAGCTTGCTGGCACTTGAGCAAGCCATGTTTGATGATCTGCCAGCAAGTGAAGCATTGCAGCTTGGGCGTCATGCAGGGGTGACAGATTTCGAGACCAAGTTGAAAGCAGCACTTGGTTTGAGTGAACAGGAGTAAACATGGCAGCGCCACGAATTACCGTTGTTGGAGCTGGGTTTGCGGGGCTGACGGCGTTGCGCACTTTGCGCAAAGAAGCGCCTGATGCGGAGTTGACGCTGGTGTCACCGGCTGCCGAGTTGCATTACCTTCCAGGAACCATTTGGCTGCCTTCAGGGAAGCGCAAACGTGAGGATCTTGTCGTGCCGTTGGATGCGTTCTTGCGGCGGAACAAGATTCAATTTCACCGTGCACATGCCACCGGTTTATCGGCGGATGGTCGCGTGTTGTATACCGATGCGGGTGATGTGGAAAACGACGGGCTGATGATTGCCACTGGTGCGCGTTTTATCCGCAAGTTGCCGGGAATTGAACACGCCATCATTCCATGCGAAGGCGTGGATGCCGGTGAGGCGGTGCGTGATCGGCTTGCGCAACTGCAAGAAGGTACCTTGTGCTTCGGGTTTGGCAGCAATCCGAACGAGCCTATCGCCATGCGTGGTGGGCCGATTTTTGAATTTGTGCTGGGTATTGATACCTTGCTGCGTCAGCAAAAGCGCCGTGACAGATTCCGTCTGGTTTTCTTCAGCCCTTCCGATAAGCCTGGGCAGCGTTTAGGCGAGCATGCCGTTAACTTGATTCTTGGCGAAATGCAGCGGCGTGGTATTGAAACCGTGCTTGGTGAAAAGCCGCAGCAGTTTGAGAAACATGCCGTGCAGTTGGAGAAAACCCGGATCGACTGCGATTTGCTGCTGTTCATGTCGGGACTGACCGGGCAGGCATGGCTGGATAACACCACATTGCCACGCTCACCTGGTGGTTTTGTACAAGGTGAAGCAACATGCCGCGTACCGGCTGTGGCGTGTACCTATGTTGCTGGTGATGGCGGCAGTTTCCCTGGCCCTGAGTGGATGCCGAAGCAGGCGCATCAAGCGGATCTGCATGCGGAAGTGGCTGCACGGAATCTTTTGCGCGAATTGCGTGGGCAGCCAGTGCAGGAAGTCTTCCGCAGTGAACTGATGTGCATTATCGACAGCCTGAACCAAGGCATGTTGATAACGCGCAGCACATCGCGTTCGCGGGCATTGCCGCCGATGAAGGCGATGCATTGGATGAAGTCGGCATTCGAGAAACGCTATTTGCGTCGCTATCGTTGAGTGTTGTTTCGATTCCCGCATAATGGGGAAATGGATAAACATCGTATTCCGTTATTGATCGACACCGATCCGGGTGTGGATGATGCTCTGGCGCTGATGATGGCGTTTCACTCCCCCGCACATGCAGTGGTGGGGTTGACGATTGCAGCCGGTAATGTGGGGTTGCAGCACACGGTCGCCAATGCACTGAAATTGTGTGAAGTGTGTCAGGTCGATGTGCCGGTTTTTTCTGGCGCAGATACGCCGCTGGTTTTTCCTGCACGTGATGCCGCTTATGTGCATGGCATGGATGGCTTCGGCGACACGGGCTATACGCCAGCCAGACAATCCGTTGCAGCAGAGCACGCCGCATTGGCGATATTGCGGCTATCGCATGAATATGCAGGAAAGCTCTTATTGGTGGCTTTAGGTCCGCTGACCAATGTGGCATTGGCATTGAAACTGGATCCAACCCTTCCGCAGCGTATTGCCCGCTGTGTGGTGATGGGCGGAGCCGTAACGGCACATGGCAATATCACGCCGGCGGCGGAGTTCAATATCGCATTCGATCCTGAAGCCGCGCATATCGTGTTTTCTGCTTTCCCGATGATTGAGCTGGTGGATTGGGAAGCTGTGTTGGCTCACGGCATCCCGCACCGTGATGTTGCGCAATGGCTGACATCGGACACATCGCAAGCCCAGTTTTATGCCTCTATTTCTGCGAAGACGCGGCAATGGGCGCAATCGGGGCGTGGGGAGCGTTGGCATGTGGCTGATGCCTTGGCGATGGCGCAGGCGCTGTCGCCAGAAAATGCCCAAGATGTTGTGCAACGTCCTTTGGCGGTTGAAGTTGCTGGGCAGCATGCGCGTGGCGCCACCATTGTGGATTGGAACCGGCAAACTGGCGCCAGCGATAATGCAGCGATTCTGATGCGCTATGACCAAGCGCATTTTGAACAGATGATACAAAGCTGCTTGCAATCCCCATAGGGGAGCCGCTAGAATACGCGGCTCTTTCCAGATTTCCTTAGAGTTTGCATCATGAAAGCCGGCATCCACCCCGAATATCGCGAAGTCGTCTTCCAGGACGTGACCTCGGACTTCAAGATCCTGACCCGTTCAACCCTCTCCAGCAAGGAGACTGTTAAATGGGAAGATGGTAACGAGTATCCGCTGGTCAAAGTGGAAGTCTCGTCTTCTTCACATCCGTTCTATACGGGTCAACACAAGATCATTGATACCAGTGGTCGTGTTGATAAGTTCCGCAAGCGCTATCAGAAATAATCGTAACTTGCTTACGAAAAGCAGCCGCCGTAGGGCGGCTGTTTTGCTTTGAGCTGACCAAAATCAATGGCATGCGACTTTCGTCCGACAGCGAAGCCGTCAAGCTATGCGATAATGGCGCTTTCCCTGCTCGGGCGCTTATCCAAGAGAGCGCCGCCCCCACTGGAGCTTGACTGTGTCAAAACTTGATCAAATTTCATTGACTGCTGGCGATAAATCCTTTGCCCTTCCGGTATTGCACCCTACACTGGGTCAACCCTGTGTTGATATTGCAAAGCTGCCGAAAGAATCCGGTTGTTTTACCTATGACCCGGGTTTTGGTGCAACAGCCAGTTGTAAATCAGCAATCACCTATATTGATGGTGATGCGGGCGTCCTGCTGTACCGCGGCTATCCAATCGAACAATTGGCAGAAAAGTCCACGTTCACGGAAGTGGCTTATTTGCTGATGCATGGCGAACTGCCGAACCAGCAAGAACTTGCTGGCTTTGAACATGAAGTCACGCATCACACGATGATGCACGAGGCTTTTAGGAACTTCCTGTTCGGCTTCCGTCATGACGCGCACCCGATGGCGATGTTGACCGGCATGCTGGGCTCACTGGCTAGCTTCTATCACAATGATCTTGATCTTGAAGACCCTGAACAACGTCGCCTTGCCGCAATCCGTTTGATTGCCAAAGTGCCGACGATTGCTGCTGCCTGCTATCGCTATTCAATTGGTTGGCCGATCAACTATCCGCAAAACAAGCTGGACTTCACCACCCGCTTCCTGCATATGCTTAAAGCGGTGCCCAGCGAGCCGTTGCAGCTGGATCCAGTCGCTGCCAAGGCGATGGACTTGTTGTTCATCCTGCATGCGGATCATGAACAAAATGCTTCCACTTCAACAGTACGTCTGGTGGGTTCAACGGGTGCTAACCCGTATGTCAGCGTGGCAGCAGGTGTAGCGGCGCTGTGGGGGCCTGCGCATGGTGGGGCCAATGAAGCCGTATTGAAGATGTTGGCCGAAATTGGTGACGTCAAGAATGTGCAGTCGGCAGTGGACAAGGCGAAAGACAAGGATTCAGGCTTCCGCCTGATGGGCTTTGGTCATCGTGTTTACAAGAATTTTGATCCGCGTGCCAAGATCATCCGTGAAATGACCTATAAGGTGCTGGGTGAGCTGGGTGTTGATGATCCGTTGCTGGATGTGGCGATGCGTCTTGAAGAAGCGGCACTGAAAGATGATTACTTCGTGCAGCGCAAGTTGTATCCGAATGTCGATTTCTACAGCGGCATCATCTACAAGGCGCTGGGTATCCCTGTAGAGATGTTTACCGTGATGTTTGCTATTGCGCGTACTGCAGGTTGGGTCAGTCACTGGCTTGAGCAGCAGAATGATCCAGAAAACCGCATTGGACGCCCACGTCAGATTTATACCGGTGCAGCCTCACGCGACTATGTGGCATTAGCCAATCGTTGAGTCTGCTTGTTCGAATGCATAAAAAACGCCCCGCTTGGGGCGTTTTTTATGGCTGATCAAGAAGCGCTTTCAATTTTTCAGCGGAGATACGCAGCATCGGCTTGTCTTCCGCAGGTACATAAAGGCCTTGATGCAAACAGGTAAGCGGCAGAATAAATACATCGAATGACACATCCTCTGCTGTGAACTGGCATACAGGTGCATCCCAAGCCTGCTGACGGCTCAGCCAGATACGACGGTTGCGCTGCTGATAAGGGATGCCGTGTTCGTTCAGCCAGTGCAGTACCGCATCTGAGTCATCACTATGCACATGCAGTTGCACGGTGCTGTATGTATCAGCGGTGCCATCAAGCACGGCGCCTGCAAGGCGCGGATGGAAGCGTTGAAAAAACGCCATGGCGTGCAGTGCGGCTTCGCGTAATGCCCGCAAGCTGGTCTGCTGCTTTTCCCCACGGAATAAGCGCTGGTGCTGGCGCAGTGCCTCTTCAACCTCGTGATGCGCAGGAAGAAGTGCATCATCATGCAGCCCTAGTTGCTGCGCCGCCTTTTGCTTCGCGCGTTGAATATCCTGAATGCCATGCTCGACCATGAGTTTCGCCGCAACGGCCGCAATATGTTGGCGGTGTGTTTGCATACGCTGCCGTTGTGGTGTTCGGGTCGAGGGGCGTGACCGTTGATTACTCACAGTGATGACTCACATCAGGCATCCAACTTCAGGAAAGTGCGCTCAAAAGATGTCGAATGCTGCTTCACTTTGTTCGGGTGAATACTCATCTTCAAGATAAGACTCTTCTTCCATGCGCTCAAGGTCTTCTACCTTGATCCATTCCTCAATACCTCCCGTCCCTAAAGGAAGTAGCCGACCATCAGCGCTTACACTCACCTTGATCATGCCTTCCGGCGGTTCAATGAGACGCAGTGGGTTGTCGGTCAATGCTTGCCGCATGTAGTTGATCCAGATGGGGAGAGCCGCTTGCCCGCCATACTCCCGATATCCCAGTGATTTGGAGTCATCGCGGCCAACCCAAACAACCGTGCTGTAGTTGCCGCCAAAACCAGAAAACCACGCATCTTTGTGGTCATTGGTTGAGCCGGTTTTTCCACCGACATCATCACGGTTCAGCGCTCTTGCTGCCGTTGCTGTGCCGCGACGAACAACGTCGAGCATCATCGAATGCAGTTGCCAGGCGATGCGTGGGTCAATGGCACGTTCCGCCATGAGGGTGGGCGGCGTGCTTGTGTTCGCGGCTGGGCTTCCTGTAGACGGCGTTTTATCGCTCTTTGGTGTGGGTTTGCTGCTGGGCTGTGCTGATGGTGCCGGCCCGAAATTAAAACCGTCCACCGTTGTACTTTGCGCAGTTGTCGTGGCAGGTGTTCCTGCGGGGCTAATTCCGGCGCAGCTCATGCAGGCCATGGCTGGGCTTTCCTTGAAGATGTCATTGCCATCACGGTCACGCACTTGGTCGATAAACCACGGGGTGATCAAAAAGCCGCCATTGTTGAAGGCGGCATAGGCACGCGCTACCGAAAGTGGCGAGAGAGAGGCGGTGCCAAGTGACATCGACAGGTTAGGGGGCAGGCTGGCTTCATCGAAACCAAAATGGCTGATATAGCGTCGTGCGAAATCCACACCAATGGCGTCAAGCATGCGCACTGAGACGAGGTTGCGTGATTGCACCAAGGCCTCACGAATGCGCATGGGGCCAGCGAACGTGCCGGTGGAGTTCTGTGGCCGCCATACATGACCACGTCGATCCTTGAAAACGACAGGCGCGTCCAGCACGATCGAGGCAGGGTTGAAGCCACGCTCGAAAGCGGCGGCATAGACAAACGGTTTAAATGCAGAACCTGGTTGACGCAGTGCCTGAGTTGCACGGTTGAACTTGTTGCCAGCAAAGCTGTAACCGCCAATCAGTGCCTTTAATGCACCGCTATCGGCATCCAAAGAAACCAGTGCAGCTTGCGCACGCGGGATTTGATCCAGCTCCCAGCGGATGTTGTTCTCGGCTGTCACAGTAGTGTCATTGGGAAGTTGTCGCAGGCGTACCACATCCCCTGGCTGAGCTAGATTGGCTGCGGTTTTGCGCGTCCAGGCAAGTGCGCTGCCGGCAAGATCAAGTGCGCTGCCGTCGGCTAATACCACATGCAAACGATTGGCCGTGTTATCGGTGACTACGGCAGGAAGTAAACCGCCTTGTGGTGGTGTGTCACGCAATAATTTGCCGATCGCTTCTTCTGTTGCACCTACGGGAATTTGCACAGTTTGCGTGGGTTTTCGCCAACCATGTCGGCGATCATAGATACGCAGTCCATCAATCACGGCCTTATCGGCTGCAGCCTGAAGATCAGGATCAATCGTTGTGGTGACGTGATAGCCCTTGTTCAGCACGTCATCGCCATAACGCTCAATCATTTGCTGGCGCACCATTTCCGCAACATAGGGCGCATAGACTTCAACTTCGCGTTCATGTGGGCTGGCATGCATCGGAGTCTTGCGGGCGGCTTCTGCTTCCGCATGGGTGACAAAGCCAAGCTCGGCCATGCGCTGCAATGTGTAATTGTCGCGCCGCATTTGCGCACGCTCCGGGTTGCTGATCGGGTTGCCACTGGATGGGAACTTTGGAATACCTGCCAGTGTGGCAGCCTCATCCAAGCTCAGTTCACTCAGTTTTTTCCCATAATAGAACTCAGCCGCAGCCGCAATGCCATAAGCACGGTTACCGAAGAAGCTTTTATTGAGGTAAAGCTCGAAAATCTCATCTTTGCTTAGCTCGCGTTCCATTTTCAACGCCAGCAAGATTTCGGAAAATTTGCGGCGGAAGCTGTATTCCGAACTGAGGAAAAATTGTTTGGCCACTTGCTGGGTGATCGTCGAGCCACCAGCAACGCGTTCTCTCCCGCCGGTTTTTGCCAGCAGGACAAAGGCACGACTAATTCCTTTGATGTCGATGCCGTGGTGTTTGTAGAAGTTGGCGTCTTCAGCTGCTAAAAAGGCTTGTTTGACGTGAAGTGGCACATCGGCAATTTGCACGGGATAACGGCGCATCTCGCCGAATAGACCAATCAACCGTCCGTCGTTGGCGTAAACGTATAGAGGCTCTTGCAGCTCAATACTGCGCAGTGCTTGTACGTCGGGTAAGTTCTGGTTGGTGTTGTAAGCCAAAACAGCAACGGCAGAAACCGCAAAGACGCCCAAGGCCAGCAAGAGTAGAATCGTCCAGCGGAGAAAACGGAAGAAACGGGGCATCAGTGCATCCGGTTGCGTCATCGTGCGATGCGCAGTATAGATGAGCAACGAAAGACACGCGAAGATGCTGACCGGTTCTGATTCATAACTGCGTTTGGGTAGTCAGTGGCACATGCTTTAGAGTAATGTGAGTAAGCAGGCAAAATTAATACTTGCCTTTTTGTAAAAGTTCCATTATTCATGTATCACTACGCATAGTGCGTGTAAGTGCCCGTTGTAAGGGGAGAAGTCGTGGTTTTGTGGAACAAAACGCAACCGCCGCTGATTGGCGTCGACATCAGCTCCACCGCGGTCAAGCTGCTGCAGCTTGCCCGGACGGGAGATCGTTATCGTGTGGAACACTACGCCGTTGAGCCATTGCCGCCCAATGCCGTGGTCGAGAAAAACGTTGTTGAGGTAGAAGCGGTAGGTGAGGCGGTTCGCCGCGCACTGGCACGCTCTGGTTCACGCGCGAAACATGCTGCAGCTGCAGTTTCAGGTTCATCGGTGATCACCAAGGTGATTTCGATGTCGGCTGACTACAGTGAAGACGAGCTTGAGGCGCAAATTGAACTTGAAGCCGTCAACTACATTCCTTATCCCGTTGAGGAAGTGAATCTCGATTTCGAAGTGCTCGGTTCAACGCCGGGGAATAGCGAGATGGTGCAAGTCTTGTTGGCGGCATCGCGCTCCGAAAACGTCGAGGTTCGTGCGTCGGCACTTGAATTAGGTGGGCTGACTGCCAAAGTGATCGACGTTGAAGCGTTCGCTATCGAAAATGCATTTGCTTTGATGGAAAGCGGGCTGAATATCCCGAAAGACGGGTTGGTGGCATTGGTCGATGTGGGTGCCACAATGACGACACTGAATGTGTTGCGTGGCGGTCGAAGCATTTACACGCGTGAAAATTTGTTTGGCGGGAAGCAGCTCACTGATGTGGTGATGAGTCGCTACAACCTAACTTACGAAGAAGCCGGCTTGGCTAAGCGCCAAGGTGGGTTGCCTGAAAGTTATGAGCTTGAAGTGCTTGAGCCGTTCAAGGAAGCCATGGCGCAACAGGTAAGCCGCTTGCTGCAATTCTTTTATGCGGGCAGCGAATTCAATCGCGTTGACCAAGTCGTGTTGGCTGGGGGTTGTGCATCCATTCCAGGTGTCGCAACGATGGTTGAGGAACAGCTGGGGATTCCCAGTACTGTTGCTAATCCCTTGGCGCAAATGACAGTAGGGCCGCGTGTACAGGCGAATGCTTTGGTACAAGATGCGCCTGCATTGATGATTGCATGTGGGCTCGCACTGAGGAGCTTCGACTGATGGCAAGAATCAATCTCCTCCCGTGGCGTGAAGAACGCCGCAAGGCTCGGCAAAAAGAGTTTGCCGGCATGCTGGGCTTGGCTGTTCTCGCTGGGCTTTTATTGTCCATTCTGATTTATTCGTTCTATAACGGACGGATTTCCAATCAGAACGAACGCAACGAATTTCTGCGTGGTGAAATCACCAAGGTTGATGCACAAATCAAGGAAATTGAGGCGCTCGATCAGAAGAAATCAAAACTTCTTGCACGCAAGGAAGTGATCGAACAACTGCAGTCCAATCGCTCACAGATGGTGCACTTGTTCGACGCATTGGTGCGTACCATTCCTGATGGTGTGGCACTGGCAATGATTAAGCAAGAAGGTGACATGCTGACCTTGAGCGGGCGCTCGCAGTCCAATGCGCGTGTTTCTACATATATGCGCAACTTGGAAAGCTCAGGGTGGATGATCAACCCTGATCTGAACATCATTGAGGCAAAAGAAGGGACACCCGGTTTGCCATATGAGTTCAATCTGAAAGTTAAGCTTTCCAAACCAGCCACAACCGGTGAAGGTGCGTCGGAGGAGGTAGAAACTCCAGCTGCCGAAAGTAAGGCTACGGATACGGAAACAAACGAAACAAAAGCACCTGAGGCCAATGCGGAAGGAGCTGCATCGTGAGCGATAAAAAGAAAATCAATGTTTCTGATCTCGATATCAATAATATCGGGAATTGGCCAAAGCAAGCACAGCTGGTGTTCTGTGGCATCGTGGCTTTCATCATCATCTTGTTGGCGTGGTGGGTGGTTGTGCGCGGTCAGCAAGACGAGTTGGAAGGCTTGGCGCAGCAGGAGTCGCAACTGCGAACCGAGTTTGAAACGAAGCAAGGTCGCGCGGCCAATCTTGAACCGTTGAAGCAGCAACTTGCGCAGATGGAACAACAGTTGCAACAGATGCTGCGGCAACTGCCAAGCAAAACCGAAATGCCAGATTTGATCGTAGATATTTCACAAACAGCGTTGGCAACTGGTATCCAGAATGATCTTTTCCAGCCAGGTTCTGAAACACAGCAGGAGTTCTATGCGGAAAAGCCGATTTCTTTGCGCATGGTCGGTACTTACCACCAGTTTGGCGCTTTTGTGAGTGGTGTGGCATCGTTGCCGCGTGTTGTCATTATGACCATGCATGATATTTCACTGAAGCCAAAAAATACTTCGGCGACAGGTCGTTTGGCTGCGAATGCTCCTTTGGAACTGGCCGGTACAGTGAAAACGTATCGCTATCTGGATGATGAGGAAACCTCTCAAAATGCATCAGCAGAGGGGGGACAATAATGTTGTCTATATTTCTACCTCAACGCTTATTGCGTGGAATCAGTGCTGTTGCACTTGTTATCGCGTTGTCTGCATGTGGGGGGGCGCAAGGGAATCTGGAAAAATGGGTTGCTGAGGTTAAAGCACGCCCGGCGCCAGCGCTTGAACCACTGCCAGTGATGCAGCAGTTTGAAACCTTTGAATATGCTGCGCAAACCATGCGCGATCCATTTGATCAGACATTCAATGGTGCCGGTGCTAGCGGGCCACGCCCTGACCCAAACCGTCGCCGGCAGACACTTGAAACCTTTCCATTGGATAGCATGAAAATGGTGGGC
The DNA here is from genome assembly GCA_964481865.1 of uncultured Thermomonas sp. GTDB lineage: Bacteria > Pseudomonadota > Gammaproteobacteria > Xanthomonadales > Xanthomonadaceae > Thermomonas. The sequence goes on along the minus strand of CAYZUG010000003.1, from coordinate 30,405 downwards.
TCACTGGGGCAGGGGGGAGGCCTTGTAGCATTGGTCATGGCTCCAGATAAAGTGACCCATCGGGTTCAGCCCGGCATTTATATGGGGCAGAGCGATGGTCGTGTAACGGCTGTATTTGAAGACCGAATTGAATTGGTCGAACTGGTACCTGATGGTGCGGGCGGTTGGCTTGAACGTCCTGCCACGATGGCGCTTGAAAATAATTGATCGGGGAAGAGATGATGACCCTCACTAACGCCAAAAATTCGCAGCCGACTCGGCGCACTTTGCCCGTAAGGGCGTTAACAGCAGGCCTTGCATTGGGGCTTTATGCTGCAAGTGCCAGTGCTTCGCCACACATCGTTGTGGCAACAAGCATGGGTCAGGCCGCCACAGGCGCAATGGCCGACCCAAGTAAGCGTCAGGCAGATGCTGTTTCGGTCACTTCAATTGACTTCAAGCGCGGGGATGCCGGCTCTGGGAAGTTGATTCTGCGCTTCTCGGGTGAGGGTGCATCACCTGACCTTCGCAATACAGGGTCAAGTATCGTGGTGGATATCGGCGATGCATTGCTGCCTGCATCATTGCAGCGGCCAATGAATGTGACCGATTTCGCAACACCAGTGCAGCGCATTAATGCGCATGCAACAAGTACTGGTGCGCAACTGGTGCTCAATACGCAAGGCTTGTATGAGTCGATGGCATATCAGCGTGGTAACGAATACGTCGTCGAAGTGATGCCGCGTGCAGCACCCGCAGCACAGGCAGGTACTGCACAGAGCGCATCCACAAGCCGTGCTGAAGAATCTGCGCGCTATAACGGTAAAGCGGTAACTTTCAACTTCCAAGATGTTCCTGTTCGCACAGTATTGCAGCTGATTGCTGAAGAGTCCGGTTTGAACGTAGTGGCAGCCGATACCGTGCAAGGCAATGTCACATTGCGTTTGATCAATGTGCCGTGGGATCAGGCTCTTGATCTGGTGCTGCAGTCCAAGCAACTCGATAAACGCCGCAGCGGCAATGTGGTTTGGATTGCTCCACAAAAAGAAATTGCTGATTTTGAGCAGGCCAAAGAAGATGCACGCATCAGCCTTGAAGAACGTGCGGAAAAGTTGACCGAATATATTCCAGTCAACTACGCCAGTGCTGAAGATATTGCCAAGTTGCTGACCGAAGAAAGTAAAGGCAACCAACAAGGTGGTGGGCAAGGCGGGCAAGCTGGGCAAAACAGCCAAGACCGTGGTTTCTTGTCGGCGCGTGGCAGCATCAGCTATGACAAGCGCACGAACACATTGCTGGTGATCGATATTCCACAACGTGTAGGCAGTATCAAGAGCCTTGTTCAAGAGCTTGATAAGCCAGTTGATCAAGTGGTGATCGAAGCTCGTATCGTGATTGCGAATGAGAGCGTTGCACGTGAATTGGGTGCCAAGTTTGGCATTTCGGGTAGTAAAGATAATGTTTCCTACGGTGGTGATCTTGGAACAACCCTGTCAAATCGCGAGTCAATCACCAATACAAGCAATGCGAATAACCGGCTGTATGCGGATGCACTTAAAGACTATTTGGGAAGTGGCACGGGGTTGTCACCTAACGATGTCGCTGCACCACGCCCACCTGGTGGTGGTTGGAATTCAAATACACCGAACTACACAGCCAACACCATCACCCGTGGCCTGATGAGTAATTTGCCGGCAGCGATGACCGGTACAAATCCAGGTTCGTTGGCATTGTCGATTCTCAATGCAGGCTATCTGCTGGACGTTGAATTGTCGGCCATTCAAACGCAGGGACGTGGTGAAGTCATCACCAATCCGCGCATTGTGACCAGTAATCAGAAAGAAGCCGTGATTCGCCAAGGTAAGGAAATTGGCTATCTGACGGTGACCGGTACGGGCGCACAGTTGACTCCAACAGTGGCGTTCAAAGAAGCGCTGCTTGAGCTGAAGGTCATGCCAACCATTACCAATGACGGGCGTGTCTTCCTTGATATGGGCGTCAAGAAAGATGAGCTGGATGGCTGGGTGGATATGGGAACATTCGGTCAAGTACCGCAGATTGCCAAGCGCGAAATCAATACTGCTGTCCTTGTTGAAGATGGACAGACTGTGGTGATTGGCGGGGTCTATGAATTCAGTGACTACAACGATATTACCAAGGTGCCTTTCCTGGGTGATCTCCCAGTCATTGGCAATTTGTTCAAGAACAAAAGTCGTTCCAAGAGCAAGGCTGAATTGCTGGTGTTTGTCACACCAAAGGTCATGCGCGTTACACAGCGCTGATTGCACCATTGGCTGAGCATTAAAAAACGGGGGCTTTGGCTCCCGTTTTTTGTTGCCGATAAAGCGCATATGCGAAGATCAAACTTTTGTTGCCGCTTGCGGTCAAAGCAGGCGCCACGATGAGTGAAACGGGGAAAAACAATGCCGGAGATGGATGCTGCTTTTGTGCACACGCGCTTGCAAGAGGTTCGCCAGCGATTGATGCAGGAGGTTGTGGGACAAGAAGCATTGATTGAGCGCCTGTTGATCGCGCTGCTGGCGGATGGGCATCTGCTTGTTGAAGGTGCACCTGGGCTGGCAAAAACTTCAGTGATTCGTGCGTTGGCGGCACACTTGGATGCAAGTTTTGCGCGGATTCAATTCACCCCTGACTTGCTGCCTGCAGATCTCACTGGTAGCGATGTTTGGCGGCCGCAGGAGGCGCGGTTCGAGTTTCAGCCCGGGCCAGTGTTTCATTCCATTTTATTGGCGGATGAAATCAACCGTGCGCCAGCAAAAGTCCAGTCGGCGTTATTAGAAGCAATGGGTGAGCGGCAAGTGACAGTGGGGAGAACCAGTTACCCACTGCCCGCGCTCTTTATGGTGATGGCAACGCAAAATCCGATTGAGCAGGAAGGCACATTTGCCTTACCTGAAGCGCAATTGGATCGTTTTTTACTGCATGTGCGTGTGGGTTATCCGCAGGCTGAAGCGGAGCTTGAGATTTTGCGGCTGGCGCGTGAGCGTGCGCGTGGCGCGGTGGCAATGACGCAGCATCAACATAAACTGACAGAGTCTGACCTCCTGTTGGCGCGTCAGACGGCTCTTAATGTGCATGTTGCACCAGCACTTGAACGGTATCTGGTGGAGCTGATTCTTGCTTCGCGCATGCCCCAGCGCTATGGCAGTGATTTGACGACGAAAATCGCTTGGGGTGCCAGTCCGCGTGGCTCGATTGCGTTGGATCGTTGTGCCAGAGCGCGGGCTTGGCTGGCAGGGCGTGATTTTGTGACGCCGGATGATATCCGTGCGATTGCCCCTGATGTGCTTCGCCATCGCGTCCTGCCAAGTTATGAAGCTATCGCCGAGGGCTGGGATGGTGAACGCTTGGTGCACGCCTTGCTTGAACGCGTGCCATTGCCATAAAAAGAATGCCGATGTCCGTGGAAAGCCAACAATCTGCAAGGGATGGACAAGGCATATGGCCGACGCTTGCCGAGCTGATTGCACTGCAAGGCAAGGTCTGGCGGCGTGTTGGGTTGGTGATGGGGACGGGCGCAGTGCAAGGTCAAGCACTCTCGAAACAGCGAGGGCGCGGCATGGAGTACGCCGACTCACGTGAATACACGCAAGGTGATGATGCGCGTTATATCGACTGGCGGATGACAGCCCGCACAGGAAAGGCACATACCAAACTTTTTCAGGCGGAACGGGAGCGCTTGACGGTGTTGGTTGTGGATACGGCTGCACCTCTGTATTTCGGAACACGCTACCGCTACAAATCTGTCCAGGCCGCACGAATGGGCGCGGTGGCGATGTGGCAGGCATTGCGAGAGGGCGATCGTGTGGCTGCATTGCGTGCTGGTCAGCAGGATGCATGGGTGGCGCCGGGGCATGGTGCAAATGCGGTTTTGCGTATTCTCGGGGCACTTACCCGCTGGTACCGTCAGCCGCCGACAGATGATCAGGGGGTGTCGCTTGCTTTGCAGCGGGTACAGCGCCTTGTGCAACAGCGGGCGCGGTTGATTGTTTTGACCGATCCACGCAGCGTACAGAAGGTTCCACAGCGGTATTGGGCAGGTCTTGCGAAGCAGCATGCTGTCACGGTTGTATTGTTTGTTGATGCGCTTGAAATGCAGCCACCCGAGGCCGTATTGGATTTTGCGCTGGAAAATCGAGAAGTTTTGCGGCTTCCATTGCAGGATGACACGGTCAGGACACGCTGGATGCAGACATTCGCCGGGCGTCTTACGCAGATCAAAACACAGCTTGCTTCGCACGGAGTTGAGGTTGTTGTGCAGGGAAATGAAGATGTCGATGCGGCTTGGCTGACGCAGGCAGGCAGACCGAAGGGGAAGGGATATGCAAGCCGCTGAGGTGCTGCCTCTGCGCGATGTGCAGATGGGTATGGAACCATCGTGGTGGCCACCTGCATTGGGTTGGTGGTTGGTGGTTGCCGTATTGTTTGGGGTGTTGCTTCCCTGGTTGTGGCGGCAATCCCGGCGCAGGAAAAAGCGCCAACAATTGATGCAGTATTTTGATGCCGTGGTGCAGCAAGCAGAAACCCCAAGCATGAAGGTGGCTGCCATGTCCGAACTTCTGCGCAGAGCCGCGCGTCATATCCGCCCGGATGCCGACCGCTTGTCAGGTGAGGCTTGGTTGCAATTTCTGGATGACGGCATGCAGCCTGCCGTTTTTCTGCAAGGGGCAGGCGCGTTGATACAAGACGGCGCTTTCCGTCCGAATGTTGATGCTGCCGATGTAGAAGCCCTACGTGTTGTAGCGCGGAAGCGGTATGCCGCATGGGTAGGCAGATGATGCAGAGCATGCAACAACTGATGCAGGTGGATACGTTTGCATGGCCGTGGATGCTTTGCCTCGTGTGCTTGCCTATGCTGGTGTGGGGAATCCAGCGCTGGCGACGTGATACGGAAACTGCAAGCGTTGTGCAGACAGATGCCTTGGTGGCGCCTTGGAATGATGAGTTGCCGGCAATGCTGCACGGGCTGTCCAGTACCAAGCGCATGTCACCTGTACCGTGGATGCGCTGGGTGATCTGGGCACTTTTGTGTCTTGCCGCAGCACGGCCCCAACAGCTTGGCGTGCCAGTCATGCCAGCACACACCGGGCGCGATGTGATGTTGGCGCTGGACTTGTCCGCCAGCATGGCTGAAGAAGATATGCAGTTGGCGGGGCGCAGGGTTGATCGCCTGACAGCTGCAAAAGCTGTATTGATGGATTTTCTGCAACGCCGCGTGGGGGATCGCACGGGATTGATTGTGTTTGCCGACCAGGCATTTGCATTGACCCCGCTGACGCTGGATCGCGCCACCGTGCAGCAACAGTTGGATGCCACCGTCCTTGGGCTGGCAGGGCGAGCGACTGCACTTGGTGATGCGATTGCGCTGGCCATCAAGCGTTTTAATGCACAGAACGTCGAACAAAAGGTGCTTATCGTGTTGACCGACGGCGTCAACACAGCCGGTAGCATGACTCCGGAGCGGGCAGCGCAAATTGCGCATGATGCAGGTGTGCGTATTTATACCGTGGCGATTGGTGGTGATGGCGCGGGGCTGACTGTTTTTGGAATGCGCTTATCAGTTGGTGGCGATGAGGTGGATGAAGCCGGTTTACAGCGTATTGCCGAGCTGACAGGAGGGCGCGCTTTCCGGGCACGTGCCACGAATGAATTGGCTGATATTTATGCAGAAATCGACGCGCTGGAACCCGTGGCACAAGAAGCGCGGATGTTGCAGCCCAAAGTAGAGCGTTATTTCATACCGCTTGTTGCAGCACTTTGTCTGGTTATGTTGCAGATGCTGAGAAGGCGCCTGCGATGAATGCCTTGATGCAAGCTGCCACTGACATCCACTTTCTGCGCCCATGGTGGTTGCTGGTGCTGCCGCTGCTCATTGCAATGTTCGTTTGGCAGGGTCGATCACGTCACCGGCAATCGGCATGGGCGACTGTGGTCGATGCGCATTTGTTGCCGCATCTTTTGTTGCACTCCGTTGGGGGGAAAGAGAAAAAACTCGCTCGTTTTTCCGTGTGTCTCGGTGCTGTGCTGGCGGTACTTGCGTTGGCGGGGCCAAGTGTTCGGAAAGATACGCAGCCGTTATGGCAGGCGCAGCAACCTCTGGTTATCGTGTTGGATTTATCCACTGCCATCATGGCGCGTGATCTTCCGCCCACACGTTTGGTGCAGGCAAAGAATAAGTTGGCAAGCCTGCTGCGTGAGCGACAGGGCGGGCAGTTTGCGCTGGTGGTGTTTGCCGATGATGCCTTCACGGTGGCGCCACTGACGGATGATGCAAAAAATGTCGCCCTTTTTCTCGATGCACTAGCGCCTGACATCATGCCAAAAGACGGTCAGCGGCTTGATCGGGGAATTGCCTGGGCACAGCAGCTTTTGCAACAGGCGGGTGCGGTGCAGGGCGATATGCTTGTGCTGACCGATCATGCTGATGCCGCTGCGATTGCACAGGCTGGAAAAGCCCATGCAGCAGGCTATCGTGTTTCTGCGCTGGGTGTTGGAAGCACGCAAGGTGGTGTGTATGCCACGCCACAAGGCTTGCAACAGGCACGGCTTGATGTGCAGGCTTTGCGCCAGTTAAGTGCGAAAGGTGGCGGGCGGTATCAGCAGATGACTCTGCATATGGATGATATGCAGGCCTTGCATATTCTGAATACAGAGCAGGCGAAAGGTGCGGCTTGGCAAGATGCAGAAACCACACAGTGGCGTGACGATGGGTATTGGTTATTGCCCTTGGTTCTGCTGTGTTGGCTGCCCTTGCTGCGTCGTCATGGGATGGCATGGATGTTGGCAGGCGTGTTGTTGATGCCAATATTCCCAGTGGTAGCGCAGGCGTTGTCGGCACCTGCACATCTCACTTCGCATCGCCTGTGGCAGCGCGCTGATCAAATCACGTATGCAGATATACAGCAGGGAGTTGCGGCGTATCGCAACCAAGACTACCCACAAGCTGTTGCGATATTTTCCAAATATCCGGACGCCGTGGCGCAATACAACTTAGGGAATGCGTTGGCGCAAGCAGGGGAACTGGATGCGGCCATTGAGGCTTACAACCGCGCCTTGAAGCAAGCACCCGACATGCAGGATGCGCACTATAACCGGCGTGTTGTGGAAGAAGCAAAGCGAAAAAAACAGCAGCAACAGAAAGAGCAGCAACAGAAAGAGCAGCAACAGAAAGAGCAGCAACAGAAAGAGCAGCAACA
>CAYZUG010000003.1:0-23109 GCA_964481865.1 uncultured Thermomonas sp. | reverse complement strand
AAGAGCAGCAGCAGAAAGAGCAGCAGCAGAAAGAGCAGCAGCAGAAAGAGCAGCAGCAGAAAGAGCAGCAACAACCTGTCCACGAAGATGCGGCTGAACGCGAGCGACGCCTGGTCAATGAGGCATGGCTGAAACGTGTACCGGACGACCCAGGCGCCTTGTTACGCGCTCGCTTCTTGCTTGAATCATCACGGCGAAAAGGACATCCCTAATGTGGCGATCAATCGTGATGTGTCTGTGGTTGATACTGCTTGGTAGCGCTTTGCCGGCGACGGCACAAACGCATGCCTGGCTTGAGCGTGCCGAAATCACCCAAGGTGATTGGGCGGTGCTGCATATCGAAACCGATCAGCTGCAAGCGACACTGGACGACATGCCGTTGCGCCAGCAATTTGATGTTGGCGGGAAGTCCGTCAAACGCACAATGGAATGGGTCAATGGGCAGCGGATACAAAAACAGCATCTGGCAATCGGACTGCGACCACGGGAGCAAGGTGTATTCACTATTCCACCTTTGCGCATTGGGCAAGCACACACCAAGCCACTGCAACTGATTGTGCTGCCGCCATCTGTGCAAACCTTAGCCACGTCATCCGATGTGTTTATCGAAACGGAGGTGGAAACGCAGCGACCCTATGTGCAGCAAACCATCACCATCAAGGTGCGTATTTATTCGGCAACGCGGTTGATTTCAGGGCAGCTGGATGTGGATGCACCGCGTGATGCAGCGTTGCAGCAAATACAGGGGGACAGGCAAACGATAGAAAATTGGAATGGCAAACAATGGCATGTGGTGGAACGCCGGTTTCTGTTCATTCCTGAAAAAAGTGGCGTGCTGACCTTGTCGGGGCCACGTTTTCATGGCATGCGTGAAGGCGACATGTATTCATTGATCGGCCTGCATGCACAGGATGTGGCAGTGGCAGGTATGCCGACGTCATTCCAAGTGCAGCCCATCCCTGCGAATGCACCGCAACCTTGGTTGCCATTGCAGTCTCTGTCATTGCGTTATCTGCGTGTGCCGCAACAGATGTTTGCGGGTGAAGCAGCTGAGGTGGTTGTTGAGTTAAGTGCGCAAGGTGCAACAGCCGTACAGTTGCCGCCATTATTGTTGCCCGACAGTGTGGGGTTGCAGGTGTTTCCTGAAGCAGCACAGACGCATGATGATACGGACGGGCAGCAGGCGACTGTGCGCCGAAAATTTACGGTACTGGCAGCGCAGGCGGGTCATGTGCAACTTTCTGAAATCAAGATCCCGTGGTGGGATGCAGGGCAGGGTGTTGCACGGATGGCGGTGTTGCCTGCACATAAAATTGAGGTAGTACCAGGACGTGGCGGTGAAATAGTGACCGAGACAGGGCAAGCGCACGCCACGTTGCCCATGCAGAAAGACAACACGGTGACGCCGCCAGATACGGCGCAAAAACAAACCCAGCACTGGTATGGCAGCACGTGGTTGTTATGGCTGGGTGTTGGGGTGTTGGCTGTTTTTCTGCTAGCTCTGGGGGGGCGTCAGATGATGCGCCGTCGCCACCGTGCGGCACCATTGGAAAAGACAGGCACACAAACAACACCAGCCACTCAGCCTTCACTTCAGCAGGCATTGGCATCAGGTGATTTCGGCGCGATTGCCGCTGCACTGTCAGCAGAAATAGGGTTGCCTGGTGCCGAGATGGAGCGTATCCAGGCCGCCCTGACAGACCCAAAACAACAGACCGCAGTACAACGCATGCAGGAGGCGCGCTGGGCAACGGGTGATGCGAGTGAGGCATTAGAGCAGTTACGGCACGCCTTTTCGCACGGAGTGCATCTTCGGAAAGAAGGTGAAAAAACAACGCATTTGCTGCCGCCACTCTATCCCGAGTAAGGGCGTGGTTTGGTAAGCTTCACGTTCTGATTTTCAGGGGTCACCCATGCATTCGAACGAAACGACGTCACCCTTGCCGAAAAAAGGCATGCCGCTGCACTACAAGGTATTGATTGGCTTTGTACTGGGGACTGTTTTAGGGCTACTGGCACACGCAACAGCCAATGATGCGGTTTTCATCAAAACGGTGATTGATTACATCACCAAGCCCTTCGGGCAGATTTTCCTCAATTTGTTGTTCATGTTGGTGGTGCCGTTGATCTTCTCCGCTTTGGTGCTTGGTGTTGCGGAGCTGGGTGACATCGCTGCTTTGGGGCGGCTGGGCTGGAAAACGCTGATTTATACCGCGGTAGTCACCGCTATTGCGGTATGTATTGGGCTGATCAGTGTCAATGTGTTCCAGCCTGGGATGCATATTGATAAAGAGCTGGTGGATAGCGCACTCAGCGGCAACATGATGAAAACCGGGGAGATTGTCAGCAAAGGCAATGAACTGCGGTTGATGGATTTGCTGGTCAATATCGTGCCGAACAACATTGTCAACGCCATGGGTGATGACAGTAAAAAGTTGGGTATCGTTTTCTTCGCCCTGATGATTGGTATTGGCTTGGTGATGAAGCCAACGGCCGGGACGCATGCATTCAAGAATGCCATGCAGGGTCTGTTTGAAATCTGTATGCACTTGATTGGCATGTTCATCAAACTTGCGCCTTATGCGGTATGGGCGTTCATGTTTAATCTGACCTTCCAGTTAGGTTGGGACGTGATCCTGAGCCTCGCCTGGTTTGTGGTGACAGTAATTGTGGCGCTGGCAGTGCATGGGTTTGTGGTGATACCGATCTGGCTGAAGGTAATGGGCGGGATGTCGCCCCGTCATTTCTTCCGTGAAACTCAGGAAGCCACGCTGACGGCTTTTGCAACGGCTTCTTCCACAGCTACCCTGCCGGTGACGCTGCGTGTGGCTGAGGAAAATCTGAAACTGCCACGCAAGGTGTCGCGTTTCGTGCTGACGGTGGGCGCTTCGGCCAACCACCACGGTACCGCGCTGTTTGAAGGCATCACCGTGCTGTTTCTTGCCCAGGTGTATGGGCTTGAGCTGGGCTTGCCGCAGCAGTTGATGGTGTTGGTCTTGTGCATCCTGGGGGGGATCGGTACTGCGGGTATTCCTTCTGGTTCATTGCCGGTCATTGCGATGATCTGCGGCATTATTGGGATCAACCCGGCGGGCATTGGCATCATCATTGGCGTCAACACCTTCCTCGATATGTGCCGTACCTCGTTGAATGTCACAGGTGACATTGCTACCGCCGTTGTTGTGGCGCATCGTAGCGGCGAAAAAGACATGCCAGACGATGAAGCCATGGCCAAGCTGGATCAGCTGGTGCATTAAACCGGCTTTTTACCAACGCGGGGGAGGCGGTCTCCCCCGCAACATGGGACAATAGCGGTTCCCTCCGCTTTTTCCCCTGCCATGACTCAGCCAACCCGTCGCGAACTCGCCAACGCTATTCGTTTTCTTGCCATTGATGCGGTGCAAGCCGCCAACTCCGGTCACCCGGGCATGCCGATGGGCATGGCAGATATTGCCGAGGTGTTGTGGAACGATTACCTGAAGTGCAACCCGGCCAATCCCGCTTGGCATGACCGCGACCGTTTCGTGCTGTCCAATGGACATGGTTCGATGCTGCAGTACGCGCTGCTGCATTTGACAGGTTATGACGTTTCCATTGATGACCTGAAGCAGTTTCGTCAGCTGGGCAGCAAGACTGCCGGCCATCCTGAAAACCACGTGTGCCCGGGTGTGGAAACAACCACCGGCCCCTTGGGGCAAGGCATTGCGAATGCGGTCGGTTTCGCGCTGGCAGAAAAACTGTTGGCGCAGCATTTCAACCGTGATGGTCATGCCATTGTTGACCACCGCACTTGGGTGTTCTTGGGTGATGGCTGCCTGATGGAAGGCGTCAGTCACGAAGCTGCTTCGCTGGCTGGCACCTGGGGGTTGAACAAGTTGGTGGCGTTCTGGGATGACAACAAAATCAGTATCGACGGCAATACCGATGGCTGGTTTACCGATGACACCCCCAAGCGCTTCGAGGCCTATGGCTGGAATGTGATTCGCGGTGTTGACGGGCATGATGCTGCGTCGATCAAAGCCGCCGTGGACGCGGCGCTGACCTGCAATGACAAGCCCACCTTGATCTGCTGCCGTACCACCATCGGCTTTGGCTCACCGGCGAAGGCAGGTAAAGAATCCAGCCATGGTGCGCCTTTGGGTAAGGATGAAGTGGCCGCTACCCGCGCTGCGTTGGGTTGGACGGCTGCCGAGTTCGAGATTCCGCAGCAGATTTATGACGGTTGGCGCGCTGCCGATCGTGCGGGTGGCGAGGCAGCATGGAATGCAGCATTCGCCGCTTACAAAGCAGCGCATCCGGCGTTGGCTGCTGAGTTTGAGCGCCGTATGGCGGGTGAACTGCCGCATGATTTTGCTGCTTCCGCCGATGCGTTTATCGAAAAATTGCAGGCCGATGGCCCGGTGATTGCCAGCCGTAAAGCCTCACAAAATGCGATTGAAGCGTTTGCGCCGCTGTTGCCAGAATTGGTGGGTGGCTCTGCCGATCTGGCTGGTTCAAACCTCACCACATGGAAGGGCTGCAAGTCGGTTGCCAGCACCGATCCCGATGCCAATTACATCTATTCCGGTGTGCGCGAATTTGGCATGACCGCAATCAGTAATGGTCTGGCGTTGCACGGTGGCTTCATTCCGTTTGATGCCACCTTCCTGGTGTTCTCCGACTATGCCCGCAATGCGGTGCGCATGAGTGCACTGATGGACATTCGCGCCATCCATGTCTATACCCATGACTCCATTGGTCTGGGTGAAGACGGCCCCACCCACCAGCCAGTGGAACATGTGGCTTCATTGCGCTATATCCCGCATAACGATGTCTGGCGCCCGTGTGATGCGGTGGAATCAGCAGTGGCGTGGAAGGCGGCAATTACCCGCAAGGATGGTCCCAGTTGCTTGATTTTCAGCCGCCAGAACTTGCCGCATCAGGTGCGTTCAAACGCCGTATTGGCGAATGTCGCACGCGGTGGTTATGTGTTGAAAGACAGTGTGGGCACACCTGAGCTGATTTTGATCGCCACTGGCAGCGAAGTTGGGCTGGCGATGGAGGCTGCCGCGAAGTTGGGTGACAAGGTGCGTGTGGTGTCGATGCCCTGCACAGATGTCTTTGACCGTCAGGAGGCTGCTTATCGTGAGTCTGTGCTGCCTGCTGCTTGCCGTAAGCGTGTGGCCGTGGAAGCGGGCGTGACCGGGTTCTGGTACAAGTATGTGGGGCTGGAGGGTGCTGTGGTGGGGATTGACAGCTTTGGTGCCAGTGCCCCAGCCGACAAGCTTTATGCGCATTTCAACATCACTGCAGAAAAGTTGATCGAAGTCAGTAACGCATTGGCATAACGCATATACGCTTTCCGCATCATGTTTCGATCGGCACGCCGTTTTCATTCCTGGATGCACCGCCTTGCATTGCTGGCGGTGCTTCTGGTGGCGGTGATGCCAAGTATCAATCGCTGGGTGAATGCCGAGTCCGCCTCGGCATCATCGGTCATCAGCTTGGCGATGTGTACCAGCGACGGCATGAGTTGGGTGAAGCCAGCACACTTTCAATTCGGTAGCGAACAACCATCAGAGACAGGTGGGGCAATGCTGGATGAGCATTGCGGCTATTGCGTGCTCTTGGCATCCCTGGTGCCAGTGTTGCTGGCGTTGGCATTGTTTTTCTTTGTACGGCGCCGTGCCGTATTGTTCTGTTGGTCGCTGGCACCGGCCAGAACCGCTGTTTTATTGCGTGGCCTTGGGGCGAGGGGACCGCCCGTTCTGCTCTGAATCACAACTGACCAAATTGGCAGGCCAATGCCCTGTCTGACCCTTTGTGCTTTGGAGTTTTTTATGTTCGTACGATCTGTTGCGATGGCGCGGCCGTCGCGTCGTGTCCTTGTGTCTGCCTTGCTGCTGGCACTGTCCTCATTTGCTGTTTCTGCCAATGATGTGGATGAAGACGTGGGCAAGCAGCCCAATCATCCGAAGAATCTTGATCGCGTCATCGTGTTGGCTTCGCCGGTACAGCCTCTGACCTTTGAAACCGACCCCAAATTGCCGCGTCAGCCTGTGCCGGCCAGTGATGGGGCGGATTTCCTGAAAACGATTCCCGGTTTTTCTGCCTTGCGCAATGGCGGCACCAATGGTGACCCCGTGTTGCGTGGCATGTTTGGCTCACGCTTGAACCTGCTGACCAACGAGGGCGCGATGCCAGGCGCTTGTCCGTCGCGTATGGATAATCCGCTGTCATACGTGGCACCGGAAACCTTTGATGCCCTGATTGTGGTGAAGGGACCACAAACCGTACTGTGGGGACCAGGTGCATCGGCTGGCACCGTGCGTTTTCAGCGCGATATACCGCATTTCGACAGCCCTGAATTGCAGCTTCAGGGCAGCGCGTTAGGCGGTAGTTTCGCGCGTAATGACCAGGTATTGGATGTGCTGGCGGGTGCCGCAAAAGGCTATGTGCGGGTGAGCGCGAACCGCTCTGAGTCCAGCGATTACGAGGATGGCGCGCAAGTGGATGTTGCCTCGGCATGGAAGAAGTGGAATGCCGATGCCAGCTTCGGCTGGACACCAGATGCAGAGACAGCGCTTGAATTGACGGTGGGTACTGGCGATGCACAGGCGCGTTATGCCGGTCGCGGGATGGATGGTTCGCAATTCCGTCGCAATAGTCTGGGGCTGCGTTTTGAAAAAATCCTGCCCGGGACATTGCAGAAGATCAGTGCCAATGCTTATCGCAATGAAGCCGACCATGTGATGGATAACTACAATATGCGCACGCCCAATCCGATGGGCGCCATGCCAATGCCGATGGCATCGAATGTGATGCGCACCACCAAAGGTGGCAGGGCAGCGGCAGAATGGCAGTGGGAGCAATTCGCCCTGACGGCAGGTGCAGACACACAGCACAGCGCGCATCGACGTCGTCATGCAATGGGTGTGGGCGCGTATTTGCAGCAGCCTTGGCTGCACGATGCAACGTTTAGAAACACCGGGCTGTTTGCTGAAGGCACTTGGAATTTGCAACATGGCGACAAGGTGATTTCTGGTCTGCGCATGGACCGTGCCGAGGTGACGGATGGCCGCCCGACAATAGGCAATATGGGAATGCGCAATCCCAGTTTTGCTCAGCAACGTCGTGAAACATTACCGGCGGGATTCTTGCGCTATGAGCACGAGCAAACGGATGCGACATGGGGGTGGTATGCCGGTATTGGGCATACACAGCGCATGCCTGACTATTGGGAATTGTTCTCGCCTGATCGCGGTCCTGTTGGAAGTGTCAATGCATTTTCCGGGGTGCGCCCAGAGAAAACCACGCAGCTGGATATTGGTGCCCAATGGCGCGGGCAGCGCAGTCATGCATGGGTGTCGGCATATGCAGGGCGCATCGAGGATTTCATCCTGTTCCAGTATATGGATGGCGGCATGATGGGGCGCACCAGCATGGCCAGTAATGTGGATGCGCGTATCCATGGCGCTGAAGCGGGTGCGGAATTCAGACCCAATGCGCAGTGGGCATTCGGTGGAAGTGTGGCGTGGGCATGGGGTGCAAATACCACGCAGGGCAGTGCGTTGCCGCAGATGACGCCGTTGGAAGGGCGGTTGACCTTTGCTTGGGAACAGGGGCGTTGGAATGTCGGTGGTCTGCTGCGTGGTGTGGCTGCGCAAACGCGGATTGCCGTGAATCAGGGCAATGTGGTGGGGCGTGACCTTGGCAGCAGTGCAGGGTTTGCGATGTTGTCAGTGAATGCCGGGTATCGCCTCAATGAGCGTCTGCAGCTGACGGCAGGTGTCGATAATGCCCTGGATCGAACCTATAGCGAGCATCTCAATCTGGCAGGAAATGCCGACTTTGGCTATCCCGCCGATCCATTGCGTATCCACGAGCCAGGACGTAGTGTCTGGGTCAAATTGAATTTCTCGCTTTGAGAGCATTGATACATGGCGGGATGTGTTTCAGCACATCCCGAAGGGAGAACATAATGCGTTTTGGAAACACAGTTTTAGCGGGGTGTCTGGTGGCGTTGCTGCTGGTTGGGTGTCAGGCGGATGGGCAGACCGCAGCAACAGAACAACGCACAGGGCAGGCCGCAGTGCAGGTCACACAGGCATGGGCGCGTGCCACCCCCGAGGCCGCCCCTGTTGCGGGGGCTTTCATGACTATCGTGAATGAAAGTGACCAAGCCGACAGGTTGTTGGCTGTGGAAAGTGCAATCGCCGAGCAGGTCGAAATCCACGAAATGCGTCATGAAGACGGCATGATGAAAATGCGTGAAATGGAAAATGGTGTTCCTGTTCCAGCGCATGGGACGCTTGAGCTAAAGCCGGGTGGCTATCACTTGATGCTGGTCAGACCCGTCAAGCCTTTGCAGGAAGGGGATCAGTTTTCGGCGACATTGGTATTTGAGCATGCTGGCCGGCAGGAAGCGCACTTTGATGTCCGTGCGCTTGGGGCGGCGCATTAAAGACGGCAGCCACAGCATCACACTGGGAGGTTAGCCTCCCAGTGCAGCATTCAGAAGCTGTGCCAAACGAATCGACGCAAGCTGTACGCGTTGTTCGGCAAGCGGGCGCATCGTGTCTAAATAGGCATGTGTCATCACATGCTGATCATTCGCGGGATAGATGTTTTTGGCATCAATCAATTGGCAGGACTCACCTGCCCAGGCCAGGGGTGTTTGCGCAAGCTGCAACTGCTGGCGTGTTTTTCTGTTGGGTTTGCGATCCAAGGCTGCCGCATACTGCGAAAGATCAAGCCCACGGCTGGCAAGAATGTAGTAATCCCAGATTGAGTGCAGATTGGTGCCCATCACACCGTTCACATACTGGTTGCGGGCGTAGTCTTCCGGTTGGATGGGGGTGCGCAAGCTGATCTGGAAACGGTTGCCGCCACTGTCGGTACGGTTGCCAGCGTGCATGGGCTGATGTTCATCGCCCACCAGATGCACAACGAATTTGAGCGCATCACGACGCACATCAATCGGTTGCTGCCGGTCTTTCAGCAGCCGCAACTGATCTTCAATGGCTTGCACAACACAGTCCCCGTTGGGGCAGTCGCGGGGTAGATCAAAGCCGCAGCCACCCCCCTTGGCATTGATGTAGTGCCAGCGTGACGTTTGTT
The DNA here is from genome assembly GCA_964481865.1 of uncultured Thermomonas sp. Lineage (GTDB taxonomy): Bacteria > Pseudomonadota > Gammaproteobacteria > Xanthomonadales > Xanthomonadaceae > Thermomonas. The sequence continues at coordinate 14,010 of CAYZUG010000003.1, read as the reverse complement.
TGAAGCGCTCAGGATCGCTGTAGCGCAGCGCATCAGCCCACGATGCAATGGCCGCCAGATTCGGTTGGTTTTCGCTGGCAAGTAAATGCGCGACTTCCGCCTTGGCCGCCGGTGTCAGTTGCCGCTCGGCAAGCTCGGCAATTAGGGCGTGACCAAGCACACCCCAGGCAGAAGCCGTGGGTGCAATGGCGAGTAATAGGAGGAGAAGGAAAAGACGAAATTGAGAGATCATGGCCATGTCGGTAGTGTAACCGGCATGGCCAGATCTGGCACATCGCAGCGAGAAACCAGCCGGATGTGCGAGGCGTGTCTTACAGACTGAAGACGTAGCTCATGCCCCAGACATCGGGGTCGATAGCGACTTTGTTCTGGGTGCCCAGATTGGCGCCGTTCAACTTGACCTTGGTGTCAATGTCGATCTTGCGGTAATCCAGACGGATTGAACCCTTATCGCTCACCTTGAAGTCAACGCCGATATGACCCGCCAAACCCCAAGAATCGGACAGCGACAATTTGTTGCCAGCGATAGGGCCGGTGGTCTTGGTGCTGAAGAAGCGTGTGTAGTTCACACCTGCACCGATAAAGGGACGCACATTGCCATTCCCGAAGTGGTATTGCAGGGTGAAGGTGGGCGGCAGGTGCTTGGTGGAACCAACGCGACCAACGCCAACAACGTCGATATCATGCTGAAACGGCAGTGCGCCCAGCGCTTCAATACCCAGATTGTCACGGATGAAGTATTCCGCCGTGATGCTGGGACGTGCGTTTTCGCTGACATCCATCTGCAGGTTGCCCAGCGGGGTGGCTGTCAATGTGCCGTTATTGGATTTCGGGGCAACGTGGTGAACACCCGCGCCAATGGTCCAGCTACCCGCGGACTGGGCCAGAGCAACCGGGCTGAGAAGGCTGAGGGAGAGCAGGCTGGCAAGAGCTAAGTATTTGTTATTCATTGTGATTCCCTTTTCGTTACGGTGCGTAACTAACGAATATTTTACAGTGTCTCCGCGTATTTCGATGCCATTTGTTTCCCCTTTATTGCCCGGCGTTTCGGTACAATTCATGTTTTGACTCGTCGGGAGTGCTGTATGGCCATCAAGGTCGGTATCAATGGCTTCGGCCGCATCGGGCGTTGCGTATTTCGCGCAGCGGTTCAGAACTTTGGCAGCGATATTGAAATCGTCGGCATCAACGACCTGCTGGAGCCGGATTATCTGGCCTATATGCTGCGTTATGACTCCGTGCATGGCCGTTTTCAGGGTGACATCAAGGTCGAAAATGGCAATCTGGTGGTCAATGGCAAAACCATCCGGCTGACCGCTGAGCGTGACCCTGCCAACCTGAAGTGGGCGGATGTGGGTGCTGATGTGGTCATCGAATCCACCGGTCTGTTCCTGACGGCTGAAACGGCACAGAAGCACATTGATGCGGGTGCCAAGAAGGTGCTGATGTCGGCGCCATCGAAGGACGCCACGCCGATGTTTGTGTTCGGTGTGAACGATCAGAAGTATGCCGGTGAAGCGATCATTTCGAATGCCTCCTGCACCACCAACTGCTTGGCACCGGTGGCCAAGGTGCTCAATGACAAGTGGGGCATCAAGCGCGGTCTGATGACCACAGTGCATGCTGCCACCGCCACCCAGAAGACGGTTGATGGCCCATCCAACAAAGATTGGCGTGGCGGTCGCGGGATTCTGGAAAACATCATTCCTTCCAGCACCGGCGCGGCCAAGGCCGTAGGCGTGGTGATTCCTGAATTGAACAAGAAGCTGACGGGCATGAGCTTCCGCGTGCCAACTTCGGATGTGTCAGTCGTTGATCTGACCGTGGAACTGGATAAGCCCGCCACGTATGCTGACATCTGTGCGGAAATGAAGGCACAGAGCGAAGGCGCGCTGAAAGGTGTGTTGGGATATACCGAAGACAAGGTGGTGGCCACCGATTTCCGTGGTGACGCACGCACCAGCATCTTCGATGCTGAAGCCGGTATCGCCATGGACGATACGTTCGTCAAGCTGGTGAGCTGGTACGACAACGAATGGGGCTATTCCAACAAGTGTCTGGATATGGTCAAAGTGATGGCCAGCAAGTAAGCCTGTTGGCCTGTGCAACAAACAACAACGCCCTGTTCAAGCAGGGCGTTGTGTTATCTGGAGAGTGTGCTTAGCGATTATGGTGGTGAGGCTTTGGACGCCGCACTGCTGCTGCCAGCGGGTGATCTGGCGTGGTGTTCGCCATCAAGCAAGGTATCCGCCACTGCCAGCACTTTCTTATCAACCCACGTGGCGTTATCCAAGGCGAGTGCATTATCCAGAATGGTTGGTAGCAGCCCGCTTGGCAGGGCGCTTTCGCTATTCCATAGCACCACCACACCCAAGTTCTGCTCTGGCAACAGCGCCATCATGCCGCGATAGCCCTGTACGGCGCCACCGTGAAACACGAGGTCATGCCCGGCATAGGTGTAGGCGCGCCAGCCCAGTGCATAACTGGCTGTGGTCAGTCGGTCGCGTCGCCATGCCGGGCCACGCATTTCAGAGGGCGTATCAACACGTGATGCATGCAGCGTGGCTAAAAGCGGGGCAGGCAGAACCTCGGGCTGATAGCCGGTATGCGCCAGCAACCATTGCGCCATATCACTGATGCTGGCATTCACTCCGGCAGCTGGGGCAACGCGGTAATAGGTGGGCTTTGGGGTCAGCGAGGTGGCGCCATTGCGTGCACGGATATGCGGCTTTGCCCAGCGCGCACTGGCTTGTATGCCTTCCAGCCCGTAGCTGGCATCGTGCATGCCCAGTGGTTTGAAAATCCGACTGGCCACACTCTCACTGAAAAACTGCCCCGTGGCGGAGAACACCACATCGCCAATCAGGCTGAAGGCAACATTCTGATAGGCATAGCAATCGCCCGGTGCGCATGTCATGGGCGTATTGGCCAACTTGGCAACCAAGTCGCGGTAGGCGGCATTGGCTTCAATGTCGCGGTCGTATGTGTTGTGTGGCAAACCAACCCGGTGACTCAGAATATCGGCAACCGTGATTTTTTCAGCGGCGTCTGGAACCGACATTTGAAACGATGGCACATAGTCGGTCAGTCGGCTATCCCAGCGCAGAACACCATCATTCACCAAGATGCCGGTCATTGTGCCGGCAAATGATTTCGACAATGAGGCAAGGCGAAACACGGTATGCGCATCCACTGTTTCGGGGCTGCGTACATCGGTGATGCCATAGCCACGCGCACTGAGAATCTCGCCGTCTTTAACAATCGCCATGGCCAAGCCGGGGACATCCGGGTTGGTGGTCAGCGCCGATGCAATGGCCTCGAAGCGCGGGATATCCAGTGTGATGCCGTCGGTTGTTGCCACCGGGGTGGGCAGTGCTGAAGATGCGTCATCAGCCGCCGTGTCGCGGGTGATGTTGCCACTCCAGGGTTGCGCTGGTTGTGTGGCTGAGCCAGCGCTGAGAGGTAGCAAACTGGCAAGAAGCCCGACGCTTAAAGCGCGCTGTAACGATGTGGCGATCATTGGGCTTGCCCCCTGTTATGCTGCACGACGAATTGATTTTAGCGCTAGTTTTGGCGATTGCACCAATAAGGAGAGCTTTTATGTTCAATATCCTGATTTTCTTGGCAATCATCGCAGTTATTGCATTGTGGGGAACAGGTATTTACAACACGTTGGTGCGTTTGCGGAATGCATACAAAAATGCTTTCGCACAAATCGACGTGCAGCTTCAGCGCCGTTTTGACTTGATCCCCAACTTGGTGGAAGTGGCCAAAAAATACATGGCACACGAGCGTGAAACACTGGAAGCCGTGATTACCGCACGAGCCGCAGCGCAGTCGGGTCTGGCGGCGGCCAAGGCCAACCCGGGTGACCCCGAGAGCATGGCGGAGCTTGCCGCAGCGCAAGGGCAGCTTGGAAGCGTGCTTGGGCGTTTGCTGATGGTGGCAGAAGCCTACCCAGAACTGAAAGCCAACCAGACCATGATGCAGCTGACAGAAGAGCTCAGCAGCACGGAAAACAGGGTGGCATTTGCCCGACAAGCGTTCAATGATGCCGTGATGAGCTACAACAATCAGCGCGAAGTATTCCCCAGCACGATTTTTGCCGGCATGTTTGGTTTTCAGGCTGCCAGTTTGTTGGAGATTCCTGCAGACAAGCAGGCACAGGTACGTGAAGCGCCGAAGGTCAGTTTCTAACGGCACTGATGCACAGCTTTGCATTAACACCAAGGCATCATGAATTTCTTTGAACAACAAGCCGCGGCACGGCGTGCTTCAACATGGCTGATGCTGCTTTTTGCATTGGCTGTCCTGTGCATTGTGCTGGTGATTGGTGGGCTGGCATGGATGGTGTTTCCATCGTGGCGGATGCTGGCGTTCTGCACAGGCATGACCTTGATCGTGATTGGTTTTGGGTCATTGTTCCGAATCGCATCTTTGAGTGAAGGCGGCGCTGTAATCGCCCAGCAATTGGGTGGAACGCTTGTTCCAGGCGATACGCAAGACCCCGCGCTGCGCCGCTTGCGGCATGTGGTGGAAGAAATGGCGATTGCTTCCGGTGTGCCAGTGCCCAAGCTGTATGTCATGGACGATGAGCCTGGCATCAATGCGTTTGCGGCAGGCTTCACCGCATCGGATGCAGCGGTGGCCGTGACCCGTGGGGCGTTGGATCGCTTGAACCGTGATGAGCTTCAGGGCGTGATTGCGCACGAGTTCAGCCATATTCTCAATGGCGATATGCGGCTGAACATCCGGCTGATTGGGGTGTTGTTCGGTATTTTGATGATTGGCTTGATCGGCCGAAAGATTTTTCAGTATGGCCGTTGGGGCGGGCGCAACGATAAAGGCAATGGCCTGCTGATTGTGCTTGCATTGGTGGCCGTGGTGATTGGCTGGTTGGGTCAGTTTTTTGCGCGGCTGATCAAGGCAGGGATCAGCCGCTCGCGTGAACGCTTGGCAGATGCCAGTGCGGTGCAATTCACGCGGCAGACACAGGGGCTTGCCGGTGCGTTGAAAAAAATCGCAGGGCTTGAGGGCGGCTCACGATTGAATCATCGTGACGATGCGGAAGAAGTCAGCCATATGCTGTTTGGCGATGGCGTCGGCTTTTCGCGGTGGTTTGCCACCCATCCACCTTTGCTTGAACGCATCCAGGCATTAGAGCCGGGGTTTCGGAATGAACAATTGCAGAGGCTGGCAACAACATGGCGTGCGCAACCACCGGATGGCATGCAGGAAGATGTTGCGCTTGGGCTGGTGAATGGGCATGAGACGGTTCTGCCAGATGCAGACCAATTGCTTGAAGTCAGCCCAGTGCATGTGGCCGCACAGGTAGCCACACCGGCGGACAATGATTTTGTTCAGGCCGACCTCATCGTGACGGCGCTTCCCGATGCATTGCGTGATTTGGCACGCGAGCGTGCGCATGTGATTCCCCTAGTCTTGGCACTGCTGCTGGAACGTGACGACGATGCCATTTTGCAAACACAGCAGCAGGTGATTGAACGCCAGCTTGGCGGTGAAACTGCGGCACAAGCGGTGCGCATCCATCAACAATTAGTGGCTGACCTGCACCCACAATTGCGCTTGCCATTGGCGGCGTTGGCATTTCCTGTGTTGCGGCTGCGCCCACGTCCGCAACTGGAAACGTTTATGGCGGTGATGCAGGCGGTTGTGGATGCCGACGGCAAGGTTTCGCTGTTTGAATACTGCCTTGGCAAGCTGCTTGCCGTGCACGTGCGCGAATCACTGAACCCATCCCGTTACGCCCGATTTGGGCGCCGCAAAGCGATCAACGTGCGGCAAGAGTTCGCACTTCTGCTGTCTGTTGTGGCGCAATACGGCAATGCCGACATGGCGCAGGCGAAGCGTGCCTATCTGGCGGGGCTGCGTCGCGTTTTGCCGCAGGACCACCTGCCTTACCAACCCCCGGTGCAGGGCGTGCGTGCTTTGGATACAGTATGGGAACCCTTGGATGCGCTTGACCCATTGGCCAAGCAGTTGATGGTGGAAGCGGTGACAGATGCCATCAGCAGCGATGGCAAAGTCACCGTGGCGGAAGCCGAACTGCTGCGCATGATTTGCGGCGTTTTGCATTGCCCGCTGCCTGCCATGCTGAGCGAGTCACTTACGGCATCGCGGCACGTATCAAATCCGCCGCCCGTTCGGCGATCATGATGGTCGGCGCATTGGTATTGCCGCCGGGGAGGGTGGGCATCACCGAGGCATCCACCACCCGCAGGCTAGAAACCCCGTTCACGCGCAGCTGTGGATCCACCACGGCGTTGGCGTCGCTGCCCATGCGGCAGGTGCCTACGGGGTGGTAAACAGTTTCGGCGCGGCTGCGTACAACATCCACCCATTCGGCGGGTGTCTGTGGCTGTTTGTTGGGGAAGATCATGCCGGCACGCACACCATCAAATGCGCGTTGGGAAAAAATATCCAGCGAGAGTTTGGCGCACTCCACCATCACGCTTAGGTCAAACCCTTCTGCATCGCCCAGATAATTCGGGTCGATACGCGGTTTGTCGGCAGCGCGGTTGCTGAGTAACGACACGCGGCCACGGCTGCGTGGGCGCAGGAAGCAGGCGTGCATGGTGTAGCCATCGCCGGGCAAACGGTTGCGACCATGGTCGTCGATCATGGCGGGAATGAAGTGCAGTTGAATATCGGGGCGCGCATCCTGCGCCAGATGTGAGTGGAAAAACCCCGCGCCTTCGGCGATATTGCTGGTGCCAGGGCCACGGCGGCCACCCAGAAAATACTGCAGCGCCGTTTTGATTTCACTGACGCGGTCATAGCTGAGGCGGTGGTGGCAGTGTTGCAGTGTGGTGACATCCAGATGGTCTTGCAGGTTTTCACCCACATCGGGGGCATCGTGTTCGACAGCAATGCCCAATGCGCGAAGTTGATCGGCCGGGCCAATGCCCGAGAGCATCAGCAATTGCGGGGAATTGATGGCGCCGCCACTGAGGATAATTTCCCGGGTGGCTTCGAAATGAAACCCTTGCCCGCGCCAGTTGCAGATCACGCCATTGGCGCGGCCATTTTGAAAGGTGATGCGGTTGACTTGCGCACCGGTGCGCACAGTGAGGTTGGGGCGTGTTTTAACCGGGTGAAGATAAGCGACTGCCGCGGAGCAGCGTGCGCCATCGCGTTGCGTGACCTGATACAGCCCCACGCCTTCTTGATGCGCGCCATTGAAGTCGGGGTTGAAAGCCAGCCCCGCTTGTTGCCCAGCCTCAACAAAGTGCTGTGTCAGTGGATTCACGTATTTCAGGTCAGAGACAGTCAGCGGGCCGTTGTCGCCGTGGAAGGCATCACTGCCACGGGTATTGCTTTCGGCTTTGCGGAAATAGGGCAGTACGTTGTCCCATTGCCAGCCATCAGCGCCATTGGCTGCCCATGTGTCGTAGTCGGCAGGAACGCCACGGATATAGCACATGGCATTGATTGAACTGGAACCCCCCAGCACTTTGCCGCGTGGCACCCAAATTACTCGTCCACCTAAATGCGGTTGGGGGACGGTGCTGTAGTTCCAGTTCAACGAGGTTTGTGTTGCAATTTTCGCCAGTCCGGCTGGCATATGGATGAATGGATGGCGATCGGGCTTGCCTGCTTCCAGCACCAATACCTTGACCGAGGGGTCTTCACTGAGCCTGTTTGCCAGGACACAACCGGCCGAACCGGCGCCAATAATGATGTAGTCGTACACAGGAAATGACCTCAAAGTCGGTGCGATGGCGCATGACGATGGTAGAGTATTTGCTCGGCGTCATGGCTGGCTTGATTCACCCGTGCCGCTTCCCCCTATCCATCGCTGCCCCAATCGGCCAAGATGACTCAGACCACTGCTTTTTCCGAACGCCTCCAGGGTTTCAAGTCTGCGTTACGTGATTTCCCTCCCTTACTGTGGTCGTTCCTGTATTTTTTCAGCCTGCTCACGGGCTATTACATCCTGCGGCCCGTGCGCGAAGCGATGGGGGCATCTGCGGATATCTCGGCATTGTTTCCAGCCGCGATGATCGAGTTTTTTGCGGCGCGTGGTATGGCATTGAAAGACCTGCAGTTGCAAGTGCTGTTTACGCTAACGTTTCTCATCATGCTGCTGCTGCAACCTGCTTATGGTTGGTTGGTCAGCCGGTGGCCAAGGCGTTTGTTTTTGCCAGCGGTGTACGGCTTTTTCATTACCACACTGTTAGCGTTTTATTGGGCATTTGACAGCGGCATGCCTGGCCGCGGCATGGCGTTTTTCCTTTGGTTGACGGTTTTTAATCTGTTTGCCGTGGCGGTGTTCTGGAGCTTCATGGCCGATGTGTACAGCGATGTTGAAGCGCGTAAGGTTTATGGCTATATCGGCGCGGCAGGCACCATCGGAGCAATGTTGGGGCCCACATTAACCCGTGTCTTAGTTGAGCGTGTGGGCATTGCCAATCTGATGCTGGTATCCGCGGGTTTTTTGACACTGTGTGTTGCGTGTCTGTTGCGCTTACGCCGGTATGCCGTACAACGTGAAACCCAGCGGCATCTGGCAAGTGGTGAAGTGCCCATGGGGGGAAGTGTCTGGGCGGGGTTGCGCTTGGTTTGGCGTGAGCCATTACTGCGCTGGTTTGCCGTTCTGACCGTCTTTGGGGTGGGTGTGGGGACGCTGCTGTACAACGAGCAGGCCGCCATCGTGCGGCAGTTCTATCCTGACCCGAAACTGGCCACCGCTTACTACGCCAATATTGACCTGGCGATCAATGGGCTGACCTTGTTGATCCAATTGTTTGTTACTCGTGCGTTGTTGTCGCGCTTTGGAATTGCGCCTGCACTCTTAATCCCGGTTGGCGCTATTTTGCTGGGATATGCGGCACTGGCAGCTTCGCCATTGCCGCTGCTGGTAGCTGTGGTGCAAGTGGTGACCCGCGCCAGCGAGTTTTCATTGTCCAAGCCCGCACGCGAAACCATCTATACCCGTGTACCACGCGAATGGCGATACAAAGCGGGAGCTGCCATTGATACGGTGATCTATCGCGGTGGCGACCTGACGTTTGTGTGGGTGCATAAGCTGCTGTCGTTGCTGGGCACGCATGTCGTCTTCGCGGTTGGCACCTTGGTGGCAGCAGGCATGGGGCTGGGTGCTTGGAATGTGGTGCGCGAAGCGAAGAAGCTTCCTGAACTACGCAAATAAAAAAAGCGGCGAGTCTGCCTCGCCGCTTTCACTTGTTTCACCTACGAAACATCGCCTCAGTGGGTGCCAGCCTTGGTGTCGTAATAGCTGGCTGCACGCAGCTCGTGTGGGTCGAAATCGTCCACTGAAATCGTATCCATGGTGAACGTGCGCAATTCTTCCAATTGCTTGCGTTCTTCAGCGGTAATCCAGCCTTCATGTACCCCTTCATCCAGTTGTGCAGCAAAGTCCAGGGCTTCTATGTCCTTGGTTTTGAGCGCTTTGAGGAACTTGCGTTCCACGGGCTCGGCAGCGATGGCTTTTTCCAGATAGCTGTTGATGCGCCCGCCTGGGTTGTTCTCACCTGGTGTCAGGAACACACCACCCGCCAGACGTTCACGCGCTTCGTTGGGGTTCATCAAAAGGCTGGAAACGCGGTGGCTCAGGCGGTCGCCGGGCGCCACGGCACGACGCCCCCACGGGAACACCACCGGCCACAGCAACCAGCCCAAGGGCTTGATCGGGAAATTGCGCAAGGCTTGTGAAAGTGCCAACTCAATTTCATAGGCACTGTTATGGAATGCCCATGCCAGCAGGGGTTTGTCGGCTTCAGGGCAGCCTTCATCATGGTGGCGCTTGAGAACGGCGCTCATCATGTACAGATGGCTCAAAACATCGCCAAGACGCCCAGACAGCGATTCCTTGAACTTCAGGCGGCCACCCAATGCGCCCAGTGAAACGTCAGTCAATAACGCAAGATTGGCGGCATAGCGGTTGAGCTTGCGGAAGAACTTTTTGGTGTAGGCATCGCCAGTGGCGCGGCCAAGCATCGCACCCGTGGCACCAAACCAGAACGAGCGCACGGTATTGGAAATGGCGCTGCCAATATGCGCATACAGCGTTGCATCCAGTGCATTCAGACCGGCATTGCGGTCTGGGTCTTGTGCGGCACGCATTTCTTTAAGGATGTACGGATGGCAGAGAATTGAGCCTTGCCCGAAAATCAGCAGGCTGCGGGTCATGATGTTGGCGCCTTCCACAGTAATGGCAATGGGCGATGCCTGCCATGAGCGGCCAGCAAAATTGCGTGGTCCAAGCACAATGCCTTTGCCACCAATCACATCCATGATGTCTTTGGCGATATCACGCCCCGCATTGGTGCAGTGATATTTGGCAATGGCTGACGGCACCGATGGCACATCACCACGGTCAACGGCGGCAGCCGTGGCCTGCGACAGTGCGCTGATGGCATAGGCTTTGCCACCAATCCGCGCCAAGGCTTCTTCCACACCTTCAAAGCGCCCCACCGGCAAACCGAATTGCTTGCGGATGCGGGCATATGCGCCGGTAATCACGGCTCCCGCTTTGGCGGCACCGCTGGCGGTAGAAGGCAGGGTGATGGAGCGCCCCACCGCCAGACATTCGTTGAGCATGTTCCAGCCCTTGCCGGCCATGTCCACGCCACCGATCAACTGACTCAGCGGAATGAAGACTTCCTTGCCGCGTACCGGGCCGTTCTGGAATGGTGAGTTCAGCGGGAAATGGCGACGCCCCACGTCCACACCTGGGGTGTCACTGGGTAGCAGTGCCAGCGTGATGCCGATGTCGCGGGTATCCCCCAGCAGTGCATCCGGGTCGTACATGCGGAACGCCAGACCAATCAAGGTTGAGACAGGCGCCAGCGTGATATAGCGCTTGTCGAAAGTGAGTTTGATGCCCAGTACATTGGCGCCATTCCATTCGCCTTTGCAGACGATGCCGAAGTCGGGAATGGAGGTGGCGTCAGAACCAGCAAATGGGCCAGTCAAACCGAAACAGGGCACTTCCTGACCGATTGCCAAGCGAGGCAGGTAGTAGTCTTTTTGTTCCTGCGTGCCGTAATGGTTGATCAGCTCACCAGGACCCAGCGAGTTCGGCACACCGACGGTGGCACTGACCACGCTGGAGATGGACGCCAGTTTCTGGATCACCTTGTGGTGCGCCAGCGCTGAAAAGCCCAGACCACCGTATTGCTTCGGAATGATCATGCCGAAGAATTTGTTTTGCTTGATGAACTCCCAAAGCGCTGGCGGCAGATCCGCGTGAATGTGGGTGATTTCCCAGTCGTTGATCTGCTTGCACAGTGCTTCCACCGGGCCGTCGAGGAAGGCTTGTTCTTCCGCCGACAGTTGTGGCTTCGGATAGGCCAGCAGCTTGTTCCAATCAGGCTTGCCAGAGAACAGGTCGCCTTCAAAACCAACGGAGCCGGTTTCCAGCGCGATGCGTTCGGTCTGCGATAGCGGTGGCAACGCCTTGCGCAGAAAGCGCAGGGCAGGTGCGGAAAACAGGGGTTTGCGAATTGCCGGAATCAACAGGCAGACCGCGCACGCCACCACAATTCCGGCCAGTATGGCGGTGGTGGTGAAGTGGCTGCCCAGCAGCCAGCTGGCCAGCAAAAGGCTAAGACTCAGTGCGGCCCAGACCGCCAGTGACAAGCGGTGATAAGCCGAAAAGACAGTGGCAAGAATGAGCGCAAGGAAAGGCAATACGAAGCTCATGATGCGGCTCCAAAAGGAATGAGAGCAATGAAATCGGGGTGGCAGACACAGTGACAGGGTGATGACAACCAGCAAAATGCATCAACCATACGCAAGAGTATGGCAAGCGGTAAGTGGATGTCAATGCAGAAAAAAACACAGAAACGCCGCATACTGTTGCGCATTGTTGCAATGAAGAGTGGGCTGGGCGATGAGCGAATCCGCACCACGCAGTGGACGACTAAGTGCCGATGACTGGGCACGTGAAGCGCTTGAGCAAATTGCCGAAGCCGGTGTTGCATCGGTGGCGGTAGAACCATTGGCGCGGCGCTTGGGTGTAACGAAGGGCAGCTTCTACTGGCACTTTCCTTCTCGTGATGCATTGCTGCAGGCGGCGCTAGAGTGTTGGGAGCATGACGAGCAATCGGCCTATGCGGCACTGGAGTCAATTGCAGACCCCGGCACACGGCTGCGCACATTGTTTCACCTCATTCCACAGCACAATCGCACGCACGTTATTTTTTCTGAGTTGCAGAAAGCTGCCGGCCACCCAGCGGTGGATGCAATGCTGGGGCGTTTGCTGGAACGGCGTATCGGTTTCCTGTTTACCTCGTTCAAACAAGCGGGGCTGAGCCAGAAAGATGCACTCAATCGTGCCAAACTGGCCTACGCCACCTATGTCGGCTTTCTGCAGCTTGAACTGCCCAAATTCCAGCACCGCCAGCCCATTGAAGGCTTCGATAGCTATATCGAACACATGGTAAGCACGCTGATCCCGCAGGTGAAATAACCCGCCCCCCGTCGTTGTCGTTTACTGGTTGCTTCGCTTCTGCTGCGGCGCTGAAGTTGCAAAAAGACGTTATTTCAACCAGTTAGCAGCCGGTTTCTGGCGAAACTTTTTGCGAAATTATTTCCTGAATGGGGGCTGAGGGGCTTGTTAAAGAAATGTTGACTGTCTATAGTCTGCCTACTCGACTAAAAGGGTCGGGGGGATAAGGGGCTGTTTTGTGCGGTAGAAATTTGGGTGTTGACCCAAAAACTGCATGCAGCAGCTTCTCGTAAAGACTCTTACATTGGAGACATATCAATCATGTTTCATTCTAAAAAAGTGAAGCTGGCCACTGCGATTCAGCTTGCACTGGTTGTTGGCGCAACGTCCCTGATTTCGGGCAATGCGTTTGCACAAGATCAAGACAAAGAAGCAAAGACACTGGACAGCGTTACCGTTACCGGTTCGCGTATTAAGCGTGCAGAAGTGGAAGGCGCTTTGCCGGTCACCGTTATCAGCCGTGAACAGCTGGAAAAGAGCGGTGATATCTCGGTAGCCGACTACCTGCGTGACACCAGCTTCAACTCCTTCGGTTCGTATCAGTCCACTTCCGGTAGCACCGGTGCGGGCGCTTCAACCATCAGCCTGCGTGGTCTGGGTGCATCGCGTACCCTGATCCTGATCGACGGCCGTCGCGCACCCACCACCCCAATTCTGGGTGGCGGTCAAAACCTCAATGCCATTCCGATGGCTGCAGTTGAGCGCATCGAACTGCTGTCCGATGGTGCATCGTCGGTGTACGGTTCGGATGCCATCGGTGGCGTGATCAACGTGATCACACGTCGTGACTATGAAGGTGCTGAAATTACCATTGGCAAGGGTATTCCAACCCTCGACGGCGGTGATACGGAAGAAATGAGTGTATTGGTGGGTGCTTCCGGCGACCGTGCCCGCGTGCTGGCCGGTGCTTCGTACTCCAACCGCGATGTTGTGTTCACCCGTGACCGTGATTACTGGATGCGGGTCAAAGGGTCTTCGGTTTACTCCAACAACTTCGCTACCGCTGCTTCAACTGCGGCCTCGTTCCGCCTTGCTCACCCAAGCTATGGTACAGCCGTGCCGGGTGACTGCACCACCGGCGCCAACCTGTTCTACACCTCCGGTTCGGGTGCTGGTCAAGTGTGTCAGTACAACCACTACCAGACCTCTGCTGGTTTGACCGGTCTGACCCAGAACTCCACCTTTGTGCGCAGTGACATCCAGATCAATGACGATTGGTCGGTGTATTTCAATGCTGACGTGTCACGTGTGCGCAGCTTCGGTCGTTATGCGCCGGTGCCGTCCAGCCCATGGCCGGGTGGCGCAATTCTTCTGAAGCCGGGTACTAAAAACCATCCAGGCACCGTTGGCGGCTATAACGCCCACGCTGCTGATCCAACCTATGCTGCTGTCAAGGATCAGAACATCTATCTGTTCCACCGCTTTGCTGCACTGGGCATGCGTGATGGCCGCACCACAGAAACCACCTATAACTTCCTGGCCGGTTTCCAAGGCACGGTTGCTGACAAGATCGA
>CAYZUG010000002.1:113463-139097 GCA_964481865.1 uncultured Thermomonas sp. | reverse complement strand
TTGTCCACGAACAGCAGCACGTCGCGGCCTTCGTCGCGGAAGTACTCGGCCATGGTCAGGCCGGTCAGCGCCACGCGCAGACGGTTACCCGGCGGCTCATTCATCTGACCGTAGACCATTGCCACTTTGGACTTGGCGTGTTCCTGCACGTTCACCACGCCGGATTCCTGCATTTCGTGGTAGAAGTCGTTGCCCTCGCGGGTACGTTCACCCACACCAGCAAAGACCGACAGACCGCTGTGCTCGGTGGCGATGTTGTTGATCAACTCCATCATGTTCACGGTCTTGCCCACACCGGCACCGCCGAACAGACCCACCTTACCGCCCTTGGCGAACGGACACATCAGGTCGATCACCTTGATGCCGGTTTCCAGCAGCTCGGTGGTGGACGCCTGATCTTCATACGAAGGGGCAGAACGGTGAATTTCCCATGTGGTATCTGCCTTGACTTCACCACATTCGTCAATGGGGTTACCCAGCACGTCCATGATGCGACCCAGCGTGCCGATACCAACCGGCACCGAAATCGCGCGTCCGGTATTTTCAGCAACCAAGTTGCGCTTCAAACCGTCGGTGGAACCCAGTGCGATTGAACGCACTACACCATCACCCAGCTGCTGCTGCACTTCCAGAGTGATGTCGGTGCCCTGCACTTTCAGTGCGTCGTACACCTTCGGCACGCTTTCGCGCGGGAATTCGACGTCAACGACGGCGCCGATAATCTGGACAACCTTGCCTTGGGCGGTGGTGGAATTCATGTGACTACTCGTTAGATAGAAAACGGTTCAGAGACTCAGGAAAGTCTGACGACTTTCTGGAATGGCCGATGTGCTGCCCGAACATGTCGGGCAACACGGGTTTGCGTTACGGTATTACTCGCACTTCAGCATTGCTGCTGTTTGTGCAAAATTGTCATTTGCCAGCTTGCATGCATCGCCCAGCACTTCTTTATTAGGTACCTTGTCCCATTCAGCGCGAACGCTGTCGAAGCTCTGCTTGATAGCTGCCATCGCCACATTGCCTGCCGACTTGTCGAAGCATGCTTGCGCACGTTGGATATAGTCGTCACAGGCTTGCGGCAAACTGGCTGAAGCGGCCGCTTCTTCAACAGCGGCTTCAGTAGCGTCAACAGCGTCAGAAACAGCTTCTACAGCTGCATCTCTTGCGTCTTCTGCAGCAGCGGTTGCGGTAGCAGCCGCTTCAACAGCTTCAGCAGATGCCTGCGCCGCATCGTCTTTTTTGCATGCAACCAATGCTGTGCATAACGCAATGGCAATCAATAACTTGTTCATCAACAATCTCCCTCTGAAATTCAGAATATGTGTGTGAATGACTGTGCGCGATGTGCCACTAGGTTCTGTGGCTCTGTCATCGCGTTCCAGTAACCACGGGGCATCATACTGCAGCTGCCCCACCCACGATTTCTGAAATTTCCTGTGTAATTGCCGCTTGGCGTGCTTTGTTATAGACCAGATTCAATGTATCAATCAGCTTGGAAGCGTTATCTGACGCGGCTTTCATCGCCACCATGCGCGCAGCATGTTCAGATGCGACATTCTCCAGAACCGCCTGATAGACCAAAAGCTCTATATAACGCGTTAGAACATGATCCAAGACCGTTTCTGCGTCTGGCTCATACAAATAGTCCCATTCATGCTTGGCCATTTGAATTTCAGATGGCGGCAAGGGCAGCAATTGATCAAATGTCACTTTTTGCGTCATGGTGTTGACGAAATCGTTATAGGCCAGATAAACACGGCCCACATTGCCATTGCTGTATGCATTCAGCATCACGGTCATGACACCGATCAATTGCTCGATTTTCGGCACATCACCGATGTGTGAAACCGAGCCAAGCATTTCAACATTGACGCGACGGAAGAACACTGCGGCTTTTTGCCCAACAGTGACAACATCGACCTCAACACCTTTTTCGTTCCAATTACGGATCTCACCCAACAACTTGCGGAACATATTGTTGTTCAAACCACCCGCCAAACCGCGATCCGAAGAAATCACGATATAGCCAACACGCTTGATATTTTCGCGTGTTTCGAGGTAGGGGTGACGATAGTCGGTATGCGCTTGCGCCAAGTGACCGATCATCTGCCGCATCGCGCGTGCCGCCGGGCGCGTTTGCTTCATCCGATCTTGTGCCTTCCTGATCTTGGAGGCAGACACCATTTCAAGCGCACGCGTCACCTTGCGTGTGTTTTGCACACTCTTGATTTTGGTCTTGATTTCGCGTCCGCTTGCCATCTTTGTATCCCGTTGAACGGTTCAGTCCCGTTTCTCGACTTGTTGAGCGAGGCGTGCCTCGCTGCGATTCGTGTTTTGCGGAATGCCCCGCACTACATCTGCAAGTGGAACATGCGTTCCACTTGCACCATGCCGATTACCAACTACCGGTAGCCTTGAACTCTTCGATACCCTTTTTGAAGGCGTCTTCGATGTCCTTGTTCCAGTCGCCGCTGCTGTCAATGCTTGCAATCAATGCGCCGGCTGTATTGGCGAAATGCGCCTGCAAACCTTCTTCAAACGCAGCGATCTTGGCCACCGGCACATCATCCATATACCCATTGTCCACGGCGTAAATGGAGAGTGATTGCTGTGCCACCGACATCGGGGCGTATTGCTTCTGCTTCATCAATTCGGTGACGCGCTGACCACGCTCCAACTGCTTGCGGGTTGCATCATCAAGATCGGAAGCAAACTGCGCGAACGCTGCCAATTCACGGTACTGCGCCAGCGCAATACGAATGCCGCCGGACAGCTTTTTCATGATCTTGGTCTGCGCTGCACCACCCACGCGTGACACGGAAATACCCGCGTTCACCGCAGGACGAATACCCGCGTTGAACAAATCGGTTTCCAAGAAGATCTGGCCGTCTGTGATCGAAATCACGTTGGTTGGCACGAATGCCGACACGTCACCCGCCTGTGTTTCGATGATTGGCAAGGCGGTCAATGAACCGGTCTTGCCCTTCACTTCACCATTGGTGAACTTCTCAACATAGTCCGCCGAAACACGTGCTGCGCGCTCCAGCAAACGGCTGTGCAGATAGAACACGTCACCCGGATAGGCTTCACGACCCGGTGGACGACGCAACAGCAGGGAAATCTGGCGATACGCCACCGCTTGCTTCGACAAATCGTCATAGATGATCAGCGCATCTTCACCGCGATCGCGGAAGTATTCACCCATCGCGCAACCGGAATAGGCGCTGATGTACTGCATCGCTGCCGATTCGGATGCCGACGCAGCCACCACCGTGGTGTAGGCCATTGCGCCGTTTTCTTCCAGCTTGCGCACGATGTTGGCGATGGTTGAGTTCTTCTGACCAATCGCCACGTAGATGCACTTAATGCCGGATTGCTTCTGATTGATGATGGTGTCTACAGCCAGTGCTGTTTTACCAGTTTGGCGGTCACCAATGATCAGTTCGCGTTGACCGCGACCAATCGGAATCATGCTGTCAACAGACTTGTAGCCTGTTTGCACCGGCTGATCGACCGACTTACGCCACACCACGCCTGGTGCAATGGTTTCCACTGGCGAGCTGGTCTTGGCTTCAATCGGGCCTTTGCCATCAATCGGCTCACCCAATGCGTTGACCACGCGCCCCAGCAGCTCAGGGCCGGTTGGCACAGAAAGAATTTGGCTGGTGGTCTTGGCCACATCGCCTTCGCGCAGGTGTTCGTAGTCACCCAACACCACCGCACCCACGGAGTCACGCTCCAGGTTCAGGGCGAGCGCAATGGTATTGCCGGGAAGCTCGATCATTTCGCCCTGCATGACATCAGCAAGACCGTGGATGCGGACGATACCGTCGGAAACCGAGGTCACGGTTCCTTCATTGCGTGCTTCAGCGGCGAGCTTGACCTTCTCGATACGGGTCTTGATCAGTTCACTGATTTCTGACGGGTTGAGCGTGGTGGTGGCCATCATGTTTTCCTTGGGTACCGGTGTTACCGCCAACCGGATTCAAAAAGTGTGTAAATGAATTAGTGTGCAAGTGCCGCTTGCAAGCGGGATAACTTGCCTTTGAGTGAGCCATCGATAACGACATCGCCAACATCAATGATGGCGCCGCCGATCAAGCTTTCGTCAATCGCTGTTTCAACTTCAACATCGCAACCAAAACGACGGCGCAGCCCCGTTTTGATCGTGTCAAGCTCGGTGTCTACCAAGACGGCTGCTGACGTTACCGTTGCCTTGATGACGCGCTCGGATTCACGGCGGAGTTCATCAAACAAACCGGTGATTTCCGGCAACAGCGACAAACGACCGTTTTCGAACAGCAAACCCAGCATCGTGGTCAATGCCTCATCAGCGCCTTCTGGCGCCAACAGGGTAATGACATCGGCATGCGTCAATTTGGGATTACCCAACAGTGCAGCAACCTCGCTATTGGCAGCGACATGCGCAGCAAACGCCAATGCGGATGACCATGCAGACAAGGCACCAGCCTCACGCGCCACTGAAAAAGCAGCGCGTGCATAAGGACGGGCGAGGGTCATAGCCTGACTCATCAGTCAATCCTCAAAGTTGTGCGGCAAGTTCATCGATCAATGCTTTCTGATCGTTGGCATTGACTTCGCGCTTCAGCAGTTTTTCAGCGCCACTGACAGCCAGTGCAGAAACTTGCTGACGCAGCTCTTCACGCGCACGATTGGCTGCAGCGGTGATTTCCGCTTCTGCCAATGCCTTCTGCCGCTGACCTTCCGCCAGTGCATCTGCCTTGGCCGCGTCAATCAGCTGATTGGCACGCTGGTGTGCTTGATCAATGATCTCATTCGCTTTGGCGCGCGCTGTCTTCAGTTCTTCATTGATCTTGTCCTGAGCCTGCGCAAGATTCTTTTGCGCATTATCAGCAGCAGCCAAGCCTTCAGCGATTTTCTGCTGACGCTCTTCAATCGCCTTAATCAACGGTGGCCAAATAAATTTGACAGAGAACCAAATCAGGATCGCAAACGTGATCATCTGACCCAGTAGGGTGATATTCGGATTCATGTAGTGACCTGCGTTCTGAAAAAACCCCGCATCACGGGACTTTCAAGACTACGCCGCAGCGGAATGCCGCGGCGCAAAAATCGCTGGCACGCACACACTCTGTGCGCGCACCAGACAAGCGTCCGAATCAGGCGCCTGCAGCAGCCTGAACAGCCGCCAGCAGCGGATTGGCGAATGCGAACATCATGGCCACACCAACGCCGATCAGGAACGCAGCGTCGATCAGACCAGCCAACAGGAACATACGGCCTTGCAGCATCGGCACCAGCTCCGGCTGACGCGCGGCCGACTCAAGAAACTTGCTACCCATGATGCCAATGCCAAGGGCAGCGGCGAGCGCACCCAGACCAACGATGATGCCGATTGCGATGGCGGTGTAGGCCTGAACTTGGGCGATGAATTCCATGTGAATCTCCGGTATTGGTGCTTAACAGTGAGTTGAAGGATGAAAAAACGCTAGGGATTGTGAAACAAACATCAGTGGTGTTCGTGTGCCATCGCCAGATAAACGACAGTCAACACCATGAAGATATAGGCCTGCAGCAGGATGATCAGAATATGGAAGATCGCCCAGATTGAGCCAAAGATAACGCCTGGCAGGAAGGTCAGCCACGAGACAAACAGCCCCGCAATCAGCATGAACACCAGCTCGCCCGCGTACATGTTGCCGAACAACCGCATCCCCAAGCTCACCGGCTTGGACAGGTATTCAACGACATTCAGAAAGAAATTGGGAATCAGCAGAACAATCTTGGCAAACGTGCCTTCTGCATGAAACGGCGATGTAAAGAGTTCTTTGGTGAACCCCACGCCACCCTTGGCCTTGATCGAATAGAAAATGATCAACAGCAACACCGAGAATGACATCGCAAAAGTTGTATTGATGTCGGCTGTCGGCACCCAACGGAAATAGGTGTGGTGCGCAACTTCTTCACCGGCAACAAACTGCACTGCAGCACCGGGAATATCCAGTGGCAGCAAGTCCATGGCGTTCATGAAGACCACCCAGACAAAAATGGTCAATGCCAAGGGCGCAATGAACCGACGGTCGCCGTGGAAAGTGTTTTTGACTTCGGAGTCAACAAACTCCACCACCATCTCAACGAAGGCCTGCCCTTTAGAGGGCACACCGGAGGTTGCCTTGCGGGCAAACCACCACAGCCAGAAGCTGGCCAGCAGACCCATGAGCAGCGCCACAATCCACGAATCCATGTGGATAGCACCGAACGAAAACTGCTTCGTATTGTGAGTCAAATGGTGAACGATATAGCCGGTCAAACCATCGCCGCCCGAGCCACCCGTTGACACTTGTCCCATTCCTTCAAAGATCACGCGATCGTCCTCGTCGTACTACGCTTTGTCACAAGTCTGAGTGAAACCACAAATGCCGCCGCTGCCAGCGCCGCACCCACCAAAACCGGCACCGCTGGCAACTTCCACACTGCCATCGCCAGATACATTCCCGCGATAACAACAAACCACTTCGTCACCATCCCTAGAACCAACCGCCCAAGCGCGATACCCGCACCTGTGACGCCACCGGCAAATGTGCCCCACGCCGCCAGCAAACCGCCAACAACCATGAAGCCACCACCAGCAACAACCGCCAAAGCAGCGCGCTGACTGCTCAGGAGGTAAATGGCTGCAACCACCACAACGACAACGACTTGAAGCATCGCTATCCGAAACGATAGTCGCCAACCCGCGTCGGCAGAATTAAGCACGTGCGGTTCCAGTCCATGTATGGAGACGCGGAGCGAAATCAGTTTCGCCCCGTGTAGCCCGAGAATTATAGCAGGGGATTTTCAGCAGGGGCAACAGCCAAAAGCGCTAATCATTCACGAAAGGCATCAAAGCCATTGAAATCTTCAACTTGACTTCCCTTTCGGACAGGCTAAAAATGAGAATCATTCTCATTTATTGGTGACGTATGTCCAAGACACTCAGCTTTGCCGCGCTGCACTTCACCGTCGCCTTTTCACTTGGCTGGCTGTTGACAGGAAGCTGGTTAGTGGGCGGCGCGATTGCACTGATTGAACCTGCCTGCAATACGGTGGTCTTTCATTTTCATGAAAAGCTGTGGAAACGCATCGAGGCGCATCGGCAGCTTGAGCCGACACACCTCGACGCATTACCTCACTGACCAAATGCTCAGCGCTTTTTCGGGATATACAGATCGGTGATGCTGCCGTCGAACACTTCGGCCGCCATCGCCACCGACTCACCCAAGGTTGGGTGTGGGTGAATGGTGTGACCGATATCCTCAACTTCACAGCCCATTTCAATCGCCAGCGCAACTTCCGAAATCAATTCGCCAGCGTGCACACCCACAATTCCGCCGCCAATCACACGCTGCGTTTCCTCATCGAAAATGAGTTTGGTAAAACCTTCGGTGCGGGCAATGCCGATAGCACGCCCTGATGCCGCCCACGGGAACTTACCCACGCCAATCTTCAGCCCTTTGGCTTTCGCTTCGGTTTCGCTGACACCCACCCAAGCGATTTCCGGATCGGTATAGGCCACGGACGGAATCACCCGCGCCACCCATGCTTTCTTGTGCCCTGCTGCCACTTCTGCCGCCAGCTTGGCTTCATGCGTGGCTTTATGCGCCAGCATTGGCTGCCCCACCAGATCACCGATGGCGAAGATATGCGGCACGTTCGTACGCATCTGCGCATCGACCGGAATCAAGCCGCGCTCACCCACTTGTACGCCAGCCTTTTCCGCATCCAACTTGCCGCCATTGGCACTACGCCCCACTGCCACCAGCACGCGATCAAACAGCTTGCCTTCAGGGATCGACTCACCTTCAAAGCTGCAGTTGATGCCATTCTTCTGCGCCTTGGCTTCAACTACTTTGGTCTTGAGGTGGATGGCGACACCCTGCTTCTTCAGGCGGTCGGCCAATGGCTTGACCAAATCGGCATCCGCACCGGGGATCAACTGCGGCATGAACTCCACCACGGTGACTTCCGCACCCAATGCGCGATAGACCGTCGCCATTTCCAAGCCGATGATGCCGCCACCAACCACCAGCAGCTTTTTCGGCACGTCGGCCAAGTTCAGTGCATCGGTCGAGTCCATGATGCGTGGGTCATCCCACGGAAATGCCGGCAGCTTCACCGGCTGGCTACCTGCCGCGATGATGCATTGACCAAAGTGCAGCAGCTGCGTCTTGCCGTCGGCACCCGTGATTTCCAGCTCGTTAGCGGAGACGAACTTCGCCACACCCTGTACGGTTCGCACCTTGCGCTGCTTCGCCATTCCAGCAAGTCCCTTGGTGAGCTGGCCGATGACGTTTTCTTTGTAGCCGCGTAATTTGTTGATATCGACCTTGGGTTGCGCAAACTCCACACCAAACGCGCTGGCATGTGCCGCCTGTTCAATCACATCTGCCGCATGCAGCAGCGCCTTCGATGGAATGCAACCAACATTGAGGCAGACGCCACCAAGGGTGGCGTAGCGTTCAATCAGCACGGTATCCAAACCGAGATCGGCACTACGGAATGCGGCGGTATAACCACCTGGGCCTGCACCAATCACGACGACTGCACACTCAATGTCCGCCTTGCGACCTGAAGCAGATGCAGCTTGTGGCGCAGGTGTTGCAGGCGCGGCAGCGGGTGCAACTGGAGCAGACGCTGCAGGTGTTGAGACAGCGGCAATCGCGGGGGCTGGCGCCGCTGCGGGTGCACCCGCAGCCTCAATCACTGCAATCACCGCGCCTTCCGAAACTGTATCGCCCAGTTTGACCTTCAGCGCTTTAATCACGCCATCCACTTCTGCAGGCACTTCCATGGTGGCTTTGTCGGACTCCAGTGTCACCAAGCCCTGATCTTTCTTGACGGTATCGCCAACCGCCACCAGAACTTCGATGACCGGCACATCATCATGCCCACCAATGTCGGGAACTTTGCTTTCAATATCAGCCATGCACCTTCTCCTTACAGCATGGCCCGACGCAAGTCGGCCAGCAGTTGTCCCAGATAGCTGGTAAAGCGTGCAGCGGCAGCGCCGTCAATCACGCGGTGGTCATAACTTAACGATAGCGGCAGCATGAGTTTCGGCTGGAAAGCCTTGCCATCCCACACTGGCTTAATCTCCGACTTGGAGACACCCAGAATTGCCACTTCCGGCGCATTGATAATCGGGGTGAACTTGGTACCCCCAATACCACCCAGCGAGCTGATGGTGAAACAGCCGCCTTGCATCTGTTCGGGCTTGAGTTTGCCCTCGCGCGCCAACGCCGCCAGCTCACCCATTTCCTTGGCAATCTGGCCGACACCTTTTTGGTCGGCATCACGCAATACCGGCACCACCAAACCATTTGGGGTGTCTGCTGCAAAACCAATGTGGTAATACTTTTTCAGGACAAGGTTGTCGCCTTCCAAAGACGCATTAAAGGTGGGGAATTTCTGCAATGCCACCACGCAGGCTTTGATTAAAAATGCCAACATCGTCAGCTTGCCGGTTTTCCCTGCGGCAATAGCTTTTGCGCTCTCGGCATTGAACGCCACGCGCAGTTCTTCCAGCGCAGTAATGTCGGCTTCATCGTGCTGCGTCACATGCGGAATCATCGCCCAGTTGCGCGACAGATTGGCACCGGAAATCTTCTGGATGCGTGACAACGGCTTGCTTTCAATCGCCCCGAATTTTGCGAAGTCCACTTTTGGCCACGGCAGCAGATTCAATCCACCACCGGCACCTGCTGATGCACCCGCTGCCGGTGCTGCAGACGCACCCGACATCACGCCCTTCACAAACGTCTGGACGTCTTCTTTGGAAATCCGACCCGCACGCGCACTTCCTGTTACCTGCATCAAATCCACGCCCAATTCACGTGCAAACAAACGCACGGCAGGGCTGGCATATGGCACCTTCGCTGGCAGTACGGCATCGGCATCGAAGCGCATCGGTGGGATACCAGGCTGACCAGGCTCAGCCACCGGCGCCAACGCAGGAACCGGCGCACCGCTTTCAACTGGTGCAGCAGCTGCACTCGGTGCAGGAGATGCTGCCGCAGGAGGCACTACTGCAGCAGCCACTGGCGCAGGCGCTTGTACCGGCGCGGGCGTTGATGCCGACGCAGCAGCATCTGCGCCCACTTCGATGATGGCAACCAAGCCACCTTCGGAAACGGTGTCGCCCAATTTGACTTTCACTTCCTTGATGACACCTGCAAATGGTGCAGGTACTTCCATCGTGGCCTTGTCAGATTCCAGCGTCACCAAGCCTTGATCTTGACTGACCGTATCACCCGGTTTCACCAGAATTTCAATTACCGGCACATCATCATGCCCACCAATATCGGGGACACGGGCTTCTTTCAGCTCGGCCATCGCCAGAACTCCAAAACAGGAAGAGAAACCCTATTGTCACTGCAGCGTACACATTCGACAAACTGCAGTGCAGCAAAATCCATGTTTTACCCGTGCAAATTATATTTGCGCAAGAAAACTTGCGGTTTTCACAAGAAATGATGCGAAAAAACCATCTTGTACCCAGATAAATCAAGGATGTTCTGCGGCAGCATGTACACGCTCGCGCCGTAACAGATATAGCCCGCTACTGATGATGATGCCGGCACCAAGCCACGTCACTGCATCCGGAAGAACGCCCCAGAGCACAACATCCAGCGTCACTCCCCACAGCAAGGCGCTGTATTCCAAAGGTGCAATCAAAGACGCTTCTCCCACACGGAATGCTTCTGTCACCGCGTATTGCCCAAGTGCGCCCGCCACCCCAATACCCGCAATAATCCACGCATGTTCAGCACGCACGGGCACCCAATTCGGCCATGCCAGCACAGCCGCCCCCAGAGCCATCAATGCCAGCAGCCAGAAGGTAATCGCCTGCGTGCTGTCGGTGCGCGCCAATACCCGCACGGTAATGGCGGAAACGGCATATCCCAAGGCCGCCAACAAGACAGCGGCACCCGCCAAACTCAACATGCCACTGCCACTTGGCCGCAGCACAACCAGTACCCCCAACAGCCCAATCGCGATTGCTGTCCAGCGCCTTGGCCCCACGCGCTCTCCAAGAATCGGCACTGAAAGGGCAGTAATCAACAAGGGGGCAACAAAGAAAATGGAATAGGCCGTGGAAAGTGGCAAGCGTTTCAACGCATAAACAAAACTGGCCATCATCAAAATACCGATAGCGCCACGCAGCAGATGCAGTGGCCAACGCACACGCATCAATGCACGCGCCCCAACCGTGGCAAGCGCCCACACGAGCAACAAGGGCAAGGAAGATGCGCCACGCAGGGCTGCTATCTGCACCGGTGGATAGTGCGCAGAAAGCAACTTCAACCCTGCATCCATCAGCGAAAACAACGCCACCGAGCCAAGCATCATCCAGAGCGCACGCTGCGGATGCACCGACGCATGCGGCACGCTGTTTGCTGGTTGTTGGGGTGACGATTGCATGACCATCCTTTCTGCTTGGGGTAACCTGCTACTTTCATTTTCTTTTCGATTGCCATGCCTTCATTCGATATCGTGTCCGAAGTGGACACTCACGAACTCACCAACGCTGTGGATCAAGCCAACCGCGAACTCTCGACGCGCTTTGACTTCAAGGGCGTCGATGCTTCTTTTGTACGAGAAGACACCGTCATTTCGCTGTCAGCTCCCAGTGAGTTTCAGCTACAGCAAATGAGCGATATTTTGCGTGCTCGCCTGTCTGCACGAAAGATTGATGTCCGCTGCTTGGAGTTTGCCGACATCGACACCAATCTTGCTGGCGCACGCCAGAAAGTTACCATCAAACAGGGAATTGAACGTGAACTGGCAAAGAAACTGCAAAGCACGCTCAAAGACGCCAAACTGAAGGTGGACTCACAAATCAATGGCGAAAAGCTGCGCGTCACCGGAAAAAAGCGCGATGACCTGCAGGCGGCGATGGCGCTATTGCGTGAAAAAGACTTTGGTCTGCCACTGCAATTCGACAACTTCCGCGACTAAGCCAAACAACCCACGCACACGTTCAGAGGGCATCATTTTCTGACGTGGGCACAGCAAACAATGTGTCGCGTGCGGCTTGATCCAGCATCTGCCACTGCCCGGCGGGCAACGCACCCAGTGCAAGCCCGCCAATACGCTCACGGTGCAGCGCTTCCACATGGTTACCTACCGCTGCAAACATGCGTCGCACTTGGTGATACCGCCCCTCGTGCAAGGTCAGACGTGCGATGCGTGGCGCAACAATCTGCAATTCTGCTGGTAAAAGCGGGGTCTGCTCTGACTCCAGCATCAAGGTTCCACTGGCAAATACCGCCGACTCATCACCGCGCAAATCCTGCGCTAAGGTTGCCAAATACACTTTCGGCAGCTTCGATTTTGGTGCAATGATGCGATGAAGCAACTGACCGTCATCGGTCATCAGCAACAAGCCAGAGGTTTCTCGATCAAGCCGCCCTACAGTAGAAAGTACCGGGCTGCGTAAACGGAAGCGCGGTGGCAGCATGTCATACACCACACGCCCAGGATCCTTGCTGGAACAGGTATATCCCACAGGTTTGTGCAGCATCAGCAAAAGCCCGGAAGGCGGGTCAAGCGGCTCACCATCCACACGAATTATGGCGTGTTTCACCTTGTCATCGGCATACAGCACTTCACCTGCCGCATCGGTGATGCGCCCCTCACGAAACATCCACTGCACATCCTTGCGGCTGCCATAACCCAAGTTAGCAATGTGTTTGACCAGCTTCATGCTTTCACCGCATGCACAATCTTGAAGCCGCCATGCTGCATCACATCGCGCACTTGTGAAAAGCCCGTTGCCAACGCCTGCTCATAAGGTAAGTGACGATTTGCGACCAGCCATAGGTTGCCGCGTGGTTTGAGTGCAGCCGCTGCTGCAGCAATAAATGCACGGCCAATATCGGGGCGCTCGCCACCAGCAAGCGCATGGAAAGGTGGATTACACACCACCGTATCGACAGGCTGCGCAATGCCTTCTGTCACGTCACACCAATGAAAGCGCACGGGAATCTGTGCATGCGCAAGATTGCACTTTGCCAACGCCAAAGCACGGGCATCGGCTTCATAAAACTCCAATGATGTGACCTGCGGACAATGCGCTAAAACATGTTGCGACAAATACCCCCAACCGCCTCCCAAGTCGGCCACGCAACCGCATATATCATTGGGCAATGCAGCGGTCAGCAATCGTGATGCGGCATCCACACGATCCCAGGCAAACACACCGGGACGACTACTGAAGCTTCCCGACACAACATCGTTGGAAACAACCTGTCGCGCTACATCCAGATGTTTCCACTGCTGCAGCAATGCCGTATCAAACGCGGCACCGGGCCGTGTCCATACAACGCGGCAATGGTATTTACTCAGCGTATGTACATCACCAGCCAGTTGTTTCAGGTCGGCCTCGCGTGACTTGGCGCCCTCATCATTGGCAACCGCCATGACCAACACGCCCTCGGGTGAAAGTGCTGCACAGGCTTTGGCAAGCAAAGCGCGGGCTTCGTCACGCTGCCGTGGTGGCAGCAACAAGATCAAAGGAAAGCGCGCCTCCGGTAAGACGTCTTCATCGCATAAAGCAATGCCACTGCGTTGCAGGCGCGCCGCTTCGGGATAAAACGGCTGCGTTGCCACGTATGACTGATCTTGCAATGCTGCCGATAGGCGGGCGCGCAGAAACAAGGCAGGCTGCGCCCACGACAACACTCCTTGAGAAAACGGGTACAACAGGGCGTCCAGCGCCGAATCACGCAACATGGCATTCATGCGTACAGTTTAGAGCCTGCGCACCTACCTGTATGCACACTATCAGCATCCAAAAACCGACAGCTGCATGGCATGTCGGCGCGCAGCGGTTATCCTGTGTGCTATTCATCACACGTTATTAGCCCCATGAGTGAACTTCAAACACCCCCCGATCGCTTGTCCAACGACCCACGCAGCACGTTCTATGACCCAACACTTCTAGAGCGCGGCATTGGTATTCGCTTCAATGGCGTTGAACGCGACAACGTGGAGGAATACTGCATCAGTGAAGGCTGGGTGCGTGTTCAAGTAGGCCGCTCACTGGATCGCCGTGGTATGCCAATGACCATGAAGATCAAGGGCAAAGTCGAGGCTTGGTTCAGAAGTCACGACGAATCAAATGAAACGGTAGCTGACTGAAACTGCTCGACATTACATCTAGAGACAGGAAGTTGGCGGCACACTGTAGGCATCTTTCATCGCGGAGATTTTTATGAAATCAACATTCCTCACCATTGCGATGACGCTCACTTTGGCAGCCTGTGCAACAACCGCAGGACAAGGTGGCATGTTGGCAGCGGATGCACCACGTGCGTTACCCGCAGAAGGTGCGATCAGTGTGTCCTGGACGGACCCCAGCAAGTTTTCCGAAATTACCAGTTCAGGCAACCAGCATGAGGCGGCGGAAGGCGATTGGCTGACGCAAATCGCCAAATACACGCGCAGTGAAACCAGCAAGTATCTGCCTGCCGGTCATACCTTGGAACTGACGATTCTCGATATCAAACGTGCGGGGCAATTCGAACCATGGCATGGCCCTGGTCGTCATGATGTCCGTATCATCCGCGACATTTACCCACCCCGCATGACCGTGCAATTCCGCCAATTGGATGCCGCTGGTCAGGTGGTGGCGGAAGGTGAACGCAAACTCACCGACATGGGTTTTCTGACTCATACAGGCTCCATGCTGGACAACGATCCACTGCGTTATGAAAAGCGAATGCTGGATACCTGGGTTCGCCGCGAGTTTCGTCAGTCGCCTGACACACCGTAACCACAACGCCATCAGCACATCCCTGCTGGTGGCGTTCATTCCGCTTATCTAGCTATCTAGCACTTCCACAAAGGATTCGGCTAACCTGCAGGTTCATCCTTGCATGGTCGAATCCTGTATGTGGCTTTTAGGCAGGCGTTTGGTTCTGGTGCTTTTCTTTTCCGCGATTTCTGCAACGCAGGCATATGCCGATGAGCCCGTTGCTCGTGCACGGGTGACATTTGATCGACAAGGCGAACGTCAAGCCAGCGCTGAAGGGTTTGCAGACCTTGCCACGCAACGCGCATTGACGGTCAACGACCCTGCCCGCATCGCTTCGATCAGCAAACTAGTCACGTCGATTGCTGTTTTACGTCTTGTCGAAGAAGGCAAATTGGATCTGGATGCCGATGCTTCCGATGTCCTTGGCACGCCCCTGCGCAACCCTGCCTTCCCCGACCACCCCATCACCTTGCGCATGCTGCTTTCTCACACCTCCAGCCTGACCGATAACGCCGGTTACTGGAATGTCCCCATTGGCAGCACACTTGACGCCATTACATCGCAAGCAGCGGCCTGGGATCAACAGCATGCCCCCGGACAATTCTTCCGCTACAGCAATCTCAATTTTCCGGTGATCGCACAACTGATGGAACTTGCCACGGGCGAGCGTTTTGATCGCCTGATGCGACGCTTGGTGCTGTTCCCCATGCGGCTGGACGCTTGTTTCAATTGGTCGGGATGCAATGCCGCCAGCATTGCGCGTGCCGTTGTGCTGTATGACGCCAATCGCGTGCCAAGCAAGGATGACTTCCACGGGCAAGACCCGGGTTGTCCGGCATTTCCTTCCGCCGATGGGCGCTGCGATCTCTCGCAATGGCACGCTGGCAGCAATGGAGCTTTATTTTCACCACAGGGTGGCCTGCGTATTTCCGTACGCGACCTCTCACGTATCGGCCGCATGCTGTTGAACGATGGCATGCTGGATGGCAGCCGCATTCTGCAAGCACAATCCGTTGCACAACTGGCCACACCACTCTGGCGCTTCAACGGAACCAACGGCGTTGTGGGTGAAGAAGACGAACCCAGTCGTGGTGGCTTTCTATGTGCCTATGGTCTTGCCGTGCAGCATCTTGCACAAAGCAACAATCCGCAATGCCGCGATGATCTTTTCGCCGATGGTCGTCCGCGTCTTGGCCATAGTGGCAATGCCTATGGGCTGCTCTCAGGGCTATGGATTGACCGCGCTGCAGGGACTGGCGTGGCTTATTTCGCCACCGGTGTGGAAAACGGTTCGACAGGAGTGCACTCCGCGTTCAGCCGTACCGAAGAAGCCGGTGCACTTGGCTGGTAAAACCGGGCGACTCAAGCCAGCGACACCTGCAAGCACCAGCCCCTTGCACAGCATGCCTCAGCTGCGCTTCCAGGCCGCCAAAAATACTGCGGTTGCGGCCGAAACATTCAGGCTTTCCACCGCACCAGTTCCCGGAATGGACAGGCGCAGATCACACGCCGCCGCTAATTCGGCAGACATCCCCTGGCCTTCCGCACCCATCACATAGATCAAGCGCTTGGCGAGTGGTGCCTGGAAAACATCCTGCCCATCACGCACCACGGTGGCCGCCAATGTAAAGCCAGCGCCGCGCAGTTGCGCAATGCTGTTGTCCTCACGCCCTAACCGCACCAGCGTGATCGCCTCTGCTCCACCTTCTGCCACGCGTGCCGCCGCACCAGAAAGCGCTAGGTTCGCGTGCTTGGGCAACAAGATCGCTGTGACACCAAAATGCGCTGCACTACGCAATATCGCCCCGAAGTTATGCGGATTTTCCACACCATCCAGCCACAGTACACAGTGCGGACCATCGGGAAGATCACGTAACCATGCCGAAAGTGGCAGCGGTGCGTCACGTACCACATCAGCCACCACGCCTTCGTGATGTGCGCTGGCCGCAAGCTTTTTCAAATCGGCATCTTCTACAACGCGATAGCCAACACGTTGCGCCACACACCACTTCAAGAGTGGCTGCAATTGCGGAATGCGCGACTCCAGAAGGTAAAGTTTGCGCAATGCTTGCGGTCGCTTTGCAAACATGGCGCGCACAGCATTCAGCCCATAGATGCGCAACTCCGCGTCGCGCCGCTCCCGCGTCGGTGATGACTCCGCTGGCGGCGTGACGGGTGCGCGTTCACGTTGTTGGGTACGCCCTGTTGGCACCGCTGGGTGCTTGGGTCGAGATTTCCATGGTGAGCCATCGTTATGCATAACCGCCTGCCTGTGGGGTTTCCACTTCGAGCTTCTCCAGCTTCTTCGCCAACGCTTCAGGGGACGTGGTGTACTTGGCCAGCAACGCATAGAACGCCGGCACCACAAAGAGAGACAGCAGTGTCGAGAAGGTCACGCCAAAAATCACTACCACACCAATGGCGGCGCGGCTGGCGGAGCCTGGCCCACCAAAAATAACCAGTGGTACTGCACCCATCACCGTGGCGATGGAGGTCATCAGAATCGGGCGCAGGCGAATAGAAGCGGCTTCCACAATCGCCTCATGAATTGAACGCCCGGCATCGCGTAGCTGGTTTGCAAATTCGACGATCAAAATACCGTTCTTGGCCGCCAGTCCTACCAGCATGACGATGCCGATTTGCGAAAACAGATTCATCGTTCCACCAGTGACCCACAACCCAAGCAGTGCGCCCAAGACACCCAAAGGCACTGTCAGCATGATGACCAAAGGATGCAAGAAACTTTCAAACTGCGCCGCCAATGCCAGATACACAATCAGCAAGGCCAAGGCAAACGTGATCAGCACTTCACCGCCACTTTGCTGGAACTCACGCGACTCGCCTTTCCAATTGATCTGCGCGTAATCCGGCAGACTTTCGCTTGCAGCTTGTTGCGCCCATGCCACGGCATCCCCCAATGGATAGCCATTGGCCAAGCGTGCCGTCAGAGTAATGGAGCGCAGGCGATTAAAACGATTCAGTGTGCCTGGCTCTGCCGTTTCACGCAGTGTCACCAAATTGGAAAGCGGCACCAATGAGCCATCACGCGCCCGGACTTGCAAGGCATCCAGTGCCGCCACCGAATCGCGGCCTTTGCGGTCAGCCTGCAGTTTGACGTCGTATTCTTCCCCGTTATCCACAAACGTGGTCACGCGGCGTCCACCCATCATGGTTTCCAACGCACGCCCTACCGCTGTTGCCGATACCCCAAGGTCTGCGGCACGCTGACGATCCACCACCACACGCATCTGTGGGCGGGTTTCCTTGTAATTGGAATCTGGCCCCACCAATCCTGGGTTTTCAGCCATCTTGGCCAACATGATGTCACGCCATTCGGCCAGCTCTTTGTAGTCAGGCCCACCCAGTACCATCTGGAACTGCGGACCACGGCTACGCACCAAACCACCACCTGCCATCGTGCGCACACGCACGCTGGGTAAGCCGGTGAATTTCTTTTCCAACTCGGCAGCCACTTCTACAGTGGTTTCTTTCCGCTTGTCCCAGGGCTGCAAGAAGATCATGGCATTTCCGGTATGCATTTCTTCGTTGCTGCCAAAGCTGCCAGGCACACGTGGATTGGCACGCAGGATGGTTTTATCCGGGCCGGTTTCGCCCGCCAAAATGGCTTCAACTTTCTTCATTTGTTCGACGGTGTAATCAAAGCCAGCGCCTTCCGGACCTTCCATCGACAACATGAACGAACCACGATCTTCTGTGGGCGCCAATTCACCCGGCAGCATCTTGAACAGCAGCACCAATGCAACCACTGCGGCAAGCATCAAGCCCGCAAACAACCCGACGCGATGCACGCTGCGCTCCAAAAGACCGCGATACGCATCTGCAACCACTTGGAAGCGGGCATTCAACCACGCACTGACACGATTTTCCCGCACCGCATGTGCCCCGGTATGCGGGCGCAACAGTTTGGACGACAACATCGGCGCCAATGTCAGGGCAACGAATGCCGAGATCGCAACTGCTGCTGCCAGTGCAACCGACAGCTCACGAAATAACCGCCCGGTATTGCCCTGCAAGAAGCCCACCGGCAAAAACACTGCCACCAAGACCGCGGTGGTCGCCAGTACGGCAAATGCCACCTGCTTCGTGCCGCGCTTTGCCGCCACCAGGGCTGGCTCACCCAGATCCACGCGACGCTGAATGTTCTCCACCACCACGATGGCATCGTCCACCACCAGACCAATGGAGAGCACCAACGCCAGCAGCGTCAGCAAGTTGATCGAAAAACCAAACGCATACAGCGCACTGAATGACGCCACCACACACACCGGCACGGTGAGCGCGGGAATCATGGCCGCACGTGCGCTTCCCAAGAACAACCAAATCACCAGCAGCACCAGGACAACGGCTTCTACCAATGTTTCATACACGCGTTTAACCGCCGCAGAAATAAAGGTGGTGCTGTCATATGCCACATAGATGTCGGTGCCACTCGGCAAGGCGGGACGAATTCGGTCGGCCTCGGCTTTTGCCGTTTCTGCCACCTCAAGGCTGTTGGCGGTTGATGTCTTGACGATGCCAATCCCCATCGCTGGCTCGCCATTGCTGTGGTAATACGCACGCCGCTCGGTGGATTCCAACGCCACGCGCGCCACATCATTCAAGCGAACAACATAGCCATCACTGCCTTTGCCTAGCGGCATCTGCGCAAACTGTTCGGCACTGATGTAATCACGCGCCACGCGCAGGATGAAGTCGCGATCCATCGACTCAATGCGCCCTGCACCCAATTCGACGTTTTCATTACGCAATGCGGTTTCCACGTCAGAGGCGGTCAATCCACGCGCTGCCAGCGCATCGCCATCTAACCAAACCCGCATTGCATAACGCTGGCTACCACCAAGGAACACGCGCGCCACACCTTGCAGACTGGAGAAGCGATCCACCAGATAGCGCTGCGCATAGTCCGACATTTGCATTTGATCCATGCTGGTCGAACGCAGATTCAGCCACAAAATCGCATCGGCATCTGCCTCGACCTTGGTGATTTCAGGCTGATCGGCTTCTTCCGGCATGCGGTCAGCCACACGACTGACAGCATTACGCACATCATTCGCCGCCGCTTCAATATCACGACTGGCATAAAACTCGATGCTGATGCGCGAACTGCCGTTCCGGCTGTTCGAGTCAATTGTGTTGATGCCTTCAATCCCTGCAAGTGCATCTTCCAGTGGCTTGGTAATTCGCGTTTCTACCACACCAGCGGATGCCCCCGGATAGTTCACCCATACCGAAACAATCGGTGGGTCGATTGCAGGTAATTCGCGCAAGGTCAAACGCATGAACGACATGATGCCCAGCACGATCAACAGCAGGCTCATGACCACTGCCAATACTGGCCGCTTGATGGAAAGATCTGAAATCTTCATGGCCTGCCTTTATTTTTTGCTTGCTGAGGAGGGTGCCGCATCTGCCGTCACCACCTTCGCCCCTGGCTGCAGCTTACCCATCCCTTGCGTAACGATGCGTTCACCCGCCTCGATGCCTTCACGCAGCATAACTTTTCCGGGGATGCGCCCACCAACCACTACATCCGCTTTTTCAACAGTACCATCGTCTTTAACGCGCCATAAAAAGGTTTCACTGCCAATTTGTTGGACAGCCAGTTCAGGCACCACAAGTTCACGGCGCGTCCCGCGCACCAATGCCACATCCACCAGCATCCCAGGCTTGAGCCATCGCTCTTGGTTGGGGAACTCACCACGCACAATCGCCGCACGTGTTGCCACATCCAAGCGCGCCGAGACGGTTTCTACAACACCATCAAACTGGCGATCCGGGTATGCACCTGCCCGCCCGCTGATGGATTGCCCCGGGGCAACACCAGCCAGCTCGGTTTCCGGCACAGGGAAATCCACATACACCGTGGCGATTGCATCCAAACTGGCAATCGCTGTTCCCGGCGTCACCAACGCACCTGGGCTGACCTGACGAATCCCCAATACACCAGCAAACGGGGCACGAATCACCCGATCCGACAAGTTAGCGCGGATCTGCTCCACCTGTGCACGCGCTGCATCACGCGTCGCACGTGCGCTATCCAATGCTGAGCGCGCCACCAGTTGTTGCTTGGCCAATTCTTCTTGTCGCTGATAATGCTGTTCGGCTTCTTTCAGCTGCGCCTGTGCTGATGCCAGCGCTGCCTGTTGTTGCAAACCACTTAATGTCACCAAGGGTGCATTCTGTTTGACCTCTTGGCCACTTTCAAAATGCACCTGCTGCACCGTTTCACTGACTTTTGCCGTCACCGTAATCGCTTCATGCGCTTTTACGGTACCAAGTGCGCGCAATGTATTGGTCCACTCCTGTTGGCGCACCGTATCAATTTCCACTAGGGCAGGCTGCATGGCGCGCCCAGCACCCGGTCCTGCGCCATTCCCCGCCCCGGGTTTATCCGCTTTCCCGCAAGCTGACAGCACCAAAGCGGCCAGAAATGTGACGATGGCAACGCGCGAATAAGGCTGTGACATAAAGTGGCTCTAAATCAGGGGTTCGGAATTCTAGCCGCTTAACCTTCTGCTTTACCTGTGCCATCGGCTTACCAATGCACGCGTCAACCAAAAGTATGCTGCTGCGTTACTTATCTGCCAAAAAATACAAATGCCGACATAATGCCGGCATTTGTTCATTGCTTCGCGGACTGGAAATTAACCTTTCCACTGCCCCAATGCCGCAAGACCATTGGCTTTGGCGCGCTCGAATACAGTTTGCTGCGCTTGACTGTAATTGCCCGTCATATCTGCTGCCCACAGCTTCAGTGCAGCTTGTTGCATCGCACGCCCATAGCTGAACGAAAGCGGCCAAGGGTTCGGCCCCATTTGATTCATGGCATTCAAATGCGCCGTTGAATGATGGTCGCTTTGCCCGCCGGACAAGAACACGATTCCCGGCAAAATTGCTGGCACAGCTGATTTCAGACACATCAGGGTGGATTCAGCCACTTCTTCGACACTGGCCTGCTCTGGACAATCCTTGCCTGGTACAACCATGGATGCCTTCAAAATGGTGCCTTCCAGCATCACACCCTGGTTATACAGGGCATCAAACAGCGAACGCAGCACGACTTCTGTAACTTCATAGCAGGTGCCGATGTCGTGGCTTCCGTCCATCAACACTTCTGGCTCAACCATCGGTACCAGACCTTGCTCTTGGCACAGTGCCGCATAGCGTGCCAATGCGTGGCTATTGGCTTCGATACAGGTGCCTGAGGGAATATCCTCATCAATATTGATGACCGCACGCCACTTAGCGAAACGCGCACCCAGCTTGTAATACTCTTTCAAGCGATCACGCAGACCGTCCAGACCTTCGGTCACCACTTCACCCGGGAAACCCGCCAGTGGGTGGGTACCTTTATCAACCTTGATCCCAGGGATCATGCCGTTATCCAGCATGTACTTGGCAAACGGCACACCATCCTTGGTGGACTGGCGCAGGGTTTCGTCAAATAAAATCGCACCCGACAAATACTGGTTGGCATTTGGTGCGGTCAACAGGAGTTCGCGATAAGCGCGACGGTTTTCTTCGGTGCACTCGATACCCACGCCATCAAAGCGTTTTTTGCAGGTACCAGCAGATTCATCAATGGCAATAATGCCCTTGCCCGGGGCAACCATGGCGCGGGCGATTTCGGCGAGTTGTTCAATACTCATGAGATGGCAGCTCAGCAAGTCAGGGAGGGGAATCCGCCCATTATAGCCAGTGAAACAGATTCCCCCTAACTTGCTGCCTTACAACCCTCCTAGACCGGTTGCATGCCCATCTTCACCCACTTCCAGTAAACGCAATGTATTGGTTGCACCACGTGTCTGCATGTGCTCGCCACTGGTAAAGATCACCCGATCTCCTGGGTTCAACAACCCGGCTTTCACCAACAAATGGATGCTGCCACGCGCTGCCGCACGCGGCGTCTGCCCACGGCTGTCGTAACTCATCGGGAAAACATCGCGCATCAACGCCATCTTGCGACGTGCCGCTTCATGATGTGAGAAGGCATAAATCGGTACGGCTGAACGAAAACGCGACAGATAACGTGCCGTTCCACCCGATTCGGTCATCGCGACAACCGCACGAATACCGATATGCTCACAAAGAAACATCGTGGCCATGGCGATGGCATGATCGGCGCGTTCAAGACCACGGCGCGCTTTTTCAAAATCTGTGTCAAACACAAACTGCCGCTCTGCACCCGCACAAATACGTGCCATGGTTTCCACTGCACGCACTGGCCATTGCCCAGCCGCCGTTTCCTGCGACAGCATCACAGCATCCGTGCCATCAATAACGGCATTGGCCACGTCCAATACTTCGGCGCGTGTGGGCATGGGGCTATCCACCATCGACTGCAACATTTGCGTGGCAGTAATCACCACTTTCTCGCGTGCCACCGCTTCACGAATAATTTTCTTCTGCAAACCCGGTAGCTCGGCGTCGCCTGTTTCAACCCCAAGATCACCACGCGCCACCATAACGATGTCACTGGCTTCAATAATTTCAGCCAGGTTTTCAATCGCCTCTGCGCGTTCGATTTTTGCAACCACTGCCGCCTGACTGCCGTGTGCACGCGCCACATGCCGCGCTTCGTGCATATCGTCGGCATTGCGACAAAAAGAAACTGCAATGAAATCGGCATCCATGCCTGCAGCAATCGCAATCAGCTCACGATCACGCTCGGTAATGGCTCCCAGCGACAACCCGCCACCTTGCTTGTTCAATCCTTTGCGATTGGACAGCACACCATCATTCAGCACGGTATTAATGATGCGCTCGCCTTCAACGGCTTCAACCCGCAGCTGCACCATGCCATCGTCCAGCAGCAGCACATCCCCAGGTGCCACATCAGCGGGCAGCTCGCGGTAGCTCACCCCCACCTGCGCGCTATTGCCTAGGCCAACATCGTGACGTGCAACAAGATCGAAACGCTGCCCCGCACGCAACGATACTTTTCCTTCAGCAAACGTTTCGATACGAATTTTTGGCCCTGGCAAATCAACCAAAATGCCAATTTCACGCTCAAGCTCAACAGCGATTTTACGCACGGCTTCGGCGCGCGCTATTTGTCCGGAAGGGTCACCGTGCGAAAAATTCAGCCGCACCACATCCACACCGGCCCGCAAAATACCTTCCAGAACACCTGGCGCATCCGTGGCTGGACCAAGTGTGGCAACAATGCGGGTATTCCGCCGCTGCTCCATTACAAGCGCACTACTCATAGAATGTTTTTCGTCGATTAAAGTCGTGGTAACGCTAGCACAGTCACTCTTCAAACGCGCAATTCAAATCACCCTCAGGCACGTTCATCCAAGGCGGCAACGGCTGGCAATACCTTGCCTTCCAAAAACTCCAGGAATGCCCCACCGCCGGTGGAGATATACGACACGGCATCCGCAATCTTGAACTTGTCTACCGCGGCCAGCGTGTCGCCACCACCAGCAATTGAAAATGCGTTGGACGCCGCAATCGCACGCGCCACCGCCGCTGTTCCTGCAGCAAAGGCATCGAACTCAAATACTCCAACCGGACCATTCCACACCACAGTGCCGGCATCGGTAATCATTTGTGCATAACGCGCAGCTGTTGCCGGACCGATATCAAGAATCATGTCATCGTCACTCACGGCATCCACCGCTTTAATGGTCGCCGATGCATCTGCGGCAAATGCTGGTGCCACTACAACATCAAGCGGTAGTGGGATGTCTGCACCACGGGCTTTTGCATCTGCAATGATGTTTCGCGCTGTTTCCAGCAAGTCCATTTCCACCAGTGATTTACCGACGGCATGCCCCATCGCTGCGATAAAGGTATTGGCAATACCACCACCCACAATCAGCTGATCCACTTTACCTACCAAGTTGCCCAGCAGTTCAAGCTTGGTGGACACCTTGCTCCCGGCCACAATCGCCAGCAATGGTCTCGCCGGGCTGGCCAGGGCTTTATCCAATGCATCCAGCTCGGCCATCAGCAATGGCCCACCACAGGCCACCGGTGCAAAGCGGATCACCCCATGCGTAGACGCTTGTGCGCGGTGTGCAGTGCCAAAGGCATCCATCACGAAGACATCACACAGCGCCGCGTATTGCTTGGACAGCGCTTCATCATCGGATTTTTCACCCACATTCATCCGACAGTTTTCCAGCAACACCAGTTGACCCGGTGAAACATCAACGCCTGTCACCCAGTCTTTGATCAATGGCACATCCATACCCAGAAGCGCCGACAACCTTTTGGCCACGGGCTCCAATGAATCCGCCGCACTCCATGCACCTTCCTTGGGGCGGCCAAGATGCGATGTCACCATCACCGCTGCGCCCTTTTCCAATGCCAGTTTTAATGTTGGCACCGATGCCACGATGCGTTGCTCGGAAGTAATCTCGCCTTGCGCGTTAATTGGCACATTGAGGTCTTGGCGAATCAATACGCGCTTACCTGTGAGATCGAGATTCGACATGCGCAGAATAGTCATGATGATGCGTTCGCTGACAAAGGGGTGACTATTGTGGCGCCCTGCCTCTTTGTGTTCAAACCATCACATCGTTCTGCACACTTTTCCCAAAAAGAAACCCCTCCCGCCTGGGCAACGGGAAGGGTCGATATGCGGTTCCAGAGAAATGTTTGGAACGCAGGCTTAAAGCGATGACTTTGGATTTTCCTGAAGCGATGTCGTTTCAGGCTTTTCTTTTGGTTTCTTTGTCGCAGCCTTCTTGGCTGCTGGTTTCTTGGCAACGGCCTTCTTGGCTGCTGGTTTCTTGGCAACAGCCTTCTTGGCTGCTGGTTTCTTCGCAACGGCCTTCTTGGCTGCTGGTTTCTTCGCAACGGCCTTCTTGGCTGCTGGTTTCTT
>CAYZUG010000002.1:11123-113363 GCA_964481865.1 uncultured Thermomonas sp. | reverse complement strand
CGGCCTTCTTGGCTGCTGGTTTCTTCGCAACGGCCTTCTTGGCTGCTGGTTTCTTCGCAACGGCCTTCTTGGCTGCTGGTTTCTTGGCAACGGCCTTCTTGGCTGCTGGTTTCTTGGCAACAGCCTTCTTGGCTGCTGGTTTCTTCGCAACGGCCTTCTTGGCTGCTGGTTTCGTTGCTACCGCTTTCTTCGCTGCCGGTTTCTTGGCAGTGTCTTTCTTTGCAGCTTTTTTCACAGCCATGGTATGGCTCCTCGTCATTGGGTAAATCAGTAAAGCCCAGTTTCGAAAGACGCCGCAGGTATCGGACCTGCGGTCGACCGCCAGCGCAAAGATGCGCCGGAACGGATGCTGCGTCGATGAAAACGTCGTGCTGATTTCATCAACCAACGATGCGTGATGTTCTTCAACAACATGCATCCATTGAGCGAAACCTAATCACGCGCTTTGAACGTGTCAACAACTTGATGCAAAAAAATTTCACGCGATGTGCATTGCACGCTATCAACAGCGCTATGTTTGAAATATTTTTTGAGAACACCATCGCAGCACAATCAAAAAACAAGCTACACATGCATGCGTGAAAGCAAGCAATATCAA
Organism: uncultured Thermomonas sp.; assembly: GCA_964481865.1. Lineage (GTDB taxonomy): Bacteria > Pseudomonadota > Gammaproteobacteria > Xanthomonadales > Xanthomonadaceae > Thermomonas. Next base: position 112,765 of record CAYZUG010000002.1, on the reverse strand, counting down.
GCATTCCAAAGATTTCACCGCACATGATGAGAAGCAACCAACATGTCGCAGACTTACAGGCATGTTGTTCCGTTTTCTCTTTGCATTTTTTTGCATGCAGCACGCACTATTTCGCGTCGCACAAGCTTGTTTGCGCAAAATTGCGCAACCTTTTTTACAACTGCATATGCATGTTCACGCGCAAAAAAACACCCGCAGCATGTGCGGGTGTTGAGGTCTTACTGGTAAACAAACGGATGATCAGTTGTCATCGCCTTCAAGCTGTTCGGCATAGTCATCGGGACCCAGCAGTTCGTTGAGTTGTTCTGCATCATCCATTTCAATCACGAACAACCAGCCATCACCATAGGCATCTTCATTGATGGTTTCCGGTTTGTCGGCAAGTGCTTCGTTAACTTCAATCACTTTTCCACCAACGGGTGCATAAACATCCGACGCTGCCTTGACTGACTCAACAACGGCACAGCTATTGCCCGCTTCAATGACATCACCCACATTCGGAAGCTCGACATACACCAAGTCACCAAGAAGCCCTTGCGCATGATCAGAGATGCCGACGGTGGCCTTGCCATTGCCTTCAGCGCGGACCCATTCATGGGATTTAAGAAATTTCAGATCGCCGGGAATTTCACTCATAGGGATGACTCCTGTTGTACGTGCTGCATCAATAGCGGGTATGGGAATTGTAAAGAAAAACCAAGCAAGAAAGGCGGATTTCAGATACCTGGCTGGATGGTGTTGTCGCGCACAAATGGGGGTTTGACAAGGCGCACAGGAACCTCGCGACCACGAATATCCACGCGTACCGCACCCAATTCACCAGCGGGAAGGCGTGCAAAAGCGATGGCCTTGCCGATGCTGGGGGAAAATGTGCCGGAAAGAATCTCTCCCTCACCTGCATCACTCAGCACTTTCTGACCATGCCGCAGCACACCTTTTTCATCCATCACCAAGGCGACCATTTGCCGTGCTGTTCCTGCTGCTTTTTGTGCCTCAAGCACACTGCGACCAATGAAATCACGCCCTTCATCCAGTGATACCGTCCAGCCGAGTGCGGCTTCAAATGGCGTAACGGTTTCGTCCATATCCTGACCGTAAAGATTCATGCCAGCTTCAAGGCGTAATGTGTCACGTGCGCCCAAGCCTGCCGGCTTCACACCGACCTGAAGCAATGCATTCCAGAACGCCACTGTATCGGCTTCCGGTACGATCACTTCAAAGCCATCTTCACCGGTGTAGCCCGTGCGTGCCACCAGCACCTCCACGCCTGTGGCGGTCACTGCTGCATGTGCGGCAAAACGTGCCAGTTTGGTGATGGCATCGCGGTCGTCTTCACGCAACAGCCCGATGACTTTCGCGCGCGCATTAGGCCCTTGTACTGCCACCATGCCGTACTCTCTGCGCTCTTGAACCTGCACGGCAAATGCAGCGGCTTTGTCCTGCAGCCATGCAAGGTCTTTATCACGCGTTGACGCGTTGACCACAAGACGAAACCACGTGTCACCCATGAAGTAAATGATCAGGTCATCAATCACCCCGCCTTGCTCATTCAGCATGCAGGTATAGATGGCCTTACCTTGTTTCTGCAGCTTATCGATCGAGTTCGCCATGACATGACGCAAAAAGTCGCGTACCCGTTCGCCATGCAGATCAACAACGGTCATATGGCTGACGTCAAACATGCCCACATCGCGTCGTACCTGGTGATGCTCGTCGATTTGTGAGCCGTAGTGAATGGGCATATCCCAGCCACCGAAATCCACCATTTTGGCGCCCAAGGCACGGTGTGTTTCGTTGAGGATGGTTTTTTGAGTCATGGGAACGTACCTGCCGAAAGGAAATCACATTATCCCAGACCCGCAGGGGGATTACCCTCCCCCTGTGCAAGATCAGGCCAGCTCGACCTGCAGTGTCATGGCATCTTCCGCACCAACCACACGCACTGGTGTACCTGCTGGTGCATCCGGCCCCACGACTTCCCAAAGTGCATCCGCGATTTGAACGCGCCCATGCCCCTCAATAATCGCGGTTTCCAACGGCACGACCCGGCCAATCAATGCTGCAGTACGTCGATTGAGCGCAGGTTGGTCACTCACCGGCCCGCACTTTCTGAACCAACGGCGATAGACCTGAATAGAGACAAAGCTCAGTACAACAAAGATCGCCATCTGCGCCAGCAATGGGATTTCTGGCAGCAACCATGTCAGCAAGAACAACGCCGTGGCGGCAAATGCCAGCCACAGCATGAACGCACCAGGGAGCAGCGCTTCTGCAACAAAAAGCACAAGTGCAAATGCCGCCCAAGCAAAGACATCTTCGCGCATCATCAGCCCCCGGGAAGTGTTGGTGTTGAGGCTTTCTTTGCCAGCGCTTCTTTCGCCAACTCAGCGATACCACCGATGGAACCAATGATGCCTGCAGACTCCATCGGCATCATTACGAACTTCTGATTCGGCGCTTGCGCCAGTTCCTTGAATGCTTCGATATATTTTTGTGCAACGAAGTAATTAATCGCCTGCACATTGCCTGCCGAAATGGCGTTGGACACCATTTCGGTTGCCTTGGCTTCCGCTTCTGCCAAACGCTCACGCGCTTCAGCTTCACGGAATGCGGCTTCACGCTGACCTTCTGCCGACAAGATCGCCGATTGTTTCTCACCCTCAGCACGCAAGATTTGCGCTTGTCGCAGACCTTCTGCTTCCAAGATATTGGCACGCTTCTCACGCTCGGCCTTCATTTGCCGTGCCATTGAATCCACCAAGTCTCGGGGCGGCTGAATGTCTTTCAGTTCAATACGATTGACCTTCACACCCCAAGGATGCGTTGCTTCATCCACCGCATGCAGCACCTTGGTATTGATTTCATCGCGTTTGGACAAGGATTCGTCCAAGTCCATTGAACCAATCGCTGTACGGATATTGGTCATCACCAAGTTAAGAATGGCGATTTCAAGCTGTGCGACTTCATATGCGGCCTTGGCTGCATCCAACACTTGGAAGTACACCACGCCATCAACCTTCACTACCGCATTGTCTTTGGTGATGACGTCCTGGCTTGGCACATCCATCACCTGCTCCATCATGTTGATCTTGCGACCAACGTCATAGACCACGGGAATCAGAAAATGCAAACCAGGGTCCATCGTGTGCGTATAGCGCCCAAAGCGTTCTACCGTCCACTGATACCCTTGCGGCACCATGCGTACTGTTTTGGCCAGCAAAATAATGCCGGCAAAAAACAAAATGACTGCCAGAAACATCCCCATATGCCGCTTCTCCATTCAGAATACGTTGAGTATAAAGTGACACGTCTGTAAACAATACGCCTATATGACACCGCATTCCTCTATCCTTTCTGAGCTTTGGCAGCGCTTGCGCGAGCCACCAGACGGGCTATTGATGGAGTTCGGTGCCGGTGGTGAATTGCTGGTTGCCAAACTGCGCATGGCACTTTCACTGAGCCTGTTACTGCTTCCGCTGATCAACCTTTTGGATCACTCCCACCCAGTGAGTGAAAGCATTGCAGGCTTGCTGGGTGTACTACTTGCGATTATCGCCGCGTTATTACTTTTGTCGTTTGCGCGGCGCTCGCGCCGCTACCCTTGGTTGCCTTGGGCAACGACCAGTTACGACATCAGTGTCACTTCATTTGTGTTGGTTCTGCTGGCGATACAAGAGCCTGTTGCGGGTTTGAACAGCATGGTGGTGTGGGCGTTCTATCTGATCGCCATCGGCATTACTGCGTTACGAAACGATGGCCGTTTGACCTTGTTCTCTGGCTTCCTGGCTGTTCTTCAATACAGCAGTATCGCCGTTGCAATTTTGTTCTTTTTCAATTCGCCTGCTGATCTTGTTTCCAGCGATTACGGCACGGTGCATCTTTCTGATATTGTGCAGCGCTTGTTATTACTGGTTATTTTTACTGCGATTACCGCCGCTGTGGTGTATCGCATGCAAATGCTTGTCGAGCTCTCCGGTGTCGATGGGCTCACTGGCCTACCGAATCGCACACTGCTGATGCATCTCACCCCAGTGCTGATTGATGAGGTGCGGCGCAAACAAGGTTCACTTTCATTCTGCCTGCTGGATGTCGATTATTTCCAGCATGTGAACGATCAGGCTGGCACCCAGGGCGGCGATGAAGTGCTGCGCCATATCGCCGACTTCTTGGGTAACGCTTTAGATGAAGATGAGCATCTTGTGCGGCTGGGTGGCGAAGAGTTCGTTTTGCTGCTCCCCTATCCTGCTGGCCGCGCATGGGAGCGTATCGAAGTGTTGCGCATCACTTTCGCCACAACACATTTTCAGTGCAGCCAGACAGGGCATGATTTCCAACTGACATTCAGTACCGGCATTTCCAGCTGGCCGCACGATGGCGCAACCCTGCAGCACCTGCTGCGTCGTGCCGATTTGCGCCTCCGTCAAGCCAAACTGGCAGGGCGAAACCGCAGTATCGCCCGCGATATTTAACCCCGCCCCCTACATCTTTGACTTGCCGCGGACCTGTCACCTGCCCTAACCTGCGCTGTCACGACTGCAAGCAGGAAATGGAATGGACGCTCTTGGGCGAATTGGCTTTGGCATCTTCGGTCTTGTTGTGCTCCTGGGCATTGCATGGATTTTTTCCAATAATCGCCGTGCTGTTGACTGGAAACTAATCAGCACCGGGGTGATTTTACAAATCGGATTTGCTGCACTTGTTCTGCTTGTTCCAGGTGGCCGCGATGTCTTCGACGCATTGGGTCGCGGCTTCGTCAAAATTCTCAGCTTTGTGGCTGCTGGCTCTGAGTTCATTTTCGGCTCGTTGATGGACACCTCGCAGTACGGCTTCATTTTTGCTTTTCAGGTACTGCCTACCATCATCTTTTTTGCTTCATTAATGGCCGTGCTGTATCACCTTGGCGTAATGCAGGCCATCGTCCGTGTAATGGCTTGGGCAATCACCAAAGTGATGCGTGTTTCTGGTGCTGAAACCACCAGTGTCTGCGCCAGCGTGTTTATCGGGCAGACCGAAGCCCCGCTTACGGTTCGTCCTTACATCGCACGTATGACCGAATCCGAGCTGATCACCATGATGATTGGTGGCATGGCGCATATCGCAGGTGGGGTATTGGCAGCTTATGTTGGCATGCTGGGTGGCACAGACCCCGAGCAGCAAGCCTTTTATGCCAAGCACCTGCTTGCAGCATCGATCATGGCCGCCCCTGCTACCTTGGTGGTAGCCAAGCTGCTCATTCCAGAAACAAGTGAACCACTGACCCGTGGCACGGTGAAAATGGATGTCGAAAAAACCTCCAGCAATCTGATTGATGCCGCTGCAGGTGGCGCTGCTGATGGCTTGAAACTTTCACTCAATATCGCCGCGATGCTGCTGGCCTTCATCGCCTTGATTGCCATGATCAACGCACCGCTGACTTGGCTGGGTGAAATCACAGGTCTGTCGGCCATGCTGGGCAAGCCAACCGACCTTGCCGCCTTGTTTGGCTGGCTGCTGGCGCCGCTTGCCTGGGTCATCGGAGTGCCGTGGCAAGACGCCAACATCGTTGGCTCATTGATTGGGCAAAAAGTGGTGATCAATGAATTCGTGGCTTATCTGCAACTGGCAGATATTGCCAATGGTCGCGTGGCAGGTATTCAACTTACCGAACAAGGCCGCCTGATTGCCACTTATGCCTTGTGTGGCTTTGCCAACTTCAGCTCCATTGCCATTCAAATTGGTGGCATTGGCGGCTTGGCACCTGAGCGTCGTAGTGACTTGGCTCGCTTTGGTCTGCGCGCCGTTTTGGGTGGTTCCATCGCCACATTCATGACCGCCACTATTGCTGGCGTTCTCAGTAGTTTCGGAGGCTGAGGCATGCCGCGTGTTGTTATTGCAGGCTCGTTCAATATCGACCATGTCTGGCGCGTGGCGGCATTGCCGCAGCCGGGTGCAACGCTACTGGGTGAATACAGCACAGGGCCTGGTGGCAAGGGCTTCAATCAGGCCATTGCTGCACGTCGTGCTGGTGCGAACACGGTATTCATTTGTGCATTAGGGGATGACCCCGGCGCACAGTGGGCACGCCAGCTCTGTACCCATGACCAGCTGCAACTGCACGCAGCGCTCACTGCTGCACCCACAGGAACCGCCGGTATTTATGTCGATGCACAGGGACGGAACAGCATCGTGATTGGTGCGGGTGCCAACGCCCTGCTCAGCCCCGATTTCATTGATACCGCTTTATCGTCTGTATTCGCTGGTGATGTTGTGCTCAGCCAGTTGGAATCCCCGCTGGAGTCGGTCACACGCTTGCTTGAGCGTGGACGCGCAGTGGGTGCAACGACACTTCTCAACCCAGCACCTGCCAATGTCGCCATTGATCGCGCCATGCTATCGCGTGTTGATGTTCTCACCCCCAACGAGACTGAATTTGCGGCACTTCTAGCGCGCCATACCGGCGAGAAAGTGGATGCCGACAAAGTGACTGAACTTGGGCAAAGCCGCTTGCATGAGCTATGCCGTGACCTGCTGCCAAATGGCACCGTGGTGATCACGCTGGGGGCAAGTGGCTGTTTTGTTTCACATGCCGAAGCCCAGCTTCGCAATGACAGTAAAAACTGCTATCACGTGCCTGCAGAATCCGCGCAGGTTGTTGATACCACCGGCGCAGGCGATGCGTTTAATGGTGCGCTGGCTGCTTCACTTGCAAGTAAAACAACACGCGTGTTTGCAGAGCATATTCAGTTCGCCACATCGTATGCAGCACGTTCAACCGAACACGCGGGCGCGGCACTGTCTATGCCTTACTTGAGCGCGACACCCACTTAACCAGACGTTACGGCATCTGGGCAAAGCCCTGAATGCCATACCAGCGTGCTTGGCTCAGGGTCTCTGGTGAATACGCACCTTGTATATACAGTGGCAAGCTGACCTGCTCACGCCACTGTGTTACGGCCTGCCATTCGCTAACTTGGCTTGGCAGAACGGCGCATGTACACCCCAACGCCTCGGCAAGAGACAAGGCCTTCATGTCTTCGCAGACCACTGCCGTTTTTCGCCCCTGCTGTTGCCAAACACGCAGCGTGGCTAACGTGTTTGCATCCTGCAGTTCAGTTGCGAAATACCAAACACCTGCCGCATGAGTGACTTGGGAAGATGCCGCTCCTGGAATAAAAACCTCGCAACCGGAGGCTGTTTGAACATGATCCGTCGCGGATACCTCAGGCAGAAGTACGCAGTGTGACGCCAGTTGCAACGCCGCCAGCACAGGGCGATCGGCAGGTGGCATGCTCAGATCTGCCATCTCTGAAGGTACCAGCCACATGAAAGCCTGCCCATCCAGACTTTGCGGTGGCTGATTGCTCTCTGCGCAGAACACATCCAGAACGATACGCTTGTCGGTATAGCACTGCGGCACACGTATCAGCCGATGGGAGACATGTACTTCAATCGCCAATTCTTCTTGCAGCTCACGCTGTAAGGCAGCTTCCGGGGTTTCACCCAGTTCAACCTTGCCACCGGGAAACTCCCACAGCCCCGCCCAGTCGCGCCCTGTTGGACGCTGCGCCACTAAAATGCGGCCGTGTGGATCACGCACCACACCCGCCACAACATGCACAGCCGAAGTCATTACTGCTTACGGCTGTGCAATAACACGTCGCAATTAGCCCAACTGCCCATGGCAGTGTTTGAACTTCTTGCCGCTTCCACATGGGCAGGCGTCATTGCGCCCGATCATGCCCGAAGCGATCACTTGCTGCAGTTGTTGCTCCACTTCAGCGGCTTCTTCATCCGCGCCCAAACCACCCATGTCTGGATGTTGGAAGTTCATCTGCTGCGCAACTGCTTGCGCACGCATACGCTCTTGCGCTTCGGCTGCCGCCACTTCTTCCTCACTGCGAACACGTGCACGGGCAAGTAGCGAAATCACCTCAAACTTCACCTTCTCCAGAAGCTCGGTGAACAAGGCAAATGCTTCGCGCTTGTATTCCTGTTTAGGCTGCTTCTGTGCATAACCACGCAGGTGAATACCCTGTCGCAAATAGTCCATGCGCGCCAAGTGGTCTTTCCAGTTTTGATCCAACACACTCAGCATCACATGCTTTTCCAACATGCGCATAGTTTCACTGCCGACTTGCTCAGACTTCGTCGTAAAGAGCTGTTCCACTGCATCCTGCACATGCGCAAGAATTTGCCCGGCATCCAGCTCGCTTTGCGCTTGATGCAAGCCCTGCAGATCCACCTGCACACCAAACTCAGTGGCGAGTTCAGCCTCAAGCCCTGGTAAATCCCATTGCTCATCCACCGACTCTGGCGGTACAAAACGCTCGACGACATCGGCAATCACATCGTGACGAATCCCATCGATGTTCTCTTGGATACTATCGGCTTCAAGCAGTTCATTGCGCTGCTGATAGATCACCTTGCGTTGGTCATTGTTGACGTCGTCAAAGTCCAGCAAGTTTTTGCGAATATCGAAGTTGTGTGCTTCCACCTTGCGCTGGGCATTGGCGATCTGACGCGTCACCAATGGTGACTCGATGATGTCATCTTCCTTCAAGCCCATCCGTGCCATCACTTTCTGCACCCAGTCGGCGGCAAAAACGCGCATCAAATTGTCTTCAAGCGATAGATAGAAACGACTGGAGCCAGGGTCACCCTGACGCCCGGAACGACCACGCAACTGGTTATCAATACGGCGAGATTCATGGCGTTCGGTACCAATGATATGCAAGCCTCCAGCAGCCTTCACTTCATCATGGCGCTGCTGCCACTCGGTCTTGATGCGCTCTTTTTCTGCCTCGCTGGCGTCCTCTGGCAATGCAGCAAGCTCTGTATCCAACGAACCACCCAGCACGATATCCGTACCACGGCCTGCCATATTGGTGGCGATGGTGACTGCACTTGGACGCCCCGCTTGTGCAACGATGGTTGCTTCGCGCTCATGTTGCTTCGCGTTCAAGACTTCGTGATGAATACCCGCAGCGGCAAGCTCCTGGCTCAGTAGTTCCGATACTTCAATTGACGTTGTGCCCACCAGCACCGGCTGTTTCTTTTCTGCACAGGCAATAATTTCTTTGACAACTGCGCGATATTTCCCAGCACGGTTGAGGAATACCAAATCGGAGTGATCTTCACGAATCATGTCGCGGTGCGTGGGAATCACCACCACTTCCAGCCCATAAATATTCTGGAACTCATAGGCTTCGGTATCGGCTGTCCCGGTCATGCCGGACAGCTTTTTATACATGCGGAACAGATTTTGGAATGTCACCGAAGCCAGCGTTTGGTTCTCGCGCTGGATCGGCACGCCTTCCTTCGCCTCAACCGCTTGGTGCAACCCATCGGACCAACGGCGACCCGGCAAAGTGCGACCCGTGAATTCATCCACAATGACCACTTCACCATCACGCACGATGTAGTCCACATCACGTTGGTAGATGGCGTGCGCGCGCATCGCGGCATTCAGGTGGTGCACCACATGGATGTTTTGTGCGGCATACAGACTTTCGTCTTCACCCAGGATGCCCGCTTGACGCAGCAGATGTTCGACATGCTCTTGCCCAACCTCGGACATATGCACTTGCTTCTGCTTTTCATCAACCCAGTAATGCCCTTCACTTTCTTCCGTCTCTTGACGTACCAAAGCAGGAACCACCTGATTGACCCGCAGATACAGCTCTGGGGACTCATCCGCCGGCCCTGAAATAATCAACGGGGTACGCGCTTCGTCGATGAGAATTGAGTCCACTTCGTCGATGATGGCGAAATTGAGACCACGCTGGAAGCGATCGGTTTTGCTCAGCGCCATATTGTCGCGCAGGTAGTCAAAACCGAACTCGTTATTGGTCCCGTAAGTAATGTCACAACCGTAGGCTTCGCCCTTATCGGTATGTGGCATCCCCGGATACACCACCCCAACGGTCAGCCCCAGCCAGTTGTAAAGTTTTCCCATCTGCGCCGCGTCGCGACGAGCAAGGTAGTCGTTGACGGTGACCACATGCACGCCTTTCGCTTCAAGTGCATTCAGGTAAACCGCAGTGGTTGCGGTCAGGGTTTTACCTTCACCCGTACGCATTTCGGCAATTTTGCCAGCATGCAACACCATGCCGCCAATCATCTGCACATCAAAATGGCGCATGCCGAACACACGCACAGAAGCTTCACGGCAAACCGCAAATGCCTCGGGAAGGATCTTATCGAGCGACTCACCCTTGCTGATACGTTGGCGGAATTCGTCGGTTTTTGCCTGCAGCGCTGTATCCGACAAAGCCTGCATCTGTGGCTCAAGCGCGTTGATTTTCTTGACGTTTGCCCGATATTGCTTGAGCAGGCGGTCATTACGACTTCCAAAAATATTGGTCAGCAGGTTGTTGATCATTGAGTTTGCAGTCCCTAACGGGATGCGCGCGCAGACGCGACATCGAAATATGAACGAAATGCCCAACATGGATACAGATCCACGCGGGAATCAGATAGTTTAGCTGGTGGCGAGCCTGTTGATATGCAAGTCCCCCAACACAAATTCATCTTTGAGCCTCAAAAATACGCATGGCAGACCCCAAATCCACCTCGAAACTGCCTTTTCAAGCGCCTAAAACCGCGCTGGATACCCTGCGTGCAAGCTCCAGCCAACGTTTGCTGCAACATGCGCAATGGCTTGCATCGGTTGATCAACAGCTGCGCCCGCACCTGCCTTTCCCACTGCAAGCGCATGCCCGTTTGACCAATATCCGCGATGGCGCACTGATTTTTCTGGTCGATGCCGCAATTTGGCATCAAAAATTACGCATGATTGCCCCGGAACTGCTTGCCACTGCGCAAAACATGGGGCTAAACGTCAGCCATGTGCAGATCAAGATGCAGATTGCACCGCCAATGCCTTTACCAAGTGCACAACGATCACCGCTTTCCACGACAGGAAAAGCCGCGATTGCCGAAGTTCTTTCGCTGTTGCGGGACGATCAGGCGAATGAAAGCGCCGGGCGATAACTCACAGGTGTTGCCGCTTCTTCTGATTCGAAGCTGACAATTTCCCATGCTGCAGGGTTATCCAGCATGGCGCGCACCAGCTTGTTGTTCAGTGCATGCCCCGATTTATAACCTTCGTATGCACCAATGATGGCGTGCCCGGCAAGATACAGGTCACCCACAGCATCCAGCACTTTGTGGCGCACAAATTCATCGGCATAACGCAGCCCGTCTTCATTGAGGACACGAAACTCATCCAGCACGATGGCGTTATCCATCGAACCACCCAAGCCGAGGTTACGTTCGCGCATGTATTCCAGATCACGCATGAAACCGAATGTCCGGGCGCGACTGATTTCCTTGATATACGCCTCAGTGGAAAACTCCAACTCCACACGCGACAGTGTTTCGGGAATTGCAGGATGATCGAATTTGACCGTGAATCCCAGACGAAAGCCGTCATAAGGCTCAAAACGTGCAATTTTGTCGCCATCGCGCACTTCAATGGGCTGCACGATGCGGATCAATTTTTTGGCGGCTGCCTGCTCAACAATGCCAGCAGATTCCAGCAAAAATACAAACGGTCCGGCAGAACCATCCATGATGGGGATCTCAGCCGCACTCAGCTCGACATAGGCGTTATCAACACCCAGACCTGCCAGTGCCGACATCAGATGTTCCACCGTCTGTACTTTGGCATTGCCGCAGCTCAAGCCCGTGCAGAGGGTTGTTTCGCTGACCAGTATGGCGCTGGCGGGGATTTCCACCACCGGCTCAAGATCTGTACGACGAAACACGATGCCTGTATCTACGGGCGCAGGACGCAGCGTGAGATAGACTTTCTCACCGCCATGCAAACCGACACCGGTTGCGCGAATCACTGTTTTGAGTGTGCGTTGACGAAGCATTGGGGCAGATTAACACGCAGATTGCTGAACGCAGCCATAAATTGCGGCAGAAAAGTGGGTCGGCACATGCGCCGACCCATAAAGCCATTGGGCAGCCCCAATGACAAGGACAAAGCATCAGAACCAGTGCCTATCCATACCTAGATGGATAAGCACCTTGTTTCGGTGACAGCCTGTCAGTCGGCTTGACGACGCAGAAACGCGGGGATATCCAAATAACTATCCTGCGGGATTTCTGCCGTTGCCGGCGCAGCATTGGTGTTGCGGCGCAGACTGCTTGCCAAACTGACTTGCGTTTGTGGTGTGTAAGCATCGGGCACATCATCAATCGGCAGCCCTGTGGTTCCGCATTTCACCTGTGTTGCAGATGTGCGTACCAGCTCCACTTGTGCCGTTGAACGGCGACCTTGCTCATGGCCTCTTCCAGTATCGAAGCGAACATTGGTTGTCGGCTGGCGCAGCCCTACTGTGGCGGCGGTCAGGCCGGTGGCAACCACTGTGACCTTGACCTCATCCTGCATTGTGGGATCGATTGAAGTACCAATGATGATGGTGGCATCTTCAGAGGCGAAGTCGCTGACCACACGGCCGATTTCATCAAATTCCGACATGGTCAAATCTGCACCCGAGGTGATATTTACCAACACACCATTGGCACCATGCAGATCGACATCGTCCAGCAGCGGGTTCTGAATGGCCATTTCTGCAGCCGCTTGCGCACGATCATCACCACGCGCACTCCCGGTGCCCATCATCGCCAGACCCATTTCACTCATCACCGTGCGTACGTCGGCAAAGTCAACGTTCATCAGACCTGGGCGCACGATCAAATCCGCAATGCCTTGTACGGCGCCTTGCAGCACTTCATTGGCAGCACGGAATGCCTGAATCATGGTGGCATTGCGCCCCAACACGGTGATCAGTTTTTCATTTGGAATGGTGATCAACGAGTCGCAATGCTGGCTCAGTTCTTCAATGCCGGTTTGCGCCACTTTCATACGACGGGCACCTTCAAACGGGAAGGGCTTTGTTACCACTGCCACCGTCAGAATGCCCATTTCTTTTGCCAATTGCGCCACCACGGGTGCAGCACCCGTTCCGGTACCACCGCCCATGCCTGCCGTGATGAACACCATGTCCGCACCTTGCAGGGCATCCATAATCGCTTCGCGGTCTTCCAAAGCCGATTGACGACCAACTTCCGGATTTGCACCCGCACCCAAGCCCTTGGTGACGTTATTGCCCAAGGTCAGCTGTTGGTGTGCGCCACAACTTTTGATGGCTTGTGAATCTGTATTTGCAGTGATGAACTCCACCCCTTCAACACCGCTATTCACCATATGAGTGACGGCATTACCGCCGCCGCCGCCAACACCAATCACCTTGATGACGGCATTAGGTGCCAATTGATCGATAAATTCAAATTGTGCCATGTCCATGTCCTTTTCTATGTGTTTTAAATTTTTAGATGTTGTGTCTCTGTGTAACCCGCACTGCCCGCCTTAAAACTCACCCTTAACCCACTTGAACGCCTTACCTAAAAAGCCCCCCACCTTGCCCACCGGCAATGAAGAACGCTTGGGTGCTTCCATTTGACTGCCACGTAGCAGCAAGCCAACACCGGTGGCATGCACCGGATTCCCCACCACTTCACCTAAACCGGTGACGTGTTGAGGGATACCGATCCGCACCGGCATCTGCAGCATTTCTTCCGCCAGCTCCACCACGCCTTCCATCTTTGCCGCCCCACCTGTCAGCACCATGCCTGCGCGTACACGCTGCTCGAAGCCAGAACGCCGCAATTCGGCCTGCACCATTTCAAAGATTTCTTCGTAACGTGCCTGCACCGCCTGCGCGAGTGCATGTCTTGGCATGCGACGTGGTGGACGATCACCAACGCTCTCCACCTGGATGCTTTCTTCTGCGCGTGCCAGCTGCGCCAAGGCGCAGGCGTATTTCACCTTGATGTCTTCTGCATGTGGCGTTGGTGTCCGCAACATGTGCGCAATATCTTCGGTCACTTTATCGCCAGCAATCGACAGACTTGCCGTATGACAAATCGCACCCTGCACATAAACGGCGATATCGGTTGTGCCTGCACCCATGTCAACCAACACAACCCCCAACTCGCACTCGTCAGGGGTCAGCACTGCCGTACTGGATGCCAAGCCCGACAGAATCAGGCTGTCAATCTGCAAGCCACACCGCTGCACACATTTGCTGATGTTCTGCTCGGCGGACTGGGCGCATGTCACCAAGTGGGCATGCACTTCCAGACGCACGCCTGTCATCCCAACAGGATTGCGAATGCCTTCTTGTGAATCATCCAACACATATTCACGCGGAATGGCATGCAGGATTTTCTGATCCGAAGGAATTGCCACCGCTTTGGCAGCTTCAAGAACACGATCTAAATCCGCATAGGTCACTTCACCATCACGAATGGGCACGATACCGGGCGAGTTGCGGCATTGCATATGCGCACCTGAAATTGATGCATACACGCTACGCACTTCACAACCCGCCATCAGCTCGGCTTCTTCCACCGCACGTTGAATGGACTGCACGGTGGAGTCGATATCCACCACCACCCCACGCCGCAGACCGCGTGACTCATGCGAACCAATGCCAATCACCTCAATCGGCTCACCCGGCGCATACTCGCCCACCAGCGCCGTCACCTTCGACGTGCCGATATCAAGCCCAACAATGAGCGATTTATCACCTTTTCGATTCATGTGTCTGTGCCAACTTTTGTCTGTCGTGATGCGGCGATCTGCTGCTGCACATGTGCAGCAGTACCCGCATCATTGTTTTTACGAGGAGCTTTTGACCAAACCAAAGCAAATCCATTGGTGTAGCGCAGGTCGGCGCGCTGCAAACCCTCTGAATGTTGCTCAAGCAGTTTCGGCAAGAGCGGTGCAAAGCGTTCAAGGCGCAGCTCAGGATCGTTACGTCCAAGCACCAGGGTCATTCCATCATGCAAATGAATTGACCAACTGCCGCGTGCATCCATCACCACACCTTTTACCCCGCCCACACCGGCAAGATGGCGATTGGCAACGTCATGCAAGGCCACCACATCCTGCACGCGCGACTCTGGCCCATCCAGTTCTGGCAGACCTTCGGGAATCTGCAATGAGCCAGCAGGAAATAATTGCCCATCCTCAGACAGCAATCGCTCCTGTCCCCAACGGGCATAAGGCCGGTGCTCGTGAATGGCGACTTCCAATATATCGGGCCATTGTTTGCGCACTTCTACCTTTGCCACCCAAGGCAGTTGACTGACATCGTGCCGAATGGCATCCAGATCAACCGCAAAAAAGCCACGCGCCGCATAGGGGCGCACCACTTTCTGCAGATCACCGCGATCCACCCGCTGCAATTCGCCTTGCAAGCGCAGTGTGCGCAGCGGCCAGCGCTCCACACCAATCCAGCCTTCCACAACCGCTACAACCGGCGAGGCAATCAGGGCAATGGCCAGTAACCAGGCAGCAAGGCGCAGCACCATACTCATAACGTCTGCTCCAGAATTCGCCAGCACAGCGCTTCGAACGACACCCCTAATTCCCGTGCAGCCTTCGGCACCAGCGAGTGACTGGTCATCCCCGGCGCGGTATTCACCTCTAGCAGAAACAGCTTTCCGCTTTGCCGGTCACGCATGACATCCACGCGCCCCCAACCTGTGCAACCTGCGGCTTGAAATGCTTGCAGCGCCAAAGCACGCAGCGCGGTTTCGTCGTCACCCGTTAATCCAGGGCAAAGATATTGCGTGTCTTCAGCAATGTATTTCGCACTGTAGTCATACCACTCCCCCTTGGGAACGATACGAATCGAAGGCAGCGCGATATCGCCCAGAATACCGACCGTCAGCTCATCGCCTATCACCATTTGCTCGGCAAGCATTTCGCCACCATAGGCCTCGGCAACACGCAAAGCAGTTTCAATATCTGCTTCACTCATCACGCGGGCAGCACCCACGCTTGAGCCTTCACTGGAAGGTTTGACAAATGCCGGGAGCCCCAACGTCATCAGGGCGCCCCGCAGATCACCACCCGCGGGAATACGTTGAAACACAGGCGTCGGCAAGCCTTCTGTTATCCACACTTGTTTTGTGCGGATTTTGTCCATGCTTAACGCACTGCCCAGAACTCCAGAACCGGTAAACGGCACTTCAAATGCCTGTAACAGTCCTTGCAGAACACCGTCTTCACCACCGCCACGATTACCGTGCAGGACATTGAAAATACGATCAAACTTGCCATGCACCAACGCATCCACAAGTTCTGGAATCCCATCCACCGGATGGGCATCCACACCGCGTGACTGCAACGCCGCGAGCACATTGCGCCCGGAATCCAGTGACACGTCACGCTCACTGCTGCTGCCACCCATCAACACAGCCACGCGGCCAAATGCGGCAGGATCGGTGATACGCAGCGGGGGTAAGTCCGAAGCACTCATGCCTGTACCTCGTTGATGCCTTCCTGCGCCAATTGCTGCGAAATCGCACCGATGTCACCAGCGCCCATCAACAGCAACATGTCTCCGTCCTGCAGCACGCCCGGCAGCACATCCAGCAACTCTGCTGCGCCACCCACCACAACAGGATCAACCCGCCCGCGTGTCCGAATGCTGCGCGCCAGTGCTTTTTCATCGGCACCGGCAATCGGTGCTTCACCTGCGGGATACACCTCTGTCAGCACAAGCGCATCGACTGTCGACAGCACAGCGGCGAACTCATCAAACAAATCACGCGTGCGGCTATAACGGTGTAATTGAAAGCCAACCACCAAGCGCTTTTCTGGCCAACCACCACGCGCTGCAGCAAAGACCGCCGCCAACTCTTTGGGGTGATGCCCATAGTCATCCACCAAAGCCACTTCGCCACCACCTGGCAAACGCAGTGTGGCCAACTGGTTGAAGCGCCGTCCGATGCCCTGGAAGTTTTCCATTGCACGCGCAATCGCCGCATTCGACACACCCAACTGCCAGCCAATTGCCGCTGCAGCCAAGGCGTTTTGCACGTTGTGGCGCCCCGGCAATGCAAGATTACACGCCGTGCGTGTGCCATCCGGCAGGCACAAGGTGAACTGCATCCGGCCACCTTGCTGACGCACATCTGCAGCGCGTACATCCGCATCTGGTGAGAAGCCATATTTCACAATATGACGCGGTGTTTTGCGCGCCAGTTGCGCCACTTCGTCGTCATCAATGCAAAGCACCGCCAGCCCATAGAACGGCAAGCGATGCAAGAACTCAGAAAACGCCTGCTTCACACGCTCGAAGTCGCCACCATAGTTTTCCAGATGATCGGCATCGATATTGGTGATAACAGCCACAACGGGATTCAAGCGCAAAAAGCTGCCATCGCTCTCATCGGCTTCCGCCACCAGCCAATCCCCCTTGCCAAGGCGCGCATTCGCGCCTGCAGCCAGCAGCTTGCCGCCAATCACGAAGGTTGGGTCAAACTCGCCTTCAGCCAGCACGCTTGCAGTCAACGAGGTGACCGTTGTTTTTCCATGCGTGCCAGCCACCGCAACACCACGCTTGAAGCGCATCAGTTCAGCCAGCATTTCTGCACGTGGCACCACAGGAATACGCTGCGCACGCGCCTCCAGTAATTCGGGGTTATCTGGTTTGATTGCACTCGATACCACCACACAATCCGCATCCAGCACATTGGCCGAGGCGTGTCCTTTGTGCATCACGACACCCAGACTGGCGAGGCGCTTGGTCACTGCGTTGTCGGCATAATCCGAACCGCTGACCTGATAGCCCAAGGTACACATAACTTCGGCAATGCCACTCATGCCAACGCCACCAATGCCTACAAAATGGACGCGTGGCAACGCCTTGGCAACATCACTGATATTTCGCAGGTGCAGACTATGTGCACTCATCTTGTTTGCTCACTTGCAATAAGGGATAACACCGCATCAGCCACTTGCTGTGCGGCATCTGGCCTGGCAAGCGCACGCGCTGCCTTGGCCATGGACATTCGTTTTTCTGCATCCCTCATCAGGGTTTGCAAGGTGTCACACAGACGCTTTGCAAGATCCTCGTGCTGGGGCAGAAGCAGGGCGGCTCCACGTTCGACCAGATACTCGGCATTGCGTGTTTGGTGATCATCCACCGCCTGTGGGAACGGCACCAAAATACTCGGCACACCCACGGCACACAGTTCCGCCAGGGTCAGTGCACCTGCACGACAGACCACCACATCCGCCCATGCGTAAGCCGCAGCCATGTCGGCAATAAAGGGTTCAACGCGCGCTTCAACGCCTGCCTGGTTGTAAGCGTGCCGCGCATCATCCAGCATGCGTTCACCGGATTGATGCAGTACTTCAACAGGTTGAGTAAGTGCAGCAACAGCCGTGGGAACGGCCTGATTCAAAGCACGCGCACCTTGGCTTCCACCCAGCACCAGAAGTCGCAATGCACCGGCATGTGTCAGATCGCGTTGTTCGGGGCTGGCAATCTCTGCAATTTGTGCACGCACGGGGTTGCCCACCAGCGTCTCCGCCTTGAATGTCTGCGGAAAACCCACCAGTACCTGCTTCGCCAGTTTTGCTAATACACGATTGGTCATTCCGGCGGCTCGGTTTTGCTCATGCACAATCAACGGAATGCCTTTGAGTGTTGCTGCGATCCCCCCTGGCCCAGCCGCAAAGCCACCAAAACTGATAACAGCATCGGGCTTCTTTTCTGCCAATACACGCAGCGCTGCCCAGACAGCATGTGCAACACGTAAAGGTGCCAGCGCCAGCGCCAGCACACCCTTACCACGCACGCCTTGTACGCGAATGCAATCAATCGCCAGACCTTGTGCTGGCACAAGACGCGTTTCCATGCCGCCTGTTGCCCCCAGCCAATGCACGTGTGCACCGCTCGCCTGCAATGCATGCGCCACCGCCAGCCCGGGGAAAATATGTCCGCCGGTTCCACCTGCCATCACCATGACCTTGGACGCTTGCTGAGTCATTGCGTCCTCCTGAGTGCGGCCAATGCAGCGGACTCACTGACAGGACGCCCAAGCTGCGGCTCAACGCGTTGACGCTGCCGTCCGGCGGGGCGATGCGTTGCTTCTGCCGACATCGGTGGCTGGGCTGCTTGCGGTGGTGCACCCACTGAAGTGCCTGCAGCAACCGCACGCCGCTTCGCCACTTGTCGCGTAGCGCGCTCGTATTCCCACGACACCCGCAACAGAATGCCCAAGACAACACAGGTCATCAATACCGAAGAACCACCCGAAGAAATCAGCGGCAGGGTTAACCCCTTGGTTGGCAGCGCACCCAGGTTCACACCAATCGAGATGCAACTTTGCAAGCCTATCCACAATGCAACGCCAAAGGCGATATAACCTGCAAAATGCCGACGCATTTCGACGCACTTCACCCCCAGCCAGAAAGCACGGCCAGCAAGCACGCTATACAAGCCAATGACCAGCAGCACACCCACCAACCCTAACTCTTCTGCCAAGACAGAGAAGATGAAGTCGGTATGCGCTTCCGGAAGATAGTTAAGCTTCTGAATGGACGCACCCAGCCCCACACCGAACCACTCACCTCGGCCAATGGCCATCAATGCATTGCTGAGCTGATAACCCGCACCCAGTTGGTCTTGCCACGGGTCCATGAACGAGGTGACACGGCGGAACCGGTAAGGCTCTAACACCACCAGCAACACCAGCGCTGGCACAAGCATCACCACCGGGATAATCAGGCGACGGATGGAGGCTCCCCCCAAAACCAACATGCCCATGGTGATGCTGACCAACAATACCGATGAGCCAAAATCCGGCTGCAACAGCAGCATCAACACCAAAAATCCAACAATGCCGACGGGCTTAATCATCGCCACCCAAGTGGCTGCGACGTCTTCGTTGTAGCGCTTCAGATAACTGGCCAGCCAAATGATGTACAGCACCTTCACCATTTCAACGACTTGGAAGCGGAAGCCAACAATACTGATCCAACGCCGTGCGCCGTTAACCGTTTTCCCCAGTACCGGCATGAACACCAGACCCAGTAAAACGATGCAAGCCAACAACAGCCACTGGTTGTAGTTTTCCAGTCTTTTCAAATCGAGATGCATCATGATGCCGGCCAGCACCAAACCAACAGCCAGGAACATCAAATGCTTGGACAGGAAATACCACGGCCCGGCATCCACCCCACCACCTGCAATGGCCGCCGATCCCACCATCACCACCCCTAAGCTGGCCAAGGCAATGAAGGCACCAAGCAACCACGGGTCATAGCGCCCGCCGATTTCACCGAAGGGGGTTGCCTGACGCTCTCTGCCGAAGCTCAGTGCTTTCATCTCATCGCACCTTCAACGTGGCAAGGCCAATCAACACCAGCACAACGCTGATGATCCAAAAGCGCACAATCACCCGAGGCTCGGGCCAACCTTTCTTTTCAAAGTGGTGATGAATTGGCGCCATTCGGAACACGCGCTTTCCGGTCAACTTGAAGCTGGCAACCTGGATCATCACCGACAAAGTTTCGATGACGAAAATCCCGCCCATGATCACCAGTACCAGCTCTTGCCGCACGATCACTGCAATCGTGCCCAGCACCGCACCCAATGCCAACGCACCCAGATCACCCATGAACACCATGGCCGGATAGGTGTTGAACCAGAGAAAACCCAAACCGGCACCCGCGATTGCAGTACAAATGATGACCAACTCACCCGCACCCGGCACGCGCGGAATCTGCAGATATTGCGCAAAGCTCGCATTCCCCGAGGCATAGGCGAACACACCCAATGCACAGGCCACCAGCACAGTGGGCATGATGGCAAGACCATCCAAACCATCGGTGAGGTTCACCGCATTGGAAAAACCGACGATCCAGAAATACGCGACGGCAACAAAGCCAATACCCGCCATCGGCATGGCAAATGACTTAAACAACGGCACATAGAACGTAGTCGCTGCAGCAACATCGGCAAAAGCAAACAGATAAATCCCGGCGGCCAAACCAAGCAATGACTGCAAAGCATATTTGGTGCGCGAACGCATGCCATTCGGGTCACGCTTGACGATCTTGATCCAATCATCGGCCCAGCCAATCGCACCGAACCCCAGCATGACCACCAACACCACCCACACGTATTTATTGCGCAGGTCTCCCCACAGCAACACCGATGTCGCCACGGTCGATAAAATCAATGCCCCGCCCATGGTGGGCGTGCCAGCTTTGGAAAAGTGCGACTCTGGCCCGTCTTTGCGGATGGGTTGGCCGCCTTTCAGCGTCCCCAAATAACGGATCATTCCTGGCCCCCACCACAACGACAGCGCCAGCGCGGTCAATGCCGCAAGAATGGCGCGGAAGGTAATGTAGTTGAACAGGTTGAAGTACCCCTGCAACTGCTCCAGCCAACGTGTCAGTTCAAGCAACATGGTGTGTCTCCTCCATGCGCTTGGCATCGTATTGCAGCAGCGTTTGCACAACGTTCTCCATCGCGCTGCTGCGTGATCCTTTCAACAAAACCGTGACTCCTGCGTGTAGCTCCGCATTCAACAGATCTGCCAGTGCTTGATGCGACTCAGCCTGCACGGCACCTTCACCAAATGTCATGGCGGTATGTGCGCTCAATTCACCCAAGGTATACAGCCGATGCACACCGGCTTGACGCGCCCATGTGCCAACTTCGGCATGCAATGCGACTTCATTGGCACCTAATTCACCCATGTTGCCAAGCACAAGCCAGGCTTCATCCGCGGATAACATCAGCGCATCAATGGCAGCGCGCAATGAACCCGGATTAGCGTTATAGCTGTCATCAAGCACCACCGCTCCGGTACTTAAGCGATAGCGCTGAAGCCGACCAGGCACCCCTTCAACTGTTGCCAGCCCATCCTGAATCTGCTGCAGGCTTGCCCCGACAGCCAGCGCCATGGCCGATGCGGCCAAGGCATTCAAAATATTGTGCCTGCCCAGCAAGGGCAGACGAATAGCGATTGCACCTTTTGGTGTTTCCAACATGAATGTGGCGTCTTCTGCTGTGACCTGCACATCCCTTGCCCACACATCTGCCGCTGCTTCCAGCGCAAACCGGATAATCCGGCGCGGCTGCACCTGTTCCATGTAATGCAAAGCAAAAGCATCATCGGCATTGATGACCGCCACCCCGTCATCAGGCAGTGCGGCATAAATTGCACCCTTGGTTTGCGCCACACCCAGCACATTACCCATGCGCTCAAGATGCGCGGGTGCCACGTTATTTACCAAGGCCACATTCGGGCGAACAATATTGGTGAGATAGGCAATATCACCGGGTTTGCCGGCACCCATTTCATAGATAGCAAACTGCGCGTCTTCAGGCGCTTCCAGCACCGCCAATGGCAGGCCGATTTCATTATTGCGATTCCCGGGATTGGCATACACCGATTCCATTTGCCGCAAAATCCCAAGTAATAATGCCTTGACGGTTGTCTTGCCATTGCTGCCTGTAACAGCCAATACCGTGTGCTGACGCTCATGTTGCATTGCTGCCGCCAGGTGCGCCAATGCCAACTGGGTGTCATCCACAATGATCGATGGCATCGGGCCTTCAACAGGCTGCGCCACCAATGCCGCGACGCAACCCTTCTGCACAGCAGAGGCCACATGCGCATGTCCATCAAAGTGCTCACCCTTCAATGCGATGAACAGCGGACGCCCTGCTGGAACAGCGCGGCTATCCGTGCAAACACCATCCACCAGCGCATCTTCACCCACAAGACGGCCGTTCACGGCCTTTGCAATCCAACTGAGATGACGTGGTGTCATACGCGCCCCCGCAAGCATTCACGGGCAACAGCCGCATCTTCAAATGGATGCTTTACGCCACCCACATCCTGATAGGGTTCATGCCCCTTGCCAGCAATCAACACCACATCATGTGCCGTGGCGGCGGCAATCGCCTGTGCAATCGCACGCGCACGGTCGCGCTGTACCAGCACCTGATCAGGCGCTGCAAAGCCAGCCAAAATATCGGCAACGATGCCATCCCCCTCTTCACGACGCGGGTTGTCATCGGTCACGATGACCTGATCGGCACATCGTTCGGCAATCGCTGCCATCAATGGGCGTTTACCCGTATCGCGTTCGCCTCCGCAGCCAAAGACACAGATCAGTTTGCCGACGGTGTGCCCACGCAATGACGACAACGCCTGTTCCAATGCATCGGGTGTATGCGCGTAGTCCACCACCACCAGCGGTAACCCGGATTCACCACCCAGCCGCCCCATCCGTCCTTCGACGGGTGAAAGCTGCGACAACGTTTCTGCAATCAATGCCGGTGCAACCCCTAATGCAAACAAGGTTGTGGCAACACCCAGCAAGTTATCGACATTAAACCTGCCGAGTAGTGGCGAATGCACAGGATGCGCCTGCCCGCCTGCATGCAGATAAAAGCGGATTCCCGACCCATCCAGCAGAATATCGTCTGCCCGTACACTGGCTTTGGCCGCACCTCGCGAGGAAAACCCCAAGGCCACGACCTTGCCACTGACTGCATCAAACAATTCACGACCAAACGCATCATCCAGATTCACTGCCGCTGCACGCAACCCCGGCCAATCAAACAAGCGCGCTTTTGCCGCGCCATAACGCGCCATGTCACCGTGATAATCGAGGTGATCACGGGTGAGGTTGGTAAATACCGCGACATCAAAATGCACGCCGTCCACACGTCCTTGATCGAGTGCATGCGATGACACCTCCATCGCTACGGCAGAGGCGCCTTCATCGCGCAACTCCGCCAGCAATGTATGCATGCGTAAGACCAGCGGCGTTGTAAACCCTGTCGGGGTGATTTTCGGCCACATTCCTGCGCCCAATGTGCCAATCGTGCCCGCCTGCTGCCCACGCAATGTCCACGCCTGCGCCAACAGTTGTACGGTCGATGTTTTGCCATTGGTTCCGGTGACGCCCACCATGGTCATATTGGCACTGGGCTGCCCATGGAACTGATCCGCCATCTCTCCCATGCGTGCCCGCAAACCTTGCACTGGAATGGCGTCTTCTGGTGCAGGCAAGGCATCGGGAGCAGGCGGCTCGTACAAAATCGCGGATGCTCCCGCCGCCTTGGCTTGCTCAACAAATGCCAGCCCATGTGTTCCGAAACCACCAATCGCCACGAAGGCATCGCCCGGCTTCAACTCACGGCTATCTTGCACCAAACCTGAAATTGACAGGTCAGCTACCAAATCCTCTAGCTCAGGCAACAGTTCGCTCAGCAGCATTTTGTGCGTCATTGCGCACCCCCAAGCAGCACCGGTTGCTGCAGCGCATTGGTGGATGCCAGCGTCGTCGCACCCGCATCGTTTTTGCGCCGCTTGGCGTTTGCCGCTTCTTGTGCCGCAAGCCAAGCATCGAGGTTGTCAGGCGAAACATCCATCAGGCGCAAAGCACCTTCCATCACCGTGCGGAAGACCGGTGCTGCCACCAGACCACCGTAATACCCTTTGCGTGACGGGTCGGGATCATTCACCGCCACCACCATGGCAAACCGTGGTTGATCCACCGGCACCAGTCCAGCGAAATACCCGATATACCGCCGCGAATAACCACCTGCGCTAGCCTTGCGTGATGTCCCAGTTTTTCCTGCAACGTGGTAGCCCAAAATCGCAGCCTGCGTTGCCGTGCCGCCCGGCTCGGTAACGGTTTGCATCATGCGCAATACTTCGTTCGCAACCCCAGGCTCCAACACACGCGTCGGTGGGTGATGCTGGTCTTTCACAAAACTGGGTTGATGCAACAAACCACCATTCCCCAACGCCGCATACGCTGTAGCGATCTGTAGCGGCGTGGCATTCAGCCCATAGCCATAGCTCATGGTTTGCTTGGATGTACCGCTCCAGCTTGGGCTTCCCGGCTGCGGAAACAACCCGGCAGCTTCCCCCGGAAAGCCACTGCCCGTGACCTTTCCATAACCAAAGCGGCGCATGAACTCACTGAACTGGCGGTCACTCAACCGCTTGGCGATCAATGCCGCACCCACGTTTGAACTTTTACGAATCACCCCAGTGGTATCCAACACCCCGTAGTTGTGGGTATCGGTGGTGCGGTATTTGCCATTGGCAATCCAGCCCGGGCTGACATTGAACAAGGTGTCAGGTGTGATCACACCTGCTTCAAGCCCTGCCGCCACGGTCAACGGTTTGATGGTTGAGCCTGGCTCCAGAAGATCGGTCACAGCGCGATTGCGATGCGCATCACGCGGGCTAGTGCCTACTGCATTCGGATTGAAGGTCGGGAAGTTAGCCATCGCCAACACTTCCCCAGTCTGCACATCAAGCACCACGGCGGAGCCACTGCTGGCACCGGTTTCATTGATGGCATTGCGCAACTCACGATGCGTTAAATACTGGATGCGCCGATCGATGCTCAACACCAAGTCATGCCCTGGTTCGGCAGCACGCACCAGATCCACGTTTTCGACGATGCGCCCACGCCGATCACGAATGACCCGTTTTGCACCCGACGTACCCCGCAGCCAGTCATCAAAGGCAAGCTCCAAACCTTCTTGCCCACGATCATCGATATTGGTGAAGCCCAGGATATGCGCCAGCATTTCACCCTGTGGATAAAATCGGCGATATTCGCGCTGGCTGGCCACGCCAGGAATCTCCAGCGCCAAAATGCGCGCGGCTTCATCAGGATTGATGCGGCGCTTCAAATAGACGAATTCTTTATCGGCACGCGCACTCAAACGGCTCAGCAGCTCATCTTCGGGAATGCCGACAGCTTTCGACAATTCAGCCAACCGTGCGGGAGCCTTCAACAGCTCTTTCGGGTTACCCCAAACCGATTCCACCGGCGATGAAATCGCCAACGGCTCACCATTACGGTCAGTAATCATCCCGCGTGATGTGGCAATTGGGATTTCACGCAAGAAACGTGCATCGCCCTGCCGTTGATAAAACGCATGGTTGATGACCTGCAAATCCAGCGCATGCCACACCAGATACAAAACGGCAGAGGCAAACCCAACGCCAACCAGCCACATCCGCTTGCGCAAATCAAACGGCGCACGCATGCGCGGCTGTCCTGCCTGCACGCGGCCGCGCTGCGTCAATGCATTCAACCAGCGCCAGCGATGTGATGGCTGCCTGCTCATCGCCGCACCACCACAACGTCTTCAGTACGCGGGAAGGTCATTTCCAGTTGCATGCGTGCCACTTGATTGACACGGCTGCTTTCGGCCCAGGTGGCCTGCTCAAGCTGTAAGCGACCAAATTCGATATTCAATTCGTCACGGGCTTTTTCAAGGCGCGTGAAACTGATGAATGACTGCCGATGCTCATGGCGATTGCGCACCACCAGCAAGGCCGTTGCCACATTAGCCACAACGAGTACAGCGATCAGAAGTGCGCGCATCATGCTGCCACCTCCAGTTTTTCTGCCACGCGCAGCACGGCACTGCGTGCCCGTGGATTGGCGACAAGCTCAGCATCACTGGCTTTTTGCGCGCCCCCCTGCAAGCGCAGAGTGGGGACAAACGTGTGCAGTTCCGGCATCCGCCGATTGGCAGGTGGCGCTTTCGCGTGCTTGCTCATGAACTGTTTGACGATGCGATCTTCCAGCGAATGGAAGCTGATGATCGCCAGCCGGCCACCTGGCTTCAGGCATGCCAATGCCGCATCCAGACCCAGCTCAAGATCCGCCAGTTCACGATTGATATGAATCCGAATGGCTTGAAAACTGCGGGTCGCGGGATGCGTTTTAGAATCCCCACGCGGCATGATCGACGCAATCAACTCAGCCAACTGTGCTGTGCGCTCAATGGGCTGCTGGGCACGACGCGCAACGATGGCGCGTGCAATACGGCGGCTTTGGCGTTCTTCGCCATAGATCCAAAGCACATCGGCGATATCTTTTTCTGAAGCGTGAGCCAGCCATTGCGCAGCACTTTCTCCTGACTCAGGATCCATGCGCATATCCAGCGGGCCATCCTTGCTGAAAGAAAAACCACGTTCAGCCACATCCAACTGCGGGGACGAAACACCCAGATCAAGCAAAACACCATCCAATCCAGTGTTGCTTGCAGACCATGCCGCCATGTCTGCAAAACTGCCGCGATAGATGGACAGCCGCGCATCTGCTTCGGCCATGTGCATCGCCACTGCAATTGCTTCCGGATCCTTGTCCATTACCAACAAACGCCCTTGCGGCCCCAACCGCTGCAACACGCCACGGGCATGTCCGCCACGCCCAAACGTCCCATCCAGATAGGTTCCATTTTCTTTAACAGCCAGCCCATCCATGACCTCGGCGAACAACACCGGCAGGTGGGCGGACAGGCTGCCCGCGCCACCGCCGCTCACAACGCTAAATCCTGCAAATCATCGCTAAGACCTGCATCCCCCAAGGTTTGCAGCATCTGCTCCTGATGTGCCTGCTCGCTCCACAGCTCGAAACGATCACCCATCCCCAGCAGCACGGCTTTGCGGTCGATTCCCGCTGTTGTCCGCAAGCTGGCGGGAATGGAGATGCGCCCACTGCCATCAGGCTCAACAATGGCAGCCGCAGCAACCAGCTGCCGACGCAATGTGCGCACTTGCGCCGACTGCATACCGCGCGCATTGAGCTGATCACGCAGCACCTGCCAATTGGCAAATTGCAGAATCCACAGGCAACCCCGATCAAACGGGTTGTAAGCCACGACAAGGCGATTTTCACAATCGCGCGCCACAACCTCCCGATAGGCGGTTGGAATTGCCAACCGGCCCTTATCGTCAATTGTGATGGCGGTTTCGCCTTGGAACATATGCCTGACCCATCCCCGTCTTCAGCGGAGTTAAACCAAAGAAAACCACTTTTTTCCCGGTTTTCCCACAGATCACCACATTAGCAGGCAATCCCCTTATGTCAACAACGTGTTGTGCGCTGTTTTCCATTTGCCATCAATGACTTGCCCAATACTTCAAGAAATTAATAAAGGTTTAATTACAAACGCATGTTTTATATGAAATTTTGAAAGAACCCCCTCTGTCTTATAAGGAAGGCAGCAACAGGGCAGAACCCAACCATTGTTGCAACGCACAAATCCTGTTGCGCAAGTCAAGGCACAATGCCGCCATGTGTCTCGTCGCGTTTTCATGGAACTCCCATCCACATTGGCGACTCGTTCTCATTGGTAACCGAGATGAGTTTCATGCCCGTCCTGCCGCCGCCCTGCATACCTGGGACGACGCGCCTTTGGTTGCTGGGCGTGATTTACGCTCAGGCGGCACATGGATGGGGGCAGGCAAAAACGGACGCGCCGCCGTCATCACCAATGTGCGCGATGGGCTCCCCGCGCCGTTCAATGGTCCATCACGCGGCGAACTACCTGCCAGGTTTCTATCAGATGACGGCATCAGTCAGGAATATGTGACCAAAATCGCCGATGATGCGCACAATTACGCACCATTCAACCTTTTGCTCTTTGACCACACACAAGCAACCTATATTGGCAACCACCCCAGCCGCAAACTGATGCCGGTACCGCCGGGTATTTTTGCGCTATCGAACGGCAAGTTCGATGAAAACTGGCCAAAAACACAGCAACTTCGGGAAAACCTTGCAAATTGGATCAACACGCAATCCCATGATTTGCAAGCTTTATGGCAAGCACTTGCCAACCCCGAAGTGGCAGCGGATGCAGCATTGCCTGATACCGGCATTGAGCGCGCACTTGAGCGCCGGCTTTCTGCCGCGTTTATCCGTGAAGCCGATTACGGCACG
The DNA here is from genome assembly GCA_964481865.1 of uncultured Thermomonas sp. GTDB lineage: Bacteria > Pseudomonadota > Gammaproteobacteria > Xanthomonadales > Xanthomonadaceae > Thermomonas. The sequence goes on along the minus strand of CAYZUG010000002.1, from coordinate 84,180 downwards.
CGCGCCAGCACGGTACTTCTGGTGGACTACACCGGACATGCACGCATGATTGAGCGCCGCTTCGGCCCGCACGGCATCTTTGAAGGGGAAACCCTGATCGAGATACCTGCCGCAGACAGCGCATCTACGCAGGCTTGAGCCATCGCCAAGTAAAGAAAGGAAGCGGAGCCGGCCGATAAGCCGGGTTCTGTCGTGAGCAGCCATTCCTCTAGGCGCAACGTCACCGCTGCGCTCAAGCAACCTACCCGGAGACTCAGCGGGCCGCCTCATCGTCTCCCTATTTGGTCTTGCTCCAAGTGGGGTTTGCCGTGCCGGTCTGTTGCCAGACTCGCGGTGCGCTCTTACCGCACCATTTCACCCTTACCTGCCAGATTGCTCCGACATAGGCGGTATCTTTCTGTTGCACTTTCCGTCGGCTTGCGCCGCCCAGGCGTTACCTGGCACTTTGCCCTGTGGAGCCCGGACTTTCCTCGGCACCGGTTTCCCGATGACGCGACTGCCTGGCCGACTCCGCCGATGCGTATTCTACGGCTTTCCGCAGGCAATAACCCGAAGCAGCGGCAGAAGCCTGATGCGGGCTCATTCGCTGCCGTATAGCGCCTTGCGTGGCGCACCCGATAACTCAGCAGCCACCTTGGCAGCTGTTGAGGGCGGTAAGTGGTCTTTCAGCTTGCTATAAAGTCGGCGACCTTCAATTACTGCCGCATCCACACCTTCCGTCGCCCCCTGCACCATCACCACAAACTCGCCTTTGCGCTGATCTGCATCACCCTCAACCCGCGCTAAAAGCTGCGCCAGGCTGCCGTCCAATACGGTTTCAAATAATTTGGTCAGCTCCCGCGCCACAACCGCCGGGCGCTCACCGCCAAACGCCGCCACCATATCCGCCAATGTGTCTGCAATACGGTGCGACGCTTCGTAGAAAATCAGCGTGCGCGCCTCATGCGCCAAAGCCTGCAACTGTGCGCGCCGTGCGCTGGCTTTTGCAGGCAAAAACCCCTCAAAAGCAAAGCGATCACTGGGCAAACCCGCCACACTCAAGGCTGCAATCAGCGCACTGGCACCCGGCACTGGGCTGACCTTCACGCCAGCAGCACGCGCTGCTCGCACCAGGCGAAAGCCCGGGTCAGACACCAGGGGCGTCCCCGCATCCGATACCAGTGCCAACGATTCACCTGCCAGCAACCGCGCCACAATTCTTTCCGCCATCGCATCTTCGTTATGTTCGTGCAACGCCAGCAGCGGCGTCTGAATACCGAAATGCGCCAACAATTGCCCACTGCGGCGCGTATCTTCAGCACAAATCACCGCAACATTGCGCAGGGTTTCCAGCGCTCGAGGCGTGATGTCACCAAGATGACCTATCGGGGTGGCAACCACATACAGCGTTCCGGAAGCGGTCATTGACTGTCTTTTATGCGATGGAATGTAGAATCGTAACCCTCCTTCTCTTGACACCCAAGACCGTGGCACTGATTCGCCTTCTTTCTTTCGCGTTATTCTTGATTCTGGTTGGTTGCGCCGAGGTCACTCCCAAGGCACCGCCACCACCGCCTTATGCCGATGCCACTGTGCAGGCACAAGCCTTGGCCACCAACCATGCCAGCCTCACCGGTGCAGCGCGACGCGATAACAGCAACAGCATCGAGCAGCTGCTGTCCACACTGGATGACGCCACACTGGCGCACGATGCCGCCAAGCTACCCATGGGTGACCCGCTCTATAACTTTGCTGGTCGCTTACTTCTGCGGCGCGGGCTTCCTCTGCCGCATCCCTTCAACCGCAGCGCAGTGACGTTTGGTGCAGACAACCGCCCAGCTGTCGATACGGATGGCTACCGGCCACCGCGTGATGTCGCCATTCTGCTGCCACTGACCGGCAGCCAAGCCGCCGCCGCAACTGCCGTGCGTGATGGCTATCTCAGTGGTTATTACAGCGAAACCCGGCAACGCCCGGCCGTGCATTTCTACGACACCACATCGGGCGTCAAATCTGCATACGCACGTGCGGTAGCAGAGGGTCGTGACGTCGCCATTGGCCCACTGGCACGTGAAGATGTTGACCTGCTCTTTGCCAATGAAGTGCTGGACATTCCTCTGCTTGCGCTGAATCGTGGCAACCATATTCCGCCAGAAGGCAGCGCTGCATTTTCACTTTCGCCGGAAGATGAGGGCATCAGCCTAGCGCAGTACCTCATTGAACGCGGTAGCAAACAAGTGCTTCTGATCAGCGGAAATGAGGATGCCCAGCGCCGCACCGCCGATGCCGCTAAAGAACAATTGCAACGCCGTGGTGTACAGCTTGTTGCCGCATTGCCCTATCAGCAGCAAATGACCGCAGCATTGGAACCCCTTGCACAGTCCAACCCTCCCGATGCCATTCTGCTAGTGCTCAAAGCACCACAAGCGCGTGCGCTGGTTCCGCAACTTGCACTGGCGAATCTGGCGTCCATTCCACGTATCGCCAGCTCGCATATCACGTCAGGTACAGGCACCGCCTCGGAAGACATGGCGCTGGATGGCATTATTTTTCCCACCGAACCGTGGCTGACACAGCGCGTAGGCAAACTGCCTTCGCTCACCGTAGCGGCAGCACGTGTTGACTCGGCCAAAGGCCCTTCCGCACGCCTGTTTGCTTTTGGCTATGACGCTTGGCTCTTAACCGCTTATCTCGAACATTTGGCGCAACAGCCCAATGCCGAGCTTTCCGGCGCAACCGGGCAGCTGAGTCTGGATGGCTTCGGCAACATCCTGCGTCGTCCGGCGTGGTCGCGCTTCGTGGCCGGCGTTCCGCAACCGATGCGTGATGACGCGCGCTGACGTCAACCGTCGTGAGCGCGGCGCACGGGTGGAAACCGCTGCATTGGCGTTCCTGCAATCCCATGGCCTGCAATCGCTGGCGCGCAATGCCAGCGCACGCAGCGGCGAACTGGATCTGGTGATGCGCGAAGGCGACACCGTGGTTTTCGTCGAGGTGCGCTACCGCGCCTCGCAGGCCTTCGGCGGCGGTGCGGCATCCGTCGATTTCTTCAAGCAACGCAAGTTAGTCCGCGCCGCACAGCTGTGGTTGCTGCGTCATCCTCAGCTGGCGAATGCCCCTTGCCGATTTGACGTGATCGCCGCCAGCGGCACCCCCGAAGCGCCCACATTCACCTGGCTGCGCGATGCGTTTCGTGCCGACGCGAGCTGACCCATGCCCTCCACACTGCCCACCACGCTGCACACAGAACTGAGCACCCTGCTGGGTGACGGCTGGCGCACCGATCTCGGCACCCGCGAAGCCCACGCCAGCGACGATTCACGCCGCCACGTGCTGCCCGATGCGGTGGCATTGCCCACCACGCGGGAACAGGTGGCAGCCCTTGTCCGCGCCTGCCGCACGCACCGCGTTCCACTGGTGGCACGCGGCGCAGGCACGAGCACCACCGGCGCGGCAGTGCCCACGCAGGGCGGCATCGTGCTGTCGCTGGCACGCATGCATCGCATTCTGGCCGTGCGCCCGGAAGACCGCTGCGCGATTGTGGAACCGGGTGTTCTCAACGGCGACCTGCAGCAAGCGCTTGCGCCGCATGGCCTGTTCTGGCCACCCGACCCTTCCAGCGCCGCGCTGTGCACCATTGGCGGCAACCTTGCCACCAATGCGGGCGGCCCGCGTGCGGTGAAATACGGCACCACCCGCGACAACGTGCTGGGATTAGTGGCAGTGACCGGCAGCGGTGACCTCATCCGCTGCGGCGGCGCCTACACCAAGGACGCCACCGGCTACGACATCACCCATCTCCTAATTGGCAGCGAAGGCACGCTGGCGATCATCGTGGAAGCCACATTAAAACTGGCACCCCGCCCGCAGGCGCAGGCAGGATTGCGTGCGTTCTATCGTGATGCCACCAGCGCCGCTGCCGCCGTTTCGCGGCTGATGGCACAGCCCACGGTGCCCGCCATGCTGGAATTCATGGATCACCGCAGCCTCACGCTGCTGCGCCAGAACGGCAGCGACGTACCCGACGCAGGCGCCATGCTGTTGATCGAAGCCGACGGCAGCCACGACGGTCTGCCTGACGTGTTGGCTGCACTGGCGGCAGCAGCGGAGAACGACGGCCTGCTTGATATGGACGTGGCACAGGACGGCAGCGCACGCGACCGCCTGTGGGCCGCACGCCGCGCACTCTCCCCCGCGCTGCGCACGATTGCGCCCGGCAAGATCAACGAAGACGTGGTGGTGCCGGTATCACGCATTCCAGCACTGGTGGCGGGTGTGGAAGCCATCGCCGAGGCGCACGCGCTGACCATCGTCAGCTTCGGTCACACGGGCAACGGCAACCTGCACGTCAACATCCTCTACCACCCCGACGACAGCGCCGAAACCGCACGCGCCTTCGCCGCCCTCCCAGAGATTTTTACACTGGTACTCGCCCTTGGCGGCACGCTTTCAGGTGAACACGGCATCGGCCTATCCAAACGCGATTTCATGACCCAAGCATTTGATGCAGGTACCCTTGCCACCATGCGCGCCATCAAGCAGGCGCTTGACCCGGATGGGATTTTGAATCCGGGAAAATTGCTACCGGATTGATTGCATATCACGCAAAATGCTGATAACCACCCGCACTTGCGGCAACGTCGTCACAATGCACGCCTTTGCCGGATTCGATTTTGCCGATGCGTGTGAGCGGAAGCTGTAGCGTGTGCGCGAGCGCTTGCAGTGCGTCGCGCTTGTCGGATGCAGCGGTAAAGCACAGCTCGTAATCGTCGCCGCCGGTGGCTTGCAGGCGCAGACGTTCGCGTTCTGGGAATACGCGTTTCAGTGCATCGGAGGCTGGCAGTGCAGCGGCATCCACTTTGGCCGCAACACCACTGGCGCGGCAGATGTGGGCAAGGTCGGCCAGCAGACCATCGGAGATGTCGACGCAGCTATTGGCAATTCCGCGCAGTGCGCGTCCCAGCGCCACACGCGGTGTTGGACGATCCAATCGCTCGCGCAAGGCTGCTGTGGCTGCGCCCGCCTGCCATTGCTTTAATGCGGCAGCAGCATCACCAAGGGTTCCGCTAATCCAGATGTCATCGCCGCGTTTTGCGCCATCACGGCGCAGCGCTTGGTTGGCTTCAACAAAGCCCATGGCAGTGACCGAAATGGAAAGTGGGCCGCGTGTGGTGTCACCCCCCACCAGCGCAAAATGATACTGGGCAGCCAGTGTCAGAAAGCCCTCTGCAAAGCCATCGATAAAAACGGATGTGGCTTCCGGGAGCGATAAAGACAATGTGCACCATGCTGGCTGTGCGCCCATCGCGGCAAGGTCGGAAAGATTGACGGCGAGGGCTTTCCAGCCAATATCAAACGGCACGGTTTCCGGTGGGAAATGTACGCCGATATTGAGGGTGTCCATGGTGACCGCCAGTTGCATGCCTGGTGGTGGGGCGAGCAAGGCGCAGTCGTCGCCGATGCCTAATGGCACATCGGTGCGGGTTATGCTGGCTTGGCGGATGTGGTTGATGAGGTCGAATTCAAGCACCCCTCACCCGCCTTCGGCACCCTCTCCCCGCAAGCGGGGAGAGGGACACCAAGTTGTCGTTGCCTTCGTCTGCAAGCGGGGTGGGGGAAGCCGCGTTGTAGTTACTTCCACCCGCAAGCGGGGAGAAGGTGAGCCCTATTGCACCTTCGTGGTGTTGCCTTGCGGCTGGGGTCACTTCTTTGCTTCCACACCACGCAGCACTGCAGCCGCCTTGTCCAGCACACCGTTCACATAGGTATGCCCATGCTCGGAACCAAAGCGCTTGGTGGAATCAATCGCTTCGTTGATGACCACGCGATACGGCACATCAGGGCGATGCATCAGCTCGTAGGCAGCAATCCGTAGGGCTGCTCGCTCAATCGCATCTACTTCGTCGATGCCGCGATCCAAATGCTCGGCCAGTGCCGTATCCAGCGCTTGCACATGCCGCAGTACGCCACGCACCAAATCTTCAAAATATTCCAGATCCGCCACTTCATGCGCTTGCTCATGCGCGAATTGGGCGACCAAGCCGCGCTCATCGGCATGGTTGATCTGCCACGCGTAAATCGCCTGCAAGGCCCGCCGACGCGAACGTGAACGTGCGACGGGGTCAATTCCATCAGGACGGCGGTGTCGAGGATGCTTCATGCTCTGTTCTCCTGAAGTTTGCGACGCACATCTGCCATTTCAATGGCCACCAGCGCGCACTCTTCACCTTTATTGCCATGGCTGCCACCAGCGCGCGCCACAGCATCTTCAAATGTTTCCACAGCAAGCACGCCATTCATCACCGGCACACCGGTGGTCAATGCCACCTGCATCAGCCCGTTGGATGCGCCATCGGCGACTTGCTCATAGTGACGGGTATCGCCACGTACCACGCAGCCCAATGCCACGATGCCAGCATAACGCCCGGACTGCGCTGCATCATTCGCCACCATTGGCAACTCCCAAGCACCGGGTACACGTACAACATCCACCGCCGCCGGGCTTATCCCATGCGCAAGAAATGCCTTGCGCGCACCTTCAACCAAGGCATCGGTGACGCTGGGGTTCCAGCGACTGGCGATGATGGCAAAACGCGCATCTGCCGATACGCGCAAATCGCCTGAATATTCTGTCATGGGGATATCACTATTCGTTGAGTGTTGCTTCAAGATGCGCAGTTTACCGCGATGGCAGTGCCACATACTCCACAACATTCAAGCCGAAGCCCGCCAAACCCACCTGCCGGCGCGGTGTACCCAAAACCCGCAACTGGCGCACGTTTACGTCCGCAAGAATTTGTGCCCCTGCACCATTGCGTCGCCACTGTGCCAGCGCCCCTGCTTTGCTTTGCTCGGTAGCGGGCTGCTGGCAGATTTTTGCAAGAATGCTGTCGGCATCAGGCGCATCACCCAATAAGACAAGGACGCCACGACCTTCATCAGCAATCATTCCCAGCACATCCCCCACCAGCGGGCCAAAATCGTCACGCCGCCAATGCAAGGCGTCGGCCAGCGGGTTTTGCAATTGCACACGCACCAATACCGGCTCACCATTGGCCACATCACCACGCACCAATGCGTAATGCAGGCCACGTGTCAGGCGATCACGGTAGGTGTGCAGCGTGAAGTCGCCATGATCGGTAACGATAGCGCGGCTATCAATCCGCTCCACCGTATGTTCGGTTTGCAGACGATAGGCGATCAAATCTTCAATCGAACCGATTTTCAACCCGTGTTCGCGGGCGAAAACTTCCAGTTCGGGACGGCGCGCCATGCTGCCATCGGCATTGAGAATTTCCACCAGCACACCGGCAGGCTCAAAGCCCGCCAACAATGCCAAATCCGAGGCGGCCTCGGTATGCCCAGCACGGGTCAGCACGCCACCTGGCTGTGCGGTCAATGGAAAAATATGGCCAGGTTGGCTGAGATCAGACGGCTTAGCATCAGGACGCACAGCCGTGCGCACGGTATGCGCGCGGTCATACGCGCTGATGCCCGTGGTCACCCCTTCCGCTGCTTCAATGCTGACAGTGAAGTTGGTGTGATGCGGCGAGGTGTTATCACGCACCATCGGGTTTAGCCCAAGCTGGGCGCAGCGCTCACGGGTCAGCGACAGACAGACCAAACCACGCGCATGCGTGACCATGAAGTTGATATCCGATGGCCGCACCAATTCGGCAGCCATGATCAAATCGCCTTCGTTCTCGCGGTCTTCATCGTCCACAATGACCACCATGCGCCCGGCACGTAGTTCATCAAGAAGCTCGGGGATACTTGCAAAACTCATGTCCAATCCTTCGTTGCCTGCAAACGCTCGGCATAGCGCGCCAGCACGTCAATTTCGATATTCACCGCATCACCTGCCTGCAAGGCGTGGAATGCCGTATGTGCAACCGTGTGTGGAATCAGTGCCACCTCGAAGCCGGTGTCGTCCGCGACATTGACCGTCAAGCTGACGCCATCCACGCAAACTGAGCCTTTCTGGGCGATATAACGCAGCAGAGGTTTTGCCGTATTGAAGCGCCAGCGCAGTGCCCGTGCGTCTTCCCACCTGCGTTCCGCCACCGCCAGACCGTCCACATGCCCCGTTACCAAATGTCCGCCGAGGCGATCGCTAGGCAACAATGCGCGTTCCAAATTGACCGGCGCACCTTCGGGAAGTTCCCCCAATGTGGTGAGTGCCAGCGTTTCATTGGAGGCATCCACCGCGAAACTTGTTGCATCGAATGCAACAACCGTCAGACAACAGCCATTGACCGCGATGCTTTCACCCAGTTGCACATCGGCAAAGGGCAATGTGCCCACGTCGATGACCAAGCGTGCATCGCCACCCTGCGCCTGACGTGAACGCAAGCGCCCAACGCCAGCAATCAGCCCGGTAAACATCAAGGCTTCTCCGGGCGCAGCAATAAGCGGAAGTCTTCACCCAGCACCGCTGTATCCACGCGCTGCATCTTCATGCGCTGTGCCATCGCATCAATATGCAGTCCATCGAACAAGGGGCGCGCACGTGGCCCCAACAAGACTGGCGCCACATAAAGCAACAGCTCGTCCACCAAGCCAGCGTCCATAAATGCACCAGCCAAGGTGGCGCCTGCTTCCATCTGCACTTCATTGATCTCCCGCTGTGCCAGCAAGCGCAATACGGCATGCGGATCAAACCGACCGCCTTGCACCGGCACGGCAACGTGGTCGATATCGATACCACGCGGCACTTTGGCATCGGGCGCATGCAGGTAAAGCGTTGGCGCATCACCTTCACGTACGCGACCACGCGCCACAGTGGCAAGCCCGGGGTCCAGTACCACGCGTAACGGCGGAGCGAACGCGGTGTCATCGCCAAGGCGCACCGTGAGCTGCGGATCATCTGCCAGCACAGTACCTGCACCGGTCAGCAATGCCCCGCTGCGCGCACGCCAACGATGCACATCACGGCGCGATGCCTCGCCACTGATCCACTTGGACTCACCCGATTCTGTTGCAGTGCGCCCATCCAGCGAAGTGGCCAACTTTACCCGCAGCCACGGTCTGCCGCGTTCCATTCGCGCAATAAATCCATTGTTCAATTCACGCGCTTGCGCTTCCATCAAGCCGAATTCCGTGTGGATTCCTGCGGCGCGCAATGCGTCGAAACCGGCACCGTTGACCTGCGGAAACGGATCACGCATGGCCGCCACCACGCGCGCGACGCCTGCCTCGATCAACGCCTGCGCACAGGGCCCGGTGCTGCCGGTATGCGCACATGGCTCCAGCGTGACATAAGCCGTTGCGCCCTTGGCCTGCTCACCTGCTGCCTGCAACGCAAGAATTTCTGCGTGTGGTTCGCCCTTGCGCTGGTGCCACCCCTCACCGACCACAGTTTCACCCTGCGCAATCACGCAACCCACCATCGGGTTGGGACGGGTGGTGTATTGGCCACGTTCGGCCAGACGTAATGCCTGCGCCATCAGCACATGATCTGTGCTGGAGAAAACAGGGGTCGCCTGTGTATTCATTGTTTATCCATCACTACTTTTTTGCCGGAAGATCGGCGCTCAATAACGGCAACTGCGTTTCAACGCCTGTGTGATCGCGCTCCAATCGATCCAGCTCTTCACGGAAATCCGCCACATCTTCGAAACTGCGATACACCGAAGCAAAGCGCACATAGCCCACATGATCGAGTTTACGCAACTCCTGCATGACGAACTCACCGATCTTGCGCGCAGGGATTTCACGCTCACCGGTCATCCGCAGCTGATGCACTACCGCACGTACTGCAGCTTCCACCTGTTCTTCGGCAACAGGGCGCTTTTGCAAGGCGCGATCAAACCCCGCACGCAGTTTTCGCGCATCGAAAGCTTCGCGGCGTCCGTCGGATTTGACGATCGCCGGCAACTTCAACTCCACCGTTTCCAACGTCGAAAACCGCTCACCACAAGCCTCACAGGCACGGCGGCGGCGGATGGTAGCGCCATCTTCCGATACCCGCGAATCAATCACGCGGGTATCACTATGCTGGCAGAACGGGCAGTGCAAGACTTACCCGTACACCGGAAATTGCTTGCACTGCACCGTCACGGCGTCGCGCACGCGTGCCAGTACAGCATCATCTTCCGGCGCATCCAGTACATCGCAAATCCAACCCGCCAGCGCTTCACAATCCGCTTCTTTGTAACCACGGGTGGTCACCGCTGGGGTGCCGATACGCAGACCGGACGTCACGAAAGGCTTACGCGGATCGTTTGGCACCGAGTTCTTGTTGACGGTGATGTGCGCCTTGCCCAGCGCTTCTTCTGCCTGCTTGCCGGACACGTCCTTGCCAATCATGTCCACCAGCATCAGGTGGTTTTCGGTGCCACCGGAAACAATCTTGTAGCCACGCGCCATGATGACCTTGGCCATCGCCTGTGCGTTTTTCACCACTTGCTGCTGATAGGCCTTGAATGCCGGATCCAGCGCTTCCTTGAACGCCACAGCCTTCGCTGCGATGACGTGCATCAGTGGGCCACCCTGAATGCCCGGGAACACGATGGATTGCAACTTTTTCTGGATGTCTTCTGCCTGCTCGCCCATCCCCGCATGGCTGGCAATAATGATGCCGCCGCGTGGACCACGCAGAGTCTTGTGGGTGGTGGAGGTGACCACATGCGCATGTGGCACCGGGCTGGGATACACACCAGCAGCCACGAGGCCAGCAACGTGCGCCATATCCACAAACAGGTACGCGCCTACCTTGTCGGCAATCGCACGGAAACGTGCCCAGTCCACTACCTGGGAATAAGCAGAGAAGCCCGCCACCACCATCTTCGGCTTATGCTCCAACGCCAAACGCTCAACTTCATCGTAATCAATCAGACAGGCGTCATTCACGCCGTACTGCACGGCATTGAACAGCTTGCCCGAGGCATTGACCTTGGCACCGTGGGTGAGATGGCCGCCATGCGCCAACGACATGCCAAGAATGGTGTCGCCTGGGTTGAGCAGCGCGAAATACACCGCTTGGTTTGCCTGACTGCCGCTATGCGGCTGCACGTTGGCATAGTCGGCAGCATAAAGCTGCTTCAGACGGTCAATGGCCAGTTGTTCGGCCACATCCACATATTCACAACCGCCGTAATAGCGCTTGCCCGGATAGCCTTCGGCGTATTTGTTGGTCAGCTGACTGCCTTGCGCTTCCATCACGCATGGGCTGGTGTAATTTTCCGATGCAATCAGCTCCACATGATCTTCTTGCCGACGATTTTCATCAGCAATGGCTTTAGCCAGTTCGGGATCAAAAGCAGCAAGCGTATCGGCACGAGAAAACATCGCTGAACTCCAAAGAGGCTAGGGGGATTGCCTATTGTATCGCGACATGCGGCCGATGCCGTGAAACGCTCTCTGGTTTGTTGCCGCATCTGCCCGATTGCCCTGAACCTTGCGATACCAATTGCCGGTGTTGGCGAAAGCTTGCTTGTGCAAGCGCTATAATGTGCGACTTCCCGATTCCCTAATCGGCCTGCTGATTCAGAAGCAGGCCGGTGTTGCATGCCCGGAGCGCACATGTCCTCGCAATATATTTACACCATGAACCGCGTGTCCAAAGTGGTCCCGCCCAAACGGCAGATCATCAAGGACATCTCACTGTCATTCTTTCCTGGCGCCAAGATCGGCCTGCTGGGTCTGAATGGTGCGGGCAAGTCCACCGTGCTGAGAATCATGGCGGGGGTGGACAAGGATTTTGAAGGCGAGGCGCGCCCGCAACCCGGTATCAAGGTGGGTTATCTGGCACAGGAACCCGAACTCAACCCCGAACACACCGTCCGTCAGGCGGTGGAAGAAGGCGTGGGTGAAGTGCTGCAGGCACAAGCGCGTCTGGATGAGGTCTATGCCGCCTACGCTGAGGAAGGTGCCGATTTCGACGCACTGGCCAAAGAACAGGAACGCCTGGAAGCCATCCTCGCCGCAGGTGATGCGCACACACTGGAAAACCAGTTGGAAGTCGCCGCCGACGCACTGCGTCTGCCGCCGTGGGACGCGATCATCAGCAAGCTGTCGGGTGGCGAAAAGCGCCGCGTGGCACTGTGCCGCCTGCTGCTGCAAAAGCCCGATATGCTGCTGTTGGACGAACCCACCAACCACTTGGACGCCGAATCGGTGGAATGGCTGGAGCAATTCCTGCACCGTTATACCGGTACCGTGGTGGCCGTTACCCACGATCGCTACTTCCTCGACAACGCCGCCGAGTGGATTCTCGAATTGGATCGCGGTCGCGGCATTCCGTGGAAAGGCAACTACACCGAATGGCTGCAACAAAAAGACGAACGCCTGAAGCAGGAAGACAATCAGGAAAAGGCGCGCCAAAAAGCCATTCAGAAAGAACTGGAATGGGCGCGACAAAATGCCAAGGGCGGCCGCAGCAAAGGCAAGGCACGTCTGGCACGCTTGGATGAATTGCAGTCGGTGGATTACCAACGCCGCAACGAAACCAACGAAATTTTCATTCCACCGGGTGAGCGCCTTGGCAACTCGGTGATTGAGTTCAAGAACGTCTCCAAGAAATTCGGTGATCGCCTGCTGATCGACGATCTGTCGATGATCGTGCCGCCGGGCGCCATTGTCGGCATCATCGGCCCGAACGGCGCCGGTAAATCCACCCTGTTCAAGATGATCACCGGACAAGAAAAACCGGACTCGGGCACGATCAACATCGGCCCAACCGTGAACCTTGCCTATGTGGATCAAAGCCGTGGCGCACTGGAAGGCAATCACACCGTCTTCCAGGAAGTCTCCGGTGGGCTGGATATCCTCAACATCAATGGCGTGGAGATTCAATCACGCGCCTATATCGGCCGCTTCAACTTCAAGGGTCAGGATCAGCAGAAAATCGTTGGCAGCCTGTCTGGTGGTGAACGCGGTCGTCTGCACATGGCGAAGACACTGTTGCAGGGTGGCAACGTGTTGCTGCTTGACGAACCGTCCAACGACCTCGACATCGAAACCCTGCGTGCGCTGGAAGACGCGCTACTGGAATTCCCCGGCAACACCTTCGTGATCAGCCATGATCGCTGGTTCCTGGATCGCATCGCCACCCACATTCTCGCCTTCGAAGGCGACTCGCATGTGGAGTTCTTCCAAGGCAACTACCGCGAGTACGAGGAAGACAAGAAGCGCCGCATGGGCGACGACGCCGCACCGAAGCGGCTGCGGTTCAAGGCGCTGAAATAAGGCACTGGCATCATGCACCACTCGCTCCCTTGGGAGCGAGTCTTTGCACAGGAGTTTCTATGCGCTTCACCGACAAACTTCGCAATCGCTGGCAGCAAGTCAACTCGCTGCTTTGTGTTGGGCTGGATCCTGATTTGGCAAAGTTGCCCGAACATTTCTTCGCCAACGACAGCATGGATGTTAGCGAAGCACTGTTCGCATTTTGCCGTGACATCGTCGATGCCACCGCCGAATTCGCCTGCGCGTTCAAACCGCAGATCGCCTACTTCGCCGCGCATAACGGTGGCGAAGTTGCATTGCAACGTCTGATTGCACACATCAACGCCAATCACCCTGATGTCCCGGTCATTTTGGATGCCAAACGCGGCGATATTGGTAGCACCGCGCAGCAATACGCAGAAGAAGCCTTCGAGCGTTTTGGTGCCGATGCCGTCACTCTTAACCCGTATATGGGCAAGGATTCCGCTGAACCTTTTTTGACGTGGAACAACCGTGGCTGTGTGTTTCTCTGCCACACCTCCAACCCCGGGGCGCGTGATTTTCAAGAGCTGCTGATCGATGGCATTCCGCTGTATCAGCACATCGCTCGTACCATTGCCACGGACTGGAACAGCGCGGGCAATTGCGCCTTGGTGGTGGGTGCAACATTCCCGGAAGAACTCGCCGTGATTCGCGGCATCGTCGGTGACATGCCGCTGCTGATTCCCGGCGTGGGCGCACAGGGCGGCGACGTGGAAGCCGTGGTGAAAAACGGCAAAACCAGCGATGGCACCGGGCTGATGATCAATTCCTCACGCGGCATTCTGTACGCCTCACGCGGCGATGCATTTGCGGAAGCAGCGGCACAAGCAGCCAAAGCCTTGCGCGATGAAATCAATCGCTATCGCTGATTGATTGGCTGACGGCAACGTGCGCCCCAGATACGGGAGCACGCCGTAACACGTCAGCGCAACTTTGCCCGTAGCAGGGCAATCGGGAACCGCCCCCAGATCATTGCCCACACAAGAACACGCATAAAAACGGGGCATTGCTGGGCTTCAAACTTGCGAAAATAACGCCACAAACCGCGATGCTTATGCCACTCCACAAAGAGTGGGCGGGAACGCGACGACACACCGCGAATGTGCAGCACTTCAACGGTATTCACCACCGCCACCACGCCACCAGCAAGGCGCACGCGTCGGCATAAATCGAGGTCTTCGGCATGCAGGCGATAACCTTGGTCGAAGCCTTCAATCCGTGTAAACAATTCTCTCGACAACAGCATCAACGCGCCCGACACGGCATCGACAGGCTGTATCGCTTGGTTCGCTTGCTTGTTGACGAAAAGATGCCGTGCGGCTGACGAGCGCAGCATGGCGGAAAACACCGGATCACGGCGGCGCGCAGCAGCATCGTAACAACCATCTTCGCCACGCAAGACACCACCCACCAGCGCATCTTGCAGGGTTGTTGCGGCATCCCGCAGATGCGCCAGTGTTTGCACTTCCACGAAGCAGTCTGGGTTCACCATCGCCAACCAAGGTGCATGACTGGCAGCAGCGCCTTGATTACACGCCACCGCAAACCCCGGGTTATCAGGATTGGCAATGAAGCGCACACGCGCATCGGCCAAGGCATGCCGCTGCACGATCGCCATCGTGTCATCTTCGGAAGCGTTATCAACAACACGAATCTCGGCAACATCCTGCCCTGCACGCAGGCGGGTGAGACAGGCATCAATAGTTTCTTCGCTATTGAAGCTCACCACCACAGCTGCAATGGCTGTTGGAGCCAGCTTGCTAGCCGGTGGCGTCCCCGGGCTCATACCTCGCCCGCGAACAAATCTGCCTGCGGTGGCCTTGCCTGCAAACGCGTCAAATTGCTGGCCAACGTGCTGCGCAATGCATGCATGGGGTCATGCATCAGGCAATGCGCCAGATTGGCATGCCATGCAGGCCAGCGGGCGGCAAGGGCATCCATGTCGCCAAAAACCGGGTGGCCTTCTTTCTCGCGCAGCACGAAAGTGCTCTCGCACAACACATTGCGGCCACCCAACCCCGCCATGCGCAAGGTCAAATCAATCAGTGCTGCATACCATGAGCGAAAACTTGCACCATCCACACCACCGGCAGCCACACGCGCCGTTCCCCGCAGTAAAACCGCATGACTGACTGCCGCAGGCAGATTGGGGTAATGCGTTGGCAACGCCGCACAGGCTTCCGCAAGCAAAGCCGGGGCATGGCTCACAGGGGCAACCTCCCCCATCCGTGGCCATGCAGCCAGCTCACCGGCATTGCACCACGGCGTGGCAGAAACAATCGTGGCATCGCTGGCAAAGCAAGCCTGCAAGCGCTCTAACCACCCTGGGGTAACACTGGTATCAGCGGCCAATACGGCAACATCCGCCTCAGCACATGCCTGCAGTGCCTGTTGTATGTGTGCTGCCTCTCCCAGTGGTGAAGCGCGCCGCGTATGCGCTGCTTGCAGTGCTGTGTTGGCAAGCCAGCGCTCTATGATCGCCAACCCGCGTGGGCCCGTTTGCGCATCATCGGCAAGCCAGACTCGCGTTCCTGCAGGTGTATGTGCATCAAGCGCAGCAAGGCATGCGTCCAATGCCGCTTCGTTGGTGTCAACAGGCACCAAAACGATTGGCAAGGACGCTGCCGCTGCTGTCATCAATCAGCCCACCCACACACGCGCATTGCGGAACATGCGCAGCCAAGGCGAGTCTTCTGGCCAGTCACTGGGTGCCCAGCTGAAGTTGGCGCTGCGCAAGGTGCGTTCCGGATGCGGCATCAAAATGGTGGCACGACCATCACGGCTGGTCACACCGGCAATACCTGCGGGTGAACCGTTCGGGTTGGCCGGGTAATACTCGGCCTGCTGCGCACCTTCGGCATAACGCACAGCGATATCAACAGCCGACTGATCCATCGTCGTACTGAATACCGCCCGCCCTTCGCCATGTGCCACAGCCACGGGAATACGCGACCCTTCCATGCCACGCAGGAAGATCGAAGGCGATTGCGCCACTTCCAACAAAGCAAGACGGGCTTCGAACTGCTCACTGGTATTGCGCTGGAATGTTGGCCAATGCGCTGTGCCGGGAATGATGTCACGCAACTGCGCCATCATCTGGCAGCCATTGCAGATACCTAGCGAGAAACTGGTGTCGCGGGCGAAGAAGGCCTCGAACATTGCACGCAATGCCGGGCGTTCAAGGATTGACGTTGCCCAGCCACGCCCAGCACCCAGCACATCGCCATAGCTGAAGCCACCGCAAGCCACCATCCCTTGGAAATCCTTGAGATCGAAGCGACCGGCAATCAAGTCACTCATATGCACATCGTAAGCGTCGAAACCGGCACGATCGAAGGCATACGCGGTTTCCACCTGACTGTTCACCCCTTGCTCGCGCAGGATGGCCACTTTCGGGCGACTGCCCGTAGCGATAAAGGGTGCTGCCACATCTTCTGCGGCATCAAAGGTCAAACGCGGCAACAAACCCGGGGCGGCAAAATGACGCGCCGCTGCTCGCTCGCTATCCGCGCAATCAGGGTTGTCGCGCAATTTCTGCATGGCATGCGTGACTTGCCACCATGCATCAAACAATTCATCCCAGCGCCATTGCGCCAGCACGTCATCGGCATCGGCAATTCGGATCAGCGGCGCCGTGGTTGGTACGGCAATCCGTTGGGCACATTCAATCAAGCCATGCTGCGCCACCAAATCCGCGAATGCGGCACGTTCTTCCACAGGCACCTGCACCACAGCACCCAGTTCTTCATTGAACAGCACGCGCAACGGGTCATCGGTGCGGCCATCGCCCCAGCCATCCAGGCGAATATCCAGCCCCAGATGCGAAGCAAACGCCATTTCGCAAAGCGCCGCAAAGACCCCACCATCCGAACGATCGTGATATGCCAGTAGCAAACCATCTTCACGCGCATCACGGATCAATTCAAAGAAGGCACGCAGACGTTGCGGGTCATCCAGATCGGGGGCATCGCCACCGAATGCAGGCAATGTGCCATCGCCATTGGCATCGGGATAACACTGCGACAGGATGGAACCGCCCATGCGTTGCCGCCCAGCACCCAAACCAATCAGCCAGAGTTCGGACTCCACATCGCGTTGCAACAAGGGGGTGAGTTGCTGGCGCACGTCCAGCACTGGCGCAAACGCAGACACGATCAGCGAAACCGGCGAAACCGATTTCTGTGTCTGACCATCGTTTTGCCACTGCGCCTGCATGGACAACGAATCCTTGCCCACGGGAATCCCCAGCTCAAGCTCGGGGCAAAGCTCCATTCCCACCGCCTTAACGGCATCGTACAACCGCGCATCTTCACCCGCATGCCCAGCCGCCGCCATCCAATTGGCAGACAGCTTGATGCGGTTGAGTGCCTCCAATGGCGCCGCCATCAGATTGGTGATGGCTTCACCCACGGCCATGCGTGCTGACGCCGCAGCATCCAGCAAGGCCAGCGGTGTTCGCTCACCTATCGCCATGGCTTCGCCGGCATACCCAGAAAAATCAGACAAGGTGATGGCGCAGTCTGCCACGGGCACTTGCCATGGCCCGACCATTTGATCGCGTGCAGTCAGACCACCCACAAAGCGGTCACCGATATTGATCAGGAAGGACTTTGCCGCCACCGTTGGATGCGCCAGCACACGCAAGCCAGCATCCTGCAGGTTCAGCGTATCGGTTTCGGTTTGCGGCCAGCATGGAGGTGCCGGATGCGCCGTATCACGGTGCATTTTGGGCGCTTTGCCAAACAGCACGTCCATCGGCAAATCAATTGCTGGCGGATGCCCGGCATAACCCACGCGCAAATGTTCTGCTGCTGTTGCCACACCAACCACCGCAAATGGACAACGCTCGCGGGCGCACAGCGCGGCGAAATCCGCTAACCGTGATTGCGCCACACCCAATACATAGCGCTCCTGTGATTCGTTGCACCAAAGCTGCATTGGGGACAATGAGGGGTCGTCTTTCGGCACGCTGCCAAGGTCGATATCACCGCCAACGCCAGAGTCATGCAGCAGCTCGGGAATCGCATTCGACAACCCGCCTGCACCCACGTCGTGGATACACAAAATGGGATTGTCCTGCGCTTGCGCAACGCAGCGATCAATCACTTCCTGCGCACGCCGTTCCATTTCCGGGTTGTCGCGCTGCACCGAAGCAAAATCCAAATCCTCTGCCGACTCACCCGAAGCAACAGAACTGGCGGCACCACCCCCAAGACCAATCAACATGGCCGGACCACCCAATACCACGACGGCATCGCCGGGTGACAAGCGCAGCTTGTTCACCTGCCCACGATCCATGGCACCCAAGCCACCTGCCAGCATGATGGGTTTGTCGTAAGCGCGGGTCAGCCCCTCCGCTTCATGCAACTCGAAACTGCGGAAATACCCAGTCAGATTCGGTCGGCCAAATTCATTATTGAAGGCAGCAGCCCCCAGCGGGGCATCGCGCATGATTTCAAATGCCGACGCCATGCGCGGGTTCAGCGTGCGCTCCGGAAGATCAGCCAGGCGTTCCCACGGCTGTGCCAGCCCGGGAATCCGCAAATGCGACACACTAAAACCGCACAACCCTGCCTTCGGGCGACCACCACGGCCGGTAGCGCCTTCATCACGGATTTCACCACCAGCACCGGTAGAAGCACCCGGGAAAGGCGCGATGGCAGTCGGGTGGTTATGGGTTTCCACTTTGATGCAGAACGCTGAGTCGGCCACAGGTTCGCTGCGGTAATGCTGCGTCTGTGGGTCAGGGCGCCAGCGAGATGCGGCATAGCCTTCCACCACTGCGGCATTATCGCTATACGCCGACAAGACATGCTCAGGGGTTTGTGCCTGCGTGTTCTTGATCATCTTGAACAACGAGACTGGCTGCACCTGCCCGTTGATCGTCCAACTGGCATTAAAAATCTTGTGGCGGCAATGCTCGGAGTTGGCCTGCGCAAACATCATCAGCTCAACATCGTGCGGATCACGCCCAAGCTCGCCATAACGCTCGCGCAGATAGTCGATTTCATCGTCCGCCAATGCCAAACCAAGCCGTGCATTGGCAGCTTCAAGCTGCGCCAGCGGAATCACCTCCACATCACCTGCAGGTTGCGCGGTAAACAGCGCAGCACCAGCATCGCGACTCTCCAGCAACGACTGCGTCATGGGGTCGAACAATTGCTTGGCAAGCGCAGCCTGCGTGGCGACATCCTCTGGCCAGCCGGTCAGGTCGATGCGCATGCCGCGCTCAACGCGCTTAACCGGCAAGCCAGCACCACGCAACAGCTCGGTGGACTTACTGGCCCAGGGCGACAATGTGCCCAGCCGTGGCACCACGAAGCGAACAAGCGCCCCTGGGGTTACCGGCGCACTGTGTTCACTTGCCTGCAAAATCCGACACAGTGTGGCGATATCCGGCGTACTGCCGGCTTCGGGATCAATCCAGTAGCTATGCCATGTCCCTGCAATACGCAAGTTTGGCGCTATCAACTGGAGGCGGGTTTGCAGGCGGTCGTGGCGAAATGCCGATAGGGCGGAAACACCCTCAAGGACGATCATGTCCGTTAGCAATAGTAGGGACGGCCTTCCATTGTAGCCGAGCCGCCTGCAACAGGTCTAAAAAAGCGCCTCAACCGGCTTTTTTGGATTCAGCAGCCAAAGCATCCAAGCGTTGTAACAGGGCATCCGGTGGCAAATAA
This sequence comes from uncultured Thermomonas sp., assembly GCA_964481865.1. Classification (GTDB taxonomy): domain Bacteria; phylum Pseudomonadota; class Gammaproteobacteria; order Xanthomonadales; family Xanthomonadaceae; genus Thermomonas. The sequence continues at coordinate 64,312 of CAYZUG010000002.1, read as the reverse complement.
CCGCCGAGTTGCTGCCCGTTTTCATTCAAGATCATGGGTGTGCCGGTCAGCCCCATGCGCTGTCCCGCATGAAAATGCATATCCACGGGCGTGCTGCCACAGGTCCGCATCGGTACCGGGCGGCCATTTTTCGCATCGGTCAATGCCTTCTTCCGATCGGGCGCGCACCACACTGCCACCATCTTGCGGTAGTCCTCACTGGCCAGACCCGCACGCGGGTATGCCAGATATTCCACACGAATCCCCAAGCGGTTGTACTGGGCGATGTCCTGATGCAATTTGCGGCAATACCCACACTCCACGTCGGTAAGCACCACCACCGTATGCTTTGGCGTGCCATTGGGTGCAAACACAATGCGGTCTGCTTCCGGCAGTTTTGCCAAAACCTCCTGACGCACCTTGGCCATGGCGTCTTCGCTGAGATTTTTGCGGCTGACCAGATCCAAAAATTCACCCTGCAGCAAATAGCGGCCATCTTCACTGACCAGCAGCACTTGCCCACCGGCAATCACCAAACGAAACCCCGGCATCGGTGCTGGCTGGATGCTTTCCACCTGAATGCGTGAATCCAGCGATTTCAATGCTTCACGAATACGCGCTTCTGGTGAGCCGCTGGCAAACACCGGTTCTTTGACCGAGAGATCTTGCGGTGCTGGCAATGCCGCTGCGTTGGCCTGTGTACCACTGACCGGCTGGGCACATGCCGACAAACTGAAACTAAACAGAGCCACAGCAAAAAGAGTAAAGCGTTTCATGAACTCTCCATGTGCCGGCACATTTGCGTGATATGCCAAGCGGAAATCAAATAGTGAAGCGGCATTTTCGCACGTCTTGCATGAACCCGCGTATTCGGCACGCCCACCCAACGCATCAGGCGCGCGGATGATGCTTGGCATGCAAATGACGCAAACGATCACGCGCCACCAAGGTATAGATTTGGGTTGTGGATAACGAGCTATGCCCCAACAACATCTGTAATGCGCGTAAATCTGCACCATGGTTGAGCAGATGCGTCGCAAAGCTGTGCCGCAACCCATGCGGGCTGACAGCCGCAGGCTCAATACCCGCCAATACCGCATAGCGTTTCACCAGCGTCCAGAAATATTGCCGGCTCAAACCACCACCTGCCTGTATGAAAAGCAGAGCCGTACCCGCCACATCGCGTTGCCCTGCCAACAACAGGCTGCGGGCTTCGTGCAGATAGCGCTCAAGCCAGTGCTGTGATTCTTCCCCCAACGGCACCAAGCGCTCTTTGCTGCCTTTGCCTGTCACACGCAATACACCTTGGCGCAGATTGACCGCAGTGGCAGGAAGCCCCACCAGCTCACTCACCCGCAGCCCGCAGGCATACATCAATTCCAGCATGGCGCGATCGCGCAGACCTTGCACATCGGTCACATCGGGGGCATTCAACAACGCAACAATCTGCCCCTCGGATAATGCTTTCGGCAGCAATTTGGGCAAGGTGGGAAGCCGCAGCAAAGCAACTGGGTCATCCTGACGCCAGCCGACACGCCGCGCATGTGCAAAAAATGCACGCAGACACGACAGCAAGCGCGCCGTACTTCTGGCGCTATAGCCCTGCGTTGCGCGCATCGCCAGAAAATCGAATACATCCGACTGCGACACCAACAACAGGGTTGAACGCCCCTGTGCTTGCAGCCAACGCGCCAGTACCTGCAAATCACTGCGATAGGAGGCTAACGTGGCTTTCGCCAGCCCATGCTCTGCCCATAATGCATCGAGAAAACGGTCCACCAGCGCCTCGTCTTCCGCTGGCATTGGCGGAAGCTGATGTGCCATCTGGCGCAAGTTGGCGGTTTTTGTCATGCCGCCTAGCCTACCCGTAGTCCTACCCGTAGTGCAGCAAGAATGCCGTATCCTGATGCCATGTCATCACCCTCACGCTCCCCCGCCCTGCTTGGTTGGCGCTTGCTTGCCCTGATTTATGACGCACTGCCTGTTGTCGCCTTGTGGATGCTGATTTCCACCGTCTTTACCCTTGCCTATACCTACCTCGGCCAACATGCCGTGCATGAAAACATTGCACCTTTCAGCCTGTTGCAATGGCTGCTTTGGCTATGCTGTTGGCTGACCGCTGGGCTGTACGCTGTCTCCAGCTGGAAACGCGGCGGGCAGACACTGGGAATGCGCCCTTGGCGACTCACCGTCAGCGACAGCCAAGGCGCCCCCCCCACAACACGCGCCCTCTGGCTGCGCTATGCAGTTGCCTCGCTCTCTTTATTTGCCATCGGCCTCGGGTTTCTCTGGGCGTGGGTGGATCGCCAGGGACTGACCTGGCATGACCGCGCCAGCGGCACACGCCTGCAACGACTGCCGAAATAGCGTCTGGCCGCTGCCGCTAACTACTACGCTTGTGGAACATCAAATACGACACCATCAGCATGGTCAGTGGCGGCAATGCATACGCAATCCGGAAGTCGAGATGAAACACACCCGCAACCTGCGTGGAGATGCGCTGTAGCAGATAAAACGCCAGCGCAAATACGATACCGATGAACACCCGCTTGCCGTAACCGCCACTGCGCAACGAGCCAAACGCAAACGGCACTGCCGCCAGACACAGCGCCAGCACATTCAGGGGATAAAACCAGCGCCCCCAATACACTTCTTCCAAATCTCCTGATTCAAGTGCATTCCGCTTGCGGTATTCAATACTGGCGCTTAATTCGTTACTGCCCATATACCGTGGCTTGGTGACATTGGCGGCAAGCGCCGTTTCATCCAGTTTCGATGCCCACTGTTCTTCTTCGATACGCGTCCGCGTTACCGTATTTTTCTGAAAGGTTGTGCGCTCAACACCACGCAGCAACCAGCCACCAGGGCGGTGTTCGGCCACATCAACATGCGCAATCGACTGCAACCGGCCATCGTCTTCAAACTGAAACAGACGTACGCCGCGCAATTCCAGCCAGCGGTCATCCCCACGCTGTTTCTGCTCGCCACTGCCAGCATTCAGAAACATGCCGCCCTCACGCGCCCACAAGCCGTTGTATTTGGACACCACCATATCGGCATTACGTACCGAACGAATGGTCTGCGCACGCTCCTCACCCCATGGCGCCAAGGTTTCGCCATTGACCATCATGAGCCCGGTCAGCAACAAGAGGGACAGCGCCACCGACACACTCAGCCGTCGCCGTGATAACCCCAACGCACGCAGCGCGGTTAATTCCGAAGAAGCTGCCAGCTGACCTAACCCTAACAGTGCGCCAATGACCGCCGCAGTAGGAAACAGGGTATATAGCCGCCACGGGATGCTCAGCCCGGTCACTGCGATGGCATGGTTAACGGTGTAAGCACCTTTACCGACATTGCTGATTTCGCTGGCAAACGCCAAAACGACATCCAGCCCCAGCAAAACGCCCCAGGTTGCCAACACGCTGAAAACAACCGAGCGTGCCAGATAGCTATCGTGTAACCGTGGCCAGCGCTTCATCGACGCCACCACACCCGTGCAATGCGCCCGTCACGCGCATACAACCAAACACTCAAACCCAGCAGCGGAAGCACCAACCACCACAGCCCAAGCGCGATGGGCAGCTTGCCTGCTGCCAACCATTGCGTCCCAATCATCAGCAGAAAAATACTCACCAAATACGCCAGAAATGCCAACAGCATCGCAGCGTGACGCGATTGCCGTGGTGAACTGCGTCCCATCGGCACAGCCAGAAATGCAAATGCCAGTGCCAGCAATGGCGGGGCAATACGCCAGTGTAATTCCGCCACTGCTTCTGCACCGGGTTCCTGCAATAACGCCACAGTTGTCTTGGCTTCCATCACATCACTGGGACGGCGCTCATCCGGCGCAGGCAGCAGAATCTCATTCCGCACATAACGCATCAATCGGTAATCCAATGCTTCGCCTGCCGCCGGCCCTTCCACGCGGAACCCATTTTGTAGCGCCAGCACGCGCGCGCCTTGGTCGCGGTACAGCTCGCCATGGCTGGCTGTCACCACATCCATGCGGGCATCACGTTCACGGAAAATAAAAATACGCGCCAAATGCATCCCATCGCTCGACATCTCGCCCGCATAAGCCACGCCACCATTTGCCAGCGGGGTGAAGCGTCCAGGTTCAAGCCCCGCCACCAGAAGATTGCGGTTAGCCTCCACCACCATGGCCTGCGCCAACTGATTGGCCCACGGGCCAAGCCACAGCGAACACACCGAAATCAAGAGCAACACCGGCAATGTCACCCCAAGAAGAGGGCGCAACATGCGCCGTGGATTGACCCCAAGCGCATGCAGCACATGCATTTCTGAATCGCGATACAACCGCCCAATCGCCAGCAGCAACCCCAACAGCAGCGCCAGAGGAAGAATCAGCGGCAAATAGCCCAGCAAACGCAGCCCCAATTGCGATAGCAGCAAGACAGGCGGCACCTTGCCTCGCGCCATTTCACCGATCAAATCCGCAAATACCCCACCCAGACTCACCATCCCCAGCACAACCATTGTTGCCAGCACGGCGCGGGCAAATTCGGCACAAAGGTAGCGGTCCAACTTAGGCATCAGGGTCTGGTTGCTTTAGAATGAAAAGTTCGCGCGCTGCATAAACGTAGCCGCGCATTGTAAGCGACTGTCGTCATCCTGCCCGTTGGCATACGCCTTTGGGTATCAGTCCGTTTATCGGACATCCAGCACGGATACTTTGTTTAATGAGCCTCGAATTTACCCTGAACTCCGTTTCTCCTGTCGCCGCAGCCGTTGACTGCGTCATCGTCGGACTCTTTGCCGATGGCAGCCTGACCCCTTCTGCGCAAGCACTGGACGCAGCCTGCGAAGGCCGCATTGCCGCTTTGGTAGCGCGTGGTGATATTTCCGGAAAACCCGGCAAAACAACGCTGCTGCATGATCTTCCCAATATCACGGCATCACGCGTGCTGCTGATTGGCCTGGGTGACACCAGCAAGTTTGCCGTACCGCAATACCTGAAAGCCGTTGCCGATACCGCACGTGCGCTGAAAACCGGCGCGATTGCCAGCGCCCTGTTCACCCTGACAGAAGTGTCGGTTAAAGGCCGCGATGCCGCCTGGAATATCCGCCAAGCAGTGATTGTTTCCGACCACGCCTGCTACCGTTATCTCGCCACCCTGGGTGAGAAAAACAAGAAGCGCAATGAAAAAGGCCTGAGCCACCTGCAAGTGCTGGGTGAAGATGCCAACGCGCTGATGCAAGGTGTTGCCATCGCCTCCGGCGTGCAGTTCACCCGCGAACTGGGCAATCTGCCACCCAATATCTGCAACCCGGAATACTTGGCGCAACAAGCCCAGGATTTCGCCGCACGCAACAGTGGTGCGGAATGTGAAGTACTGGATGATGCCGCTATGGAAGCACTGGGCATGGGCTCATTGCTGGCCGTGGCACGCGGCAGCGCACAACGTCCACGCCTGATTGTGCTGAAGTGGAATGGCGGCGGCGATGCCAAACCCTACGTGCTGGTGGGCAAGGGCATCACCTTCGATACCGGCGGCGTCAACCTGAAGACCCAGGGCGGCATCGAGGAAATGAAGTACGACATGCTTGGTGCCGGCAGCGTGCTGGGGACGTTTGTTGCTGCCGTTGGCATGCGCCTGCCAATCAATCTGGTGTGCATTGCCGCCGCCGTGGAAAACGCCATCGACGGCAATAGCTACCGCCCCTCCGATGTCATCACCAGCATGTCCGGCAAAACCATTGAAGTGGGCAATACCGACGCCGAAGGCCGCCTGATTCTGTGTGATGCACTGACCTATGCGCAGCGTTTTGAACCTGCCGCATTGGTGGACGTGGCCACACTCACTGGTGCCTGCATGGTGGCGCTGGGCAAACATGCCACGGGCGTGATGACCAAAACCAACCACGATCTGGCACGCGAGATTCTGGATGCCGGTGAAACCGTGTTCGACCGTGGCTGGCAGCTGCCGCTGTGGGACGAATATCAGCCGATGCTGGATTCGGCGTTTGCCGACGTTTACAACATTGGCGGCCGCTGGGCCGGCGCCATTACTGCTGGCTGCTTCCTGTCGCGTTTCACCGACGGCCAACGCTGGGTGCATCTGGATATCGCCGGTAGCGCCAATGGTGAAGGCAAGATGGGAATGGCCACTGGCCGCCCAGTCGGCATGCTCAGCCAATGGCTGATGGATCGCGCAGAGTAAATCGTGCAACGTGCGCACTTCTATCTGATCGACAAACCCCGCTTCCGCGAGCAGCCGCTGCTGCTCGTCTGCGAACTGGCGAAGCGGGCGTATGCCGCCAATCTTCCTACCCTGATCCTGGCACGCGACCAGACACAGGCCGAGGAGATTGACGACTTACTGTGGTCGTTTGACCCCGATGATTACCTGCCGCACCAGATCGCCGGTGAGGATGAGGAGGAGGACGAAGCACCGATTCTGATTGCTTCGCCTGACACCGATATTGCACTGCGCCCGCTATTGATCAACCTGCGCGACACCGCCCCGCAAGGCAGCTTTGATCGCGTGCTGGAAGTGGTGCCTGCCGACCCCGCCGCACGCGGCCCGCTGCGTGAACGCTGGAAGCACTACCAGTCGCTTGGATTTGAACTGAAAAAATTTGATATGTGATTCGCCCATGACCACCCTCGACTCCGGCTTCAATCCGCAATCTTTCGAAACCCGCCTGTACCAGCAATGGGAGGGCAACGGCGCATTCACACCACAGGGCAACGGCCCGGCCTATACCATCCTGCTGCCGCCGCCGAACGTCACCGGCACCTTGCACATGGGCCACGCCTTCCAGCACACGCTGATGGACGCACTGGTGCGCTACCACCGCATGCGCGGCTACCGCACCTTATGGCAGATGGGCACCGACCACGCTGGCATTGCCACTGAAATGGTGGTGTCGCGCAATCTCGCCATCGAGGGCAAGGGCGAAACCCGCGACACGCTGGGGCGCGAGAAATTCATCGAGAAAGTATGGGAATGGAAGCAGCACAGCGGCGACACCATTGAACGCCAGATGCGCCGCCTTGGCACATCGGGGGACTGGTCGCGCAGCGTGTTCACCATGGATCCAATGCCATCGAAGGCGATCACCGAAGCTTTCGTGCGCCTGCATGAAGAAGGGCTGATCTATCGCGGCCAGCGACTGGTGAACTGGGACCCGGTGCTGAAAACCGCAATCTCCGATCTGGAAGTGGTCAGCGAGGAAGAAAACGGCCATATGTGGTCGATCCGCTACCCGCTGGCCGACGGCGCCAGCTACGCGCACGTGGAAGTGGACGCCGATGGCAACGAGACTCTGCGCGAAACCCGCAACTACGTGATCGTGGCCACGACCCGCCCGGAAACCATGCTGGGCGATACCGCCGTGATGGTGCACCCGGACGACCCACGCTATCTGGCGCTGCACGGCAAGTTTGTGGATTTGCCGCTGACCGGCCGCCGCATCCCCGTTATCACCGACGACTACGTGGATCGCGCTTTCGGCACCGGCGTGGTGAAAGTCACCCCCGCGCATGACTTCAACGACTACGCAGTGGGGCAGCGCCATTCGCTGCCGCTGATCAATATCTTCACGCCGGACGCCAAGGTGCTGTCCGACCGTGACGACATCGCGGAAAAATACCGCGGCCTTGATCGCTTCGACGCACGCAAAGTCATAGTGGCCGATCTTGAAACTGCCGAACTGCTGGTTGAAATCAAGCCGCACAAATTGCAGGTGCCACGCGGTGATCGCAGTGGCCAGGTGATCGAACCGTATCTGACCGATCAGTGGTTCGTGAAGATGGACACCCTAGGCAAGCGCGGGCTGGAACTGGTTGAAGGTACTGATGAAAAGCCGGGCAGCGTGAAGTTCGTGCCGCCGAACTGGATCAACACCTACCGCCACTGGATGGAAAACATCCAGGATTGGTGCATCAGCCGCCAGCTCTGGTGGGGGCATCGCATTCCGGCATGGTTTGACGATGCTGGCAAGGTGTATGTGGGCCGCAGCGAAGCCGAAGTACGCGCCACGCATGGCCTTGGCGATATACCGCTGCGGCAAGACGCTGACGTGCTGGAAACCTGGTTCTCCTCCGCCATGTTCCCGTTCAGCACGCTGGGCTGGCCAGACGAAGCGGCGATGGCGCAGCGCGGCTACGCGCAGCATATGCCGTCGAACGTGCTGGTGACGGGCTTCGACATCATCTTTTTCTGGGTTGCCCGAATGGTGATGATGACCGACCACTTCACCGGCCAAGTGCCGTTCCACGACGTTTACATCACCGGGCTAGTGCGCGACAAGAACGGCCAGAAGATGTCGAAATCGAAGGGCAATGTGCTTGACCCCATCGACATCATCGACGGCATCAGCGCCGACGCACTGGTGGCCAAGCGCACCTCCGGGCTAATGCAGCCGAAGATGGCCGAAAAGATCGAGAAAGACACCCGCAAGGACTACCCGAACGGCATCAATGCCCACGGTGCCGACGCCCTGCGCTTCACCATGGCCGCACTGGCCGGGCCGGGCCGCGACATCAAGTTCGATCTCGCCCGCGCCGAAGGCTACAAGAACTTCTGCAACAAGCTGTGGAACGCGACGCGCTTTGCGCTGATGAACGTCGGCGATGCCACGTTCAACGGTGCACCGCAGCCCGTCACCGACGCCGAAAAATGGATTCTCAGCCAGCTTGACCGGGTCAGCCGTGAAGCCGCCGAACACTTCGCCAGCTACCGCTTCGACCTGCTGGCGCAATGCTTGTACGAATTCACTTGGAATCAGGTCTGTGACTGGTTCGTGGAACTGGCCAAGCCCGCCCTGAACGGTGATGACGCGGCCGCTGCCAACAGCACCCGCCACACTCTGCTGCACGTGCTCGACCAACTCCTGCGCCTGCTGCACCCGCTGATTCCCTTTGTTACGGAAGAACTCTGGCAAGCGGTTGCACCGAAACTGGGGCATACCGGTAGTTTGATGCGCCAGCGCTATCCACAAGCGGGCGACATCGACAGCAGTGGCTTTGCCCGCGCCGATGCCGATATTGAATGGCTGAAAGCTGTGGCTTTCTCGGTACGCCGCATTCGCAGTGAACTGGGCGTTTCGCCCGCCAAGCAAATTTCCCTGCTGCTGCGTGGTGGCACAGCCGACGATGCCGCACGCGCAACACGCCTGAATACGCAACTGCGCTTTCTATGCAAACTGGAACGCATCGACGCGATCACCGGTGAGCCACCCGCTGCCGCACCTGCTGTGGTGGGTGAACTGCAACTGTTTGTGCCACTGGAAGGCCTGGTTGATCTGGATGCCGAACGCGCCCGACTGGACAAGGAAATCGCCAAAATCAGCAGCGAAAAGGACAAGAGCGAAGCGAAACTGGCCAAATTTGGTGCAGGGGTTCCAGCAGCCGTTGTGGAACAGGAACAGCAACGCTTAGCCGACTGGACAAGCAAATTGAACGCATTGTCCACACAACGCGCCCGCCTGGGATAGACTCCGCCCATACACCGCGTTTGTTAACACAAACGCGGTGCCTGCCGTGACATGGGAAAAAGGCTCCAAGCGATGCAAAACGAAGCAACCGAGTCCGCTGCCGCAGTTACTTATCAATACCTACTGGATGAAGTGGGTTCGTTTGTTTATACCACCGACCTTGAAGGCCGTTACACCTACGCCAACCGCCTTGTTTTAGAGCTGCTTGGCGCAAACGTTCAATTGCCTGACATCATCGGCAAGGCGTTTACCGACTTTGTTGATATCGGTGAAAACGACATCGTGCGGGAAACCGATCGGCAAGTGCTGAAAGAGGGCATCAGCATTGCCCGTGAAGAAACCAACTACATCCATGCCACCGGCGAATGGCGCACGTATTGGTCCATCAAGAAACCGCTCTGCGACCCTGCCGGCAAGGTCATCGGGATGATCGGCATTTCGCACGACATTACCGAAAAGAAAAAACTGGAAGAACACGTACGCAAGCAAAAGGAATTGCTGGATGCTGTGTTAGAAAACGTGCAAGCCCTGGTTTATATGAAAGGAAGCGACCGCCGGTTTTTGTATGGCAATCGTTTTTTGGCAGAACTCTTTGGCAAGCCCATCAACGAGATCGTTGGCCGCCTGGATAGTGAGTTAATGCCCAAAGACGTGGCCGATGCATTCTGGGAAAAAGACCTGCATATTCTGAAAACCGGCGAGCGTTACGCTGGTGAAGAATCACTGATCGATGCCCAAGGCCAGCAACGCCATTACTGGAGCGTGGTGACGCCATGGTCGGGGTTTGATGGCAACCCCGCATTGATTGGTCTTGTCACCGACATCACCGAGCTGCATACGCTCAAGGAACAATTGCGTCATCAAGCACAAACCGATGTCCTTACCGGCGTGGCCAATCGCCGCTATTTCATGGACCGTGCCGAACAAGAATTTGTCCGCAGCCGCCGCCACACCCATCCGTTGAGCCTGATTACCTTTGATATTGACCTGTTCAAACAGGTGAATGATCGCTATGGCCACATCACCGGCGACAGCGTTCTGCAACAACTCAGCCTGTGCTGCCAAGCCACACTGCGTGAGTCTGATCTTTTTGCCCGAACTGGTGGCGAAGAGTTTTGCATCCTGCTTCCCGAAACCGACCTCACCGAAGCCTGCACAATTGCCGAACGCCTGCGCAAACTGTGCGAATGCAGCGCACTGGCACCCAACCACCCGGAACTACGCGTCAGCGCCAGCTTGGGGGTCGCCACCATGCACGCACACGACACCACCTTCCATTCTCTTTTCGCGCGTGCCGACCGTGCGCTTTATCTCGCCAAAGACCAAGGCCGTAACCGCATTGCTGCATTGACCTGAGCAGTACCCTCCGCCTTAACGCCCTGCCTCATAGCTACCGTCGCTGCGCAGTTCAGCGCGGCCCAGCGCCACCAGCATGTCGAGCAGCGGCGGCAGGCGCTTTTTCCACGGCCCGCGTGCGCTGAAGTGTTCGGCGATTTGCTCCACGGTCAGCGGCGCGGGGCTGGCGGCCAACAGATCGGCCACGGCGCGCACTTGCTCCACGGTGTCCTTGGGCCAGGGGACGGGCTTGCTGGTGACGGGCGTAGCGGCGATTGCTTCGTCGTCGCCGCCAGCGGTGTTCAGCGTGGTCTGCTCGGGCGTGGTGGCAGCGCTTGGGTTTTGGAAGTCCGGGCGCAGCCAGCGGATTTGGCCACGCGCTTCCTCGGCAGCGCGTTCGGCGTTCAGCGCCACCAACCGTTCAAGGACGGCCTCATCGAAAGCACGCTTGGCGGTGATTGCTGCCCCCTCTCCCCCGCCAACGGAACCCACAGATATTGCAGTGCCTTCTACCCCCTCTCCCCCGCCAACGGGGGAGAGGGTTGGGGTGAGGGGCGCTGTTGCGTCGTTGCCATGCGCCACACGCAGCAGCGACAGCAGGTCGCTCCAACCGTAGGCGGCCAGTACGGCGGCGTCCAGTTCGTCGTGCAGCTGGCGCAGCACCGACACTAAACCTTGCTCGTGGATCGTGCGCTCTTTGGGGGTGAGCGCCTCGCCACTGCGGAGTTTGTCCAGCACGTTGTACATGCCGGTCAGGGTCAGCGTTGGGTGCGCGGCCTGCTGGCGCTTGCGGTGGGCGTCGAGTTGTTCGGCGAGGTTGCGGATGCAGTCGGAGGGATATTCGCCGATGGTGCTGCACTCGCCCGGGCGACCGTGCTCGTCTTCAAGGGCGTAGGTGATCGGGCCGGCGAATTTGTCGGCGGCGTGGAGGTCTGGGAAGGGGAAGCATTCGAAACAGGTGGACTTGTTGTAAACCGGATCATTACCGACTCCAAGCCGGGACCCAGCCGCCAACGCCCAGACGACATGTACCTCCGAGGACAGGGTGCCCAGAACTGTCGCATCGTCCGAGGCAATGGCGATCAACTTGTCGTCGGGAAGAATCTCCGCGTCAAGGAAGGTGAAGAAGCGGTGCTTGGCGGTCTGAATCGTGGCGATGTACTTGGCCAGACCTTCGTGCGCTCGCCGCATGACTTTTCGAGGCTCCGCAAAGAGCCACCACTTGTCCCGGACAGATGCGCGCTTGTTTTCTTCACGCTCTGGCTTAACTCGCTCCAGCAGGTGCTGGAAGATCTCTGGGAATCGGCTGCGTACTTCATCAGCCGTAAGGCCAAGCAGGTCGATCACCATAACGTCACGACTTGTTTGAGAAATGTCGCGCCCGTTGCGATACGGTCGGATGTGCTTGTCCACATCCGGGACGCTCCCCAACCCGAGCCGCGCAGCTTCACCGTGACTCACGATGAAGCCTTCTCCGTGCGGGATTACTCCCCGATTGCTGATCGTGCTATTGGCCCTAAGCGGCTGGGCGCCCGCCACGTCCGCGCCCACTTTGAGGTCAGCGAACATCGCACCTCGCTTCTCATGCAATGTGACTTCGATTTCCTCCGCACCCTCATGTTCGCCAACGACTTCGCGCAACGTAGCGCCCTGATTGCCGGACGTTGCCACCGTCATCGCAATCCGCACCGCTGCGCCGTCCGCCGTATCCACCCACGGATGATCGGGAATGGCGAACACCAGCGACAGCGGCTGCTTCTTGTCGGACAGGTGCGGCTCCAGCACGCGACGGTTGAACGCCTGCCGGATCGAATTGGTGGTGATGAAACCGAAGCGCTGCAACATGCCCTGCCGCGTCAGCTGCGCCGCGTGGTGCCACCAGTACATGACGAAATCCGCCGACTCCGGGACGTCCTGCCACGCGCCGCGCAGGGCTTCGACATAGCCGTCGCCCAGCGCAGTGCGCATCCGCTTGTTGCCGATGAACGGCGGATTCCCCACCACGAAATCCGCCGCCGGCCACGCCGCCTTGCGCGGGTTCACGTAGCGCTCGATGGGCTTGCGCGCGGACTCGTCGGGGATCTGCTCGCCGGTGACGGGCGAGGGCTTCATCGTCTCGCCGTCCCAGCGCGTGACCGGTACGCCGTTGGCGTCGGTCACGTATTCCACCCGGTCATACGCCAGCACCGCGTCGCGGTTCTCGATGTTGCGGAAATCGCGCACCACCGGCACCGGCGGGCGCACGTCGCCGCGGGTGCGGAAGTGCCATTGCAGGTAGCCGATCCACAGCACCACTTCGGCAATCGCCGCCGCGCGCGGGTTCAGTTCGATGCCCAGCAGGTTGTGCGGATCCACGGTTTCGCCGGCCTGCGCGTCGGCGCGCTCACCGCCCAGCGCCAGCCCGGTCTGGCGATGGCCCAGGTCGTCCAGCGCGCCCAGCACTTCCCCTTCCAAACGCTTCAAATGCTCTAGCGTGACGTACAGAAAATTGCCGCTGCCGCAGGCGGGGTCCAACACGCGCACGTTGCACAGTTGGTGGTGGAAGCGCAGCAACGCATCAATGGCGTCGCGCTCCTTGCCTTCGGCTGCCAGCGTCATCGCAGCGGCCTGCGCTTCGCTCCACTGCTTGCGCAGCGGCTCGATCACGGTGGGCAGCACCAGCCGCTCAACGTAGGCGCGCGGGGTGTAGTGCGCGCCCAGTTTGTGGCGTTCTTCCGGATCCAGTGCGCGTTCCAGCAGGGTGCCGAAAATGGCAGGTTCAACAAACCGCCAGTCGGCGCGCGCCGCTTCGATCAGCAAGTCGATTTGCACGGTATCCAGCGGCAGCGTGTCTGGCTGTTTGAATAGCTTGCCGTTGAACTGCAGCACGTCGGTGGCCAACACCGCCGAGAAGCCGCCGCCGTCCATGTCGCGCCACAGCTGCGCCAGCATGCGCATGGCCACGTCGGGGCACTCGCGGTGCTGTTGTAGCAGGTTGCGGAAGCTGTCTTCCGGCAACAGGCGCACGTCTTCGGCAAACATGGTGAACAGGCAGCGCATCAAGAACTGCGCCACTGCTTCGGGGGCGTGACGGGCCTGCTCCAGCGACTTGGCCAACGCGGCCAAGCGCGCGGCGATTTGGCGGGTCACGCGGGCCGATTCGCGGCTGGGGTCTAACGCCAGCGGGTCTAGCCAGACCTTGCGCAGGCGCTCGCGAATCGCAGGCTTGCTCAGGTCGTCCAGCGCGATGCGGTGGCTGCGCGGGTCCGGAAACGGCACATAGCTGCCGCCGCTGCGGCTGAATTCGGAATACAGCTCGATCCGGTTGCCCACGTCCACCACGATCAGGAACGGCGGCCTGCCTTCCTCTGCGGGCAGGGCGCGGGCATAGTTCTGCGCCTGCGCATGCGCGCGCAGCAGGGCTTCGTCAAACCCCTTCGTATGCACGCCGGCCTTGACCTTTTTCGACTCCAGCACGAACGCACCGCGTCGGTACAGGTCCACGCGCCCAGAGCTGGTGTTGCCGTCGGCGTGGTGAAACGTCAGCGGGCGCTCGAACATGTAGTCCTGCTCGGGCGTGGGGTGCGGGCGCGGCACCTCCAGCAATTCACACAGGCCAATCAGGAAACTTTGCGACGTTGCCAGCTCGCTGGCGGTGACGCCTTGCCACTGGGCAATGAAGGCGTCGGCGTGGTTGTCGATAGTGGTGTCGATGTCTGGACTCACTGCGGCTGCGCTCCGTCGCGGGGAATTTCAGGAAAACAAAACGCCATGCGTCTTCCCTTCATTGTGCCAAGTAATGGTGTCAGAGAGCGACAATCGACGGCAGGGATGCCGCCGCTTAGCCTACATGGACGTACTTGCGGCGTGTCGCAAACGCCTGTGGGCGGGTACCTTGAAAGCATATCAACAAGATGCGGATGTGTGCCCCTCATCTGGCGCTGCGCGCCATCTTCTCCCCGCGTGCGGGGAGAAGAGTGAGATCCGTTGTTTGCCGGGTGCCTTGGGAAGCATGCGACGCCACGACACGCAGCAGAGCGACGTCAATTTCCGGGGATCGGTCTGGCCGAGCCACTGCAGGATTCTCGAATTATTCGCGCTTATTTAAGAATAAAAATACGCCAATTCGAGAATTAAAGCCTTTTCCCCTATAAAGCTAGAGGGAGGCAACAACACTGTCGCGGAATGGATTACCCCTCCACCTCAGCCATCGAGCAGTTCAGACTGCGGCGACAATGCTCAGGACAGCAGCGGCAGCTGTCCATTTTGTTCGTCACGCAGCACTTCGGCACGGCGAATCATTTGCTGCACTTCCGGTACGGCGTGGATCGCGATCAGCTCAACCTCTGGATGGGTGTTGGCAAACACGCGGAAAATTTCATCCGCGAATGCCTGCCCGATGCTGCCCACGTCGGCAAAATCCAGCACCACGTGACGGAACCGCTCCACCCGCTGTAGCAGTCGCTTGGCCTGCGAGCGGGAGATCAGCTGCTCATCGCCCACTTTTGCCAACCGCACGGGCACAACCGTTCGTGCAAAGCTGTATTCGTCCGGGCCGCTGGAATACTCGGCGAACACGTCAGCCACCGCACGTGGTGACGTGATTGCCAGCGCCATCTGCACGTGTGTGCCGCGAAGCTCTCTTGTTTCATCCAGAAGATCAAGATCAAAGCTGGCATCGTGATCAAACACCAGCCCACCCGAAACGATCCGGAACGCATCAAACATGCGCGAGGTAAAGAAAATGCCTTCGCCGCTGTGCCGCTGCGGGTCGGTGGTCAGTTTGCCTTTCGACAGCTCCAGCAGAGCCAAACGTTCGTCCGGCAGCGCCAACGCGCGCGAAATTTTGCGGAAAATGCCGATGCCGTCATCAATGACATCCAGCTGCAGCTGTCCGTGGCTGCACTCCATGGCGAGCGTCACGCCGGTGGCTTCGGAATGATCCACCGCGTTATTGACCATTTCGGTAACACCGTGCTGGGCAATATCGAGCACGTTGCGCGGCAGGTTCACCAGCAGCGGCTGCAGATCCACGTACCAGACGCGATCTTCGGCAAGATTGGCGCGCGGGTAGGTCTGTCGGAATCGCCGGTTCGCTCCCAGCGTGTACATCGGCCGCGTGGTGCCTTCTTTGATCAGATATCCGCCGACAACCAAAACCTGCACCCGCTGGTGTACCCGCTGGCGAGACAGTCCAAGCTGTGCCGCCACCATACTGACCAGATCACGAGGATGCTCTCCCACCGCGCGCAGCAGGGCAGCTTCAATTTCGAAAGAGCGATCAGGCCGGGCCATGCCGGGATTGTAAATTAACCCTGCTTTATTGACCAGCTAACTGGCATTTATTATCAAATTATCCTTGTTAATACCGACCAAACCCGCTCAGATTTTGATCGCACCCGGTAACCGGCTTACCACTCCACCTCAGCCATCGAGCAGTTCAGGCCGGAACCAATCCCCAACAGGGCGACGCGGCTGCCTTTCTTCAAACGCCCCATTTCACGCAGCTTGGAGAGAACAATCGGCACCGATGCGGGACCGATATTGCCGTGTTCGCCGAAGATGGTCATGACCTTCTTCGGGTCAATGCCCATGGCCTTGGTGAAGGCAGCGGTGTGCACCTTGCTGACTTGGTGAATCACGAATTCGTCCAGCTCCGAAGCCACCCAGCCCAACTTCTGCTTGGCCACTTCAAAGGTCTTGGAAGCCAACTTCACGCCTTCGATCAGCAGCAAGCGGGTATCGGTGATCATGCCGTCGAGGTTGCCACGGCATAGCTTGTTCCATTCGGTAGCGGCACGGGTCACACCACCTTTGTAGCGCGGAGCGCCGGGGGCAAGTTCTGAACGCGCCAGTACCATCGCCGCTGCACCTGAGCCCAAGGTCAGGGTGGCCAATTCGTTCTTGAAATCTTCTTCCGTCACGTCAGCGCGGGTCATGCGCTCCAGTGTTTTTTCATATGCCAGGTTGGCGGTTTCACCATCCACCACCAGCGCATACTCAATTTCGCCACGTTCAATCATGCGGCTGGCGATATCCATGCCATTGATGAACGCCAGGCAGGCATTGGCCACATCAAAGTTCTGGCAGGTATCCGGCAGACCCAGGTTGCCGCTGACAATGGAAGCCGTGGAGGGTTCCAGATAATCACGGCTGACCGAGGTATTCACCAGCAAACCCACGCGATCTGGCTCAATACCAGCATCCGCCAAGGCTTTCACACCTGCCAGAGTGGCTGCATCAGACGCCTGAATATCGCCATCCCATAAGCGGCGTTCATGCACGCCGGCAATATCACCCAGCACGTCAATCTTGATGCCCAAGCGATCCAATGTGGGCTTCAGGCGTGCGTTGATTTCATCGGATGTCAGACGACGCGGGGCGTCGATATGCGCTAAACCGGCAATGGCAACATGTTGAAACAGCATGGCGGATTCTCAGATCAGACACGGCCTCTCCGTGTCGGGAACCGCCTAGGATACCTCTTTCCGCGCTAATTCGCCGAAAATCAGCAATTTCCACGAAACTTGTTGCTTTCTTTCAGGCGTACATGCTCAAGAGCAACGCCACATGGCCCAGCGCTGGCTACCATCATTTGGCTCACCCAGTGGGCTGATCCGGTTGGCACTCAGCCCCGGGGCTTCGTTGCGCGCCAGTGTTTCCAGTTCGTCGCGCACCCGTGTTGAGCTGCGCTCATAAAAACCGACGCGATGGGTGATGGA
The DNA here is from genome assembly GCA_964481865.1 of uncultured Thermomonas sp. GTDB lineage: Bacteria > Pseudomonadota > Gammaproteobacteria > Xanthomonadales > Xanthomonadaceae > Thermomonas. The sequence continues at coordinate 46,832 of CAYZUG010000002.1, read as the reverse complement.
CACTTCCACTTCACCACGTTTTTCACAGCCCGACGGTGCTGACGCCAATACGCGCACTTGTTTTGCGCCAGGCGCCATTTTGACGAACGCACACCCCGACAACCCCACAGCCACCAGCATAACCACGACTTGCTTCATCATTTGTTCGCTTCCAATCAGACGATTGCCGCCCAGTGTGGGCGGCATTGTCAGTATAAAGATGAACCTTTCTTTAGCCAGAGGATGCGCATGACATCGCTGACGCCATGCCATGCACACTTCCGTGGGTCATTACTTGCCGGTCACCGGCTTGCCGTCGCTGTCCAATATGGTGATGTCACCCACGTTCAGGGCACGCACCGGTGCTTCGGTCTGTTTCAGATCACCCACGATCACCCAGGTGAGTTCTTCTGGGTTCAGCACCTTGGCGGCGGCGTTGACTTGTTCTGCCGTCATCGCTTCGATTTCTGCCTTGCGCTGGAACACGTAGTCATCGGGGCGGCCATACAGCACATTGCTGGCAATGGTGCTCATAACCGCAGACGCCGTTTCATAAGCACCCGGCAGGCTCAGCGTCATGATTTTTTCCATGCCTTCCACTTCCTCTGTGCTGGCTGGACGCTTGCCGCTGGCGTATTCGCTGATTTCACGCTGCATCTCTGCCAGTGATTCTGCGGTTTTGTCGATTTGCACTGGCGCTGCAGCTGTCCACAGGCGCTGCCCCAAGGCACCACCAGCGCCACTGCGCGCACCGTATGACCAATGCTTGTCTTCGCGCAGATTCATGTTCAAGCGGGCGGTGAAATCACCACCAATCACCATGTTCGCCATGTCGTACTGGATGCTTTTGGCATCGGCACTGGAAGGCAACAACTTGGCAGCCACGATATTGGCCTGCACGGCACCGGGTTGGTCAATCAGGAACACGCGTGGCTTGCTTTGCCCAGCCACAACCGGGATGTTGCCGGCATCACTGGCTTTACCTGCTACCTTCCAATCACCGAAGTGTTTTTCCAGCAGCGGTATCATTTCTGCCAGTGTGGTGTCACCCACCACCACCAAGGTGGCGTCTTGCGGGCGCAGCGCCGCTCCGTGCCATGCCTTCAGCTCATTTCCACTCACTGCACCAATAATCGCCTCGGTGCCAGAGCGCGGTGCTGCATAAGGATGGTCTTCGCCATACACCAGACCCGGAACAATACGCGCAATCATGCCATTGGGGTTCGCCTTTTCTTGCTTGATCCCGGCAATCCACTGCCCGCGTACACGCTCAATTTCTGCCGCATCGAAACGCGGCTTGCGCAGCATGTCGGCATACAAGGCCATGGATGCATCCAGGTTTTGTTTCAGTGCCGACAGATACACGCTGCTGTTGTCTTGCCCGGCACTGGCACCAAGATTTGCACCCAGGGCTTCGGCACGGTCGGCAAACTCCAGCGCACTTAATTCACCTGCGCCCTCATCCAACATGCCCATGGCGAAGTTCGCGACACCTGGCTTGCTGCTGCCGGTACCTGCGGGGAACTGATAGCTCATTTGCACCACCGGAATATCGTGGCGCTCAGCCAATACAACCTTGGTGCCATTGCTCAAGGTGGCGTGTTGTTGCTTCGGGAAAATCAGATCAGGGAAGCTGGAAGGCATCGGCACACCGACCTTGCGATCCACCTTCGATGCAGTGGTTTTGTATTTGCTATCCACCTTCGGCAATGTGAACGGTGCAGGTGTCACTGCTGGTTCTTCCGCGACGTCCGCACGCGCCCCTGGCTTCACCAGCAACGTGTGGCTGCCTTTTCCTGCCCCCAGCCATGTATTGCCCGCCATGCGCAATGTTTCTGGTGTCGCCTCGGCTAAGGTTTTCAGGCTATCGCGGAAACAACCAGGATTTCCCATGAAGACTGCACACTCGGCCAAGGCGTCGGCCTTGCCGCCGAAACCACCGATGCGCTCAACCCCGCGAATCCATGCGCCTTCAATCGCGGTACGGGTGCGATCCAGCTCTTCCTGTGTGGGGCCATCTTTCAGCAGGCGTGCCAGTTCTTCATCAATCGCCGCCTCTACTGCGGCTGTATCCACACCTTGCTTGATACTGCCAGCAATCAGGAAGTTGCTGCTCAGCTGTGACCCCATCGCCATGGCGCTGATGTTGTCCATCAGTTTGTCTTGGTGCACCAAGCGCTTATCCAACCGTGAGGATTTCCCACCACCCAGAATCTGCGCCAATACCTGTAAGCGATCCAGATCCGGCTGGCCGTATTCCGCCACATTCCACACGCGGTAAATGCGCGATTGCGGCACGGTATCGGTTATTTCGCTGCGCGAGTTGCTGGTATGTGCTGCCACATCCACCTTCGGCTGCGCCATCGTCGGGCTGGCGGGGATATGGCCAAAATACTTGCTCACTTTTTCTTTGGCAGTGGCGACATCAATGTCACCCGCCAGCACCAGTACCGCATTATTCGGCCCGTACCATGTCTTGAACCATGTTTTGACGTCATCCAGCGAGGCGGCATTGAGGTCATTCATCGAGCCAATCACACTGTGATTGTATGGATGCCCTTTCGGATACATCGCTTTACCCAAGGCATCCCACACCAAGCCATAGGGCTGGTTTTCACCCTGACGCTTTTCGTTCTGCACCACGCCGCGCTGTTCATCCAGCGTGGCTTGGTCGATCGCACCCAGCAAATGCCCCATGCGATCGGACTCCATCCACAGCGCCATATCCAGCGCCGTGGTGGGCACATTCTCGAAATAGTTGGTGCGGTCGGTATTGGTGGTGCCATTCTGGTTGGTGGCACCGACTGCCTTGAACGGGGTGAAGAACTCACCCGGTGCGTTTTCGCTGCCGTTGAACATCAAGTGTTCGAACAGATGCGCAAAACCAGTGCGCCCTGCAGGTTCATCCTTGCTGCCCACGTGATACCAAATATTGACTGCCACCACCGGCGCTTTGCGGTCGGTATGCACAACCACCCGCAGCCCATTCGGTAAGGTGAAGCTGTCATAGGCAATATCAACGGCTGGCGCGTTGGCAGCGTGCACTGCCGGTGCATACGTGCCAACAGACAGCGCAGAAGCAAGAGCAACCGCCAACACAGCGGGGCGAATGAACGACATGGGCACACTCCTTCGTATTAGTTTTTGATGAAACAATTGATCCGCCATGATAGACGGCATGCGCTCTGGATACACTAGACCAGAAGACACCCCTCATTGTGCCGCCTCGCATGTTTCACGTCATTCTGTTTCGCCCTGAAATCCCCCCTAATACCGGCAATGTCATCCGTCTGTGCGCCAATACCGGGGCACAATTGCATCTGGTGCGCCCATTAGGATTTGACATTGATGACCGCCAACTGCGGCGCGCGGGGCTGGACTATCACGAATATGCACAGATGCAGGTGCACGATGATTTACCGGCCGCATTCACCGCCATTGCACAGGCAAATGGCTTTGTACCCCGCGTGTTTGCGCTGTCCACACGCGGCCGTACACGGTTTGATACACCACGCTATGCGGCTGGCGATGTGCTGCTGTTTGGCAGTGAAACCGCGGGTTTGCCTGCCGATGTCCTGGCACAGATTCCCGAAACACAGCGCCTGCGTCTGCCGATGCGCCCCAATAACCGCAGCCTGAACCTGTCCAATGCCGTGGCGGTGATGGCCTTTGAAGTTTGGCGGCAAATGGACTTTACTGGATGCAGCACCTGCGATGCAGGCATTTCACACCCAATATAAACAAATACTGTACCGTTTAGTTTTATATTCAGTTCTCATTAAATCCCGCTTTGGCAGGATGACTCCACGCCACGCAAACAGCGTGACGGATAACAACAACGACACAGGAGTTCATCCATGAAACGTCATATCACTGCACTTGCTCTGCTGCTTGCCCTGCCCTTCGCTGCTTCTGCTGCTGATGGCATCACCTACAACCACGTCCAAGGTGGCTATGTTGCAACCGACGTCAGCGGCCCGGATGCGGATGGCTGGGGCATCGGTGCCTCGGTTGCCGTGCATCCGAATGTGCATCTGTTCGGCAGCTATGCCAAGCAAGAGGTTGATCACAGCACCGTCGATTTCGACCAATGGCGCGTAGGCGCAGGTTATAACCGTCAGATAGGCCAGCGCACCGATTTTGTTGCCACTGCTGCCTATGAAAAGATTGACGCTGGCCATGGCATCAACGCCGACGGCTATAGCGTGGAAGGCGGCGTGCGCAGCATGTTGACCCGCAATCTGGAAGGCTATGCCATGCTGGGCTACCAAGATGGCGATGATTTCAAGGGCGAAGCCTATGGCCGCGTAGGCGCAGTTGCCAAATTCACCCCGAATTGGGGCGTGGCAGCTGATCTGAAGCTGGTTAACGGCGGCGACCGTCAATGGTTCATCGGTCCGCGCTTCAGCTGGTAATCTCCGCACCACCGCTGTACGAAAACGCCCGGCTCGTCCGGGCGTTTTTGCATCTGTGTCTTACTTATCAATCAAGCTGACATTGCTAAGAATCTGACCATTACCCACATCTACGCGCAACAACTGTGAGGAATTGGCAATCAGCAAGGTCTCGCTTTGGCGCAGGAACTGCTTCGTTTCGAACCGACTTGCCCAATCCGGAAGCTCCTGCGGCAGCGGCGTGCTCCAGCGGGTTTTCAGCGTGCTGGCGTCCACCAGCGTCAAAGACAGATGCTGTTTATCGTCCTTGCTCTGCGGCGCAAGCACCAGAAAGCCGCCGTTGATCAGCGTGGCCGGTGGAAACGCCTCACGCTCGCCGTTTTCGGCAAAATACAGCAACTTCGGATCCAGGAAATCGTCCTGCGAACGTACGCCGTCGGATTCCCGCACGAATACTTTGCGGGTGCTCCCTTCTTCACGAAGCCCCCTCGGCAAGCGTCCGCTCAGCACTTCATCCATGCGTGCATCAACGCGCTCAACGGCCTCCTGCGTTGGCTGCGCCTGTCCGGTGTTGGGATCAAGGCGGTACAAACGCCCGTCCTGCCCTTCAAAGATGAACGCCTCCGGATCACTCAGGCTGCGCTGAAAATCGGTGGCATCCACACCCGCCGAAGCCACGTCGCTGCGTTTGGCGACATCTGCGCTATCCAAGGTGATGCGCTTGTCAGCAATGGAGAAAATGGCAGGCGCCATCGCCTTGCTGCTGGCAGCACTGCAGGCAATCACAGCATAGTGATCATTCACATCGCCGATCTGGGGGTAGATGCAATCAAAGGTCTTGGGAGCGATGGGCTTGTCCAACAGCCTGGCGCCCGTTTGCGTATCGATCACCTGCAGCTTATGGGTGAACGAGCCATAGCTGGTTGAGCTTCCGCCTCTGCGGCTATAGGAATGAATGAAGGTTTCCTGATAGATATAAGCGTAATAACGCCCACTGAGGCTGAACTTGCCCTCAAACAGCACCGGCTGTTGTCGCCCCAGTACCGAACAGCCGCCCAAGAGCGCCAAACTCGCCACGACAGTCAGCCAAAACCCACGCTGTAGCTTGCGCATCGTATTCCTCACTCTCTTTTACTCGCCATGCAGCGGCTTAGGAGAGATACGCGTAAATCTACGAAATGTGGACAGCGCTGGCTTTAGTGACCAAACAAGGATTGTGGGTACTCGGCCTTGCGTTCGCGTGCCATCAGCCGCGCCAGACCTTCTGCAGGGGTGACGGTGCCGTGCAACACATCACGCACACCTTCGGCGATCGGTAGCTCGATACCATGCACGCCAGCCAAACGCATCACTTCGTCTGCCGTCTGCAGTGACTCCACGACCTGACCAATGTCACGTACTGCGTCTTCGATGGATGAGCCACGCCCCAACGCCAACCCCAACCGACGGTTGCGCGACAGATCGCCGGTACAGGTCAACACCAAGTCACCCAACCCCGCCAGACCCATCAAGGTTTCCGGGCGACCGCCCAAGGCGATGTTGAGCCGCAGCATTTCATTCAAGCCACGGGTAATCAGACCGGCGCGCGCATTCAGCCCTAAATGCATGCCGTCGGCCACACCGGTGGCTACAGCCAGCACGTTTTTCATCGCGCCACCTAACTCGGCACCGCGCATGTCGTTACCGGTGTAAGCGCGGAATGCAAGGCCATGCAACACCCCCGCCACCTGCTTACCGAACGCTTCATCGTCGGCATGCACGGTCAGTGCGGTGGGCAGCCCTTCAGCCACTTCCTTGGCGAAGGAAGGACCCGTGACGACGGCCAGTGATACGTCATCTCCCAGCACCTCCGCGGCCACTTCGTGCAAAAAGCGCCCGCTGCCGGGTTCAAAACCCTTAGTGGCCCATGCCACACCCGCCTGCGGTGGACGCAGGGGTGCCAAGGCATGCAGGGTTTCGGCAAAGGCGTGAGATGGCACCACCACCAGCACAAGATCGGCGTTGGCCAAGGCTTCGTGCAACGAAGTGGTGGCACGCAGACTGCCAGGCAAAGCAATACCCGGCAGATAGCGCGGATTTTCACCGCGCCCCTCAATGGCAGACACCGTACCCGCATCACGCCCCCACAGTATCGTGGGGTGGCCATGCCGCGCGATCAATGCGGCCAACGCGGTGCCCCAGGAGCCTGCACCAAGGACGGCAACCGCCGGTTTCACATCTGCCATCATGTCGTCTGTATTAGGCGTTACCGGCGGTTTCCGCATCCGCCAAGGAGCCACCTTCACCCTGCTGCGCCAACTGCGAGGCGCGCTGACGCAATGTTTCTGCGTACAGGGCGTCGAAGTTGATCGGCTGCATCGGGAACGGCGGGAAACCACCGCTGGTAATCAACTGCCCCACAGCCGCCGAGGCATAGGGATACAGAATGCTGGGGCATTGAATGCCAAGCATAGCGTCAAGAATATGGTCTTCCATGCCGCCCAGACCAAAAATACCAGCCTGCTCCACTTCTGCCAGATAGGCAGTTTTGTTATTGACGGTGCAGGTCAGGGTGACGCTGAGGCTGACTTCAAACACATTGTCTGCCAGACGTTGTACCTGTTGGTTCAACTTCATTTGCAGATCAGGCTGGCCTTGTTCGTTGAATACCTGTGGTGCATTCGGCGCCTCAAAAGACACATCCTTCACATAGATTTTTTCAACGGTAAAGGTGGGGCCTTGTGGTTGAGTTTCGGCGGCCTGGGCTGCGCCATTCAGGGTTTCATCGGACATTGAGAACTCCAGTTTGTCTGGGTAGTACAGTGGAAAGAGAAAGGAAAAGGTCACATGCCAAGCATGCGCCAACCATCAACGTTGGGGCGTCAAGCATAAATCACAAGACTTGCGCCGCCTATGATGCGAAATCAGCGACCCTTGACCAGTGGCAAATCAGCCGCCTGCCAAGCCCGAATACCGCCATCAAGTACAGCCACATTGGAAAAACCGGCTTTACGCAAGCGTTTTGCAGCACCAAAAGCTGTTTGCCCGACATAACACACCAGCACCACAGGCAGTGTGCGTGCTGCCGCCAATTGCTTGTTTTCTGGGTCAAACTGGCTCATCTGCACATTTTTGGATCCTGCAACATGGCCTTTGGCGAAATCGCCAGCAGCACGCAGGTCAATAATCAAGGCGTTGTCGTGGTTCACCAGCCCAGTTAGTTCACTTGGGCCAACACGACGTACACCACTGAGCCGTGATGACAATTCGTTCACGAATAACGCTACGGTTAAGCCCGCAAGCGTCAGGGAGAGCACAGGATGGCGACCTGCAAATGCGGTCAGTTCAGCAAAGGTCACGGTTTCGACCCATCAGGAGGGGACGGCAATTGTACCTGCACTGCCTTCAATCGTCCTGCCACAGATTCGGTAAACCGCTCATCAGCCACCATGTCTTGCTTTCTGGCTCGTAACGCCATTCCTCCCGATAACGCACCGTGCGCTCTGCCAAGGTGTTGCGATTGATCACGCCAATTTCAATGTCCCGCACAACATTGCCGTTGCCCAGCATGCGCTCGCCTTGGTCACGGTAGGAGGAAATCTGCACTTGCTTATAGCGGGAAAAATCCAGATCAGTGAGGGGGTTAGCCTCGCGCTCTTTGGGGTCCACCATGGACCAGGCACCATCAAAATTACCCCAGCGAATGGCCGCAGACCACGTGTACTGCGCTTCTTCCAAGGCACTGCCTTTGCTACTGGCTTTCGGGCAACCTGCCAGCACCAATACGCAGGCAAGCACTATCGCCTGCAATAACACCCGTGACCATGACTTCTGCATTGTCCGTGTCCTGAAACAAAAGAAGCATCATCCTACCTTGTTGCCAAACCAGCTGGCATCAGGCTTTTGTCATCGCCACATAGCGCCCGGTAAACACCGCCGCCTCGCTTCCATCCGCAAGTAAGGTTCGCGCTGTCAGATGGATCTTGGCGCGCCCCTGTGTTGCAAGCGTTTGTGCAAGACTAGCGCGCACACTCGCTTCATCAAATGTCGCGTCCACCACAATGTCCTCAAACACAGGTTTGAGATAACGAATCTGGCTATCGGCAATGAAGATGTCAGCCTGCAAGCCTGCTGTTTCCAGCTCCAAGGCCACCAAGCCCCAGGCGGCAATGGTCATCAACGACACTAAGCTGCCACCAAATGCGCACCCTTTATCATTGATGTTGTCCTCTAGCGGCGCATGCAGGCGCAGTACGCCGTCTTGCCAAGCGATAATCTTTGGTTTCAATGCCTGCACTGGTGGCATGAAAGCAAATTGTTCTGCCAAGGCGGCCAATGCAGCAGGCTGTGTCGTTTGATTTTCCATTTGCCAAGACTGCCGCAAATCACTGCACTATGCCAAGCTGTTGTTATGCCTCGCCCCAGCACACTCCTCTTGCCGCTTCAGCATTTCACCGTGCTTTCACTGCGTCCACGCGGCCAGCACGCACCATTGCGTCACGCCGCAGCGCGGCATGGTGCCAGGCTGATTGCAGTGTCAACATTGGCAGCGACTCCTTTGAACGATACCGCGCATCGCAGGACATTGGCTGATGCGTTGGCGGCCGACACCTTGCTGTTTACCAGCCCAAATGCCGTGCATGCCGCCGCCACGCTCATCCCATTTTCTCCGCAACAGCAGCAATGCTGGCTGGCCGTGGGTGAAGGCACGCGCCGTGTTTTGCAGGGTTACGGCATTCATGCAGCCGCACCGGCACGCATGGATAGCGAAGGCTTGCTGGCTCTGCCTGAACTTCGTGATGTGGCAGGCAAGCGCATCGGGCTGATCACCGCCCCCGGTGGGCGCGGCATGCTGCAACCCGCGCTGCAGGCACGCGGCGCCACGGTCATCCGGGCGCATGTGTATCAACGGCAAGTCATTCCCCTTCGTCGCAGCGCAAAACAAGCGCTTGACCAAGCACTGACAAACCCACAGCAGTGTTTATTGGCATTGAGCAGCGACGAAGCCCTGCAAGCGCTATTGGCTCAGGTCACCCATCCTCGTCTGTTTGATGTGGGTGTTCTGGCTGCCAGTGAACGCCTCGCGCAGTGTGCCCATGCAGCGGGTTTCCGCCGCATCAGCACCGCCACCAGCGCACGCCCCGATGCCTTGATGCAGGCGGCGTTGCCGTTTGTGCATTAACTCTCGTTTTTCCAACTGACGTTCTGCCTATGCATTATGTGTTGCTCGCCATTTCCTGCAGCGTGCTGGTTTCAGTACTGCTCAAACTTGCCAAGCGCTATCACGTGGACATTGGTCAAGCCATCGCATGGAATTATCTCGCCGCGACCGGTTTGACCCTATGGCTGTTGCAGCCGTCCTTGCAGCCGATCCAACACAGAACAGCACCGTGGCTCACCTGGCTGGCGTTAGGCGGATTGCTGCCAACAATTTTTCTTGCCATGGCAGCATCGGTACGCAGTTCCGGCATTGTGCGCTCCGATGCCGCGCAACGCCTGTCCTTGCTGATTCCCCTGCTTGCGGCATTCCTGCTGTTTAACGAACCGCTGAGCCAGCAAAAACTCATCGGCAGTGTTCTGGGGCTTCTCGGGCTTTTCGGTATGGTCTGGCGCAACCCAGAGCAAAGCCGCACCTCTGGTGCAGTGCCCTGGCTTTGGCCGCTTCTGGTGTTTGTGGGCTATGGCGTGATTGATGTGCTGTTCAAGCGTGTCGCCGCCGCCGGCGTGCCATTAGGCAGCTCCTTGCTGGTAGTTTTCAGCCTTGCCTTGCTTATCGCCCTGTTGATTGAAACACTCCGCCGCGCCCGATTTACTTTGCGCAATTTAGCTGCTGGCCTGCTTTTGGGCGCCTGCAACTTCGGCAACATCCTGTTTTATCTGCGCGCACACCGCGCCCTGCCAGAAAACCCCTCGCTGGTGTTTGCCAGCATGAATTTGGGCGTTGTTGCACTGGGAGCGATTGTCGGCGCCGCCGTCTTCCGCGAACGCCTCAGCCGAACCAACGTGGCAGGTCTGTCACTCGCTTTTCTGGCAATCGCTTTGCTGACGCTTCGCTAAGCCCTGCGACTACAATGCCCCTATGAAAACCATCCCTGATTTGCGCATCGTCCGCGATTATTTAACGAACCTGCAAGACCGCATTTGCCGCGCCATTGAAACCGCCGATGGTGGTGCATGTTTCGTGGAAGACGCCTGGGAAAAAGACCCAGGCAGCTCCCCCATTCAAGGCGGTGGGCGCACACGCATTTTGCGCAATGGTGATGTCTTCGAACAGGCTGGGATTGGCTTCTCAGATGTCTCCGGAAGCAAGCTGCCACCGTCGGCCAGTGCTTCACGTCCGGAACTTGCCGGTGCGTCATGGCGCGCGATGGGGGTGTCGCTGGTGTTTCATCCGCGTAACCCATACCTGCCCACCACGCATGCCAATGTGCGGCATTTTCGCGCCGAGCGTGATGGTGAAACCGTGGCATGGTGGTTTGGTGGCGGCTTCGACCTGACGCCGTTTTATCCGTTCGATGAGGATGTGTTGCACTGGCACCAAGTGGCGCACGATCTCTGCCTGCCATTCGGTGGGCAGACGCGTTATGACACGCATAAGCAATGGTGTGACGAATACTTTTTCCTCAAACATCGTGACGAAACCCGTGGCGTAGGCGGGTTGTTCTTCGATGACCTGCACGGTGATTTCGACACCAGTTTTGGCTATACGCGTGCGGTAGGCGATGGTTTTCTTGATGCCTATTTACCGATTGTCGAGCGCCGCAAACATACGCCGTATGGCGAACGTGAACGGCAATTCCAGTTATATCGACGCGGGCGCTATGTGGAGTTCAACCTGGTCTTCGACCGTGGCACCCACTTCGGTCTGCAATCGGGAGGGCGCACTGAATCCATTCTGATGAGCCTGCCGCCACTGGTACGCTGGGAATACGGTTACACACCGGATGCCGAAAGCGATGAAGCACGCCTGGCCGAGTATCTGCGTCCGCGTGACTGGCTGCACGAGCTGGCCTGACAACGGGCTGGCTCCGCTCAGTCGCGCATCAGCGTCGATTTGCCAAACAGGCTTTCAATCAGGTCAACGGCCAATGCCGCCGTTTTATTGTGCCGATCAAGCGCGGGATTAACTTCCACCAGATCCAATGAACCCAGACAGCCGGTATCGGCCACCATTTCCATGATCAACTGCGCTTCCCGGTAATTCACCCCACCGGGAACACGCGTACCCGTGCCGGGGGCGATGGAAGGATCCAGCATATCCACGTCAAAGCTGACATGAAGATGGGTATTGCCATCCACGCCCTCCAACACGGCTTCCATGCTGCGACGCATGCCGATTTCATCGATATGGCGCATGTCGTAAATATCCAGCCCGTATTCCTTCACCAAGCGCTTTTCTTCCGGATCCACCGAGCGGATACCGATTTGCTTGACCTGACTCGGATGAATGGCCGGTGTCACCCCACCCAAAGTGATTAATGCCTCAGGACCAAGACCACACAAGCAAGCCACCGGCATTCCGTGGATATTGCCGCTGGGCGTAATGTGGCTGGTATTGAAGTCGGCATGGGCATCCAGCCACAACACCCGCAAGGTTTTACCCGTCGTGCGGCAATGCGCTGCTGCCGCGGCAATCGCACCCACAGCAAGACAGTGATCGCCACCCAGCAAAATCGGCAGACGCCCTTGCTGTAATTCGGCAAGGCTGCAGTCAAAAATACGTTGGTTCCATTCCACGACTTCCGGCAAATGCCGGTAACCATCAACAGGAGCCGCCATTGGATTGGCCGGACCATGCAGATTACCGAGATCGCGTACTTCCACGCCGCGTGCGGAAATGGCTTCCACAATACCTGCCACCCGCAATGCCTCAGGCCCCATGGACGCACCACGACGCGAAGCGCCGATATCGGTAGGTGCACCAAAAAGAGAAACAGGAGGATAGCGACGCATGCGTGAACTCCTTGCTGCGTCAGGCGCAGGAGCCGCGTGCGTGACGCAGAGATGGTGCCGCTTGTCCGACTTGAACGGACGACCTACCGCTTACAAGGCGGTTGCTCTACCAACTGAGCTAAAGCGGCATGGGCGCATAGTCTAGCAGGCTCTTTCGCATTCGCCCAGATTCCCGGGGCATAAAGATGATTTTCCAATGATGATGCGCGTTCCGTGGCGGGCAGTCTCCTGGATTTTGGCTTGTTTGCGTGCAAATTACGCTAGCATTTGCACATGCATGCCTCTCCGCCAGTCCCCACATTTGCCGATGTTCTTGATGCTGCGGCACGCATCGCTCCGTATGCCCACGTCACACCGGTCATGCGTTCGCGGGCACTGGATATCGAAGCTGGCGCCACGCTGTATTTCAAAGCAGAGCATCTGCAGCGCATGGGTGCATTCAAGTTTCGTGGCGCATGCAATGCGGTCTTTGCACTGCATGACACTGCTGCAAATAAAGGGGTTGTAACGCACTCATCCGGCAATCATGGTGCAGCACTCGCCTTAGCAGCACAGTTGCGCGGCATCCCCTGCCATGTTGTCGTGCCTGAAGGTGCAGTCGCCGCAAAGCTGGCGGCAATCCAGCATTACGGCGCCTATCTGCATGCCTGCGCGCCCACTATTCAGGCGCGTGAAGCCATGTGCGCCCACGTGCAAGCGGATACTGGTGCCACGGTGATACACCCCTATACCCATCCTGATGTCATTGCCGGGCAAGGCAGTGCCGCACTGGAGTTACTCGCAACGCAGCCTGATCTGGATGCGTTGGTAGTGCCACTGGGCGGCGGCGGGCTTGCTGCAGGAACCGCCCTGGCTGTACAGGCATTGGCACCGGACTGCCCGCTTTATCTGGCCGAACCCTGCGGTGCCGATGATGGGGCGCGGTCGTTTGCGCGTGGCGCGTTGGATCACGACTTCACCCCGAATACACTTTGTGACGGCTTGCGCGGCACCTTGGGTGCACCCAACTTTGCCATGCTGCGCAGTGCCGACGCACGCGTCCTGACCGTGGAAGACAGGGACACCATCGCAGCGATGCGCCTGTTCTGGTCACGCTGCAAACAATTGATCGAACCATCTTCGGCGATTGCCCTGGCTGCAGTTCTCACGCACCGCTCACTTTTCCAAGGACGCCGCGTGGGCATTTTGCTTTCCGGTGGCAATGTGGATCTGGATGCACTTCCCACGTTGTTTTCTGTCTTGAATAAGCGACTCACTTAACCACCACGATCACCGCGCAAGGCACGCATCCTGCGCTGGTCGCGGGTGGCATCACGCGCCACCACCCAAGCAAATAACACGATGCCCAGAATCACAATGATGGCACCCAGCATGGCCTGACCCTGCGGCCAGGATTCACCCAGCAGCAACACCCCCATCAGAACGGCAAACAGGACTTCTGCCGCCTGCATCGCCTCCACAGCGCCTAGTGCGGTGGCATTTTCCCGCACCATACCGGTTGCCTGAAAAAACAGGATGGTGGCAATGACACCCGCACTTAGTGCCACACCAAATGCCATATTGACCTGCGCCAGCGAAGGCGGCCCCGTCTGCAACCATGCCCAGCACGCCAAGGCCAGCCATGCAGGTTGACTGGCCAGTGTCAGCCCAAAAACCCGCTGTGTGGCATTCAAAGTTTCGCCGGTGGCTTCCAGATGCAACAACAGCCCCCGATTCCCTAATGGATAAGCGAATGCACAGGCCACAACACACGCCAGCGCCACCCACCCTTGCCGATCGAGCTTCCCATTGGCATGCCCCCATTGCATCAACAGCACACCAATCATGATCAACACACCCACCGCTAAACCCGCACGCGGAATGCGCGCCCGGGCATCGCGATACAACAAGGGCGCACAAAGCATGCCCGCCACAACCGTGATCTGAAAACTACTGGCAATCAACCACGATGGTCCACTACTCGCGGCATAGGTCAGCAACATGTAAAACACCACAAACCCTAAGCCACTCCACGCCAGCCAAGCCCCGGGGGCTTTGCGGATGGAGCGCCAAACCGGGGCTATTCCGCCCTGCCAAGGCATCAATGGCAACAAAAGTGGCAACGTAAAGAGATAGCGCAATGTTGCTGTCCATGCCCAATGCCCGCCATCGACTGCAATCGCCCGATTCAAGACATACGTTGCAGTAAAAAACAGCGCCGACAAAAGCGCCAACCCTACCGCCAACAAGACCCGCCGCGTATCACTCACGGGCGTCTCCGAATAGGAATGCGAGCCACTGGTACAGCCACCACATCCATGCCGTCTTCACGAATCGGCGCTCCCGCTTCTGGCGCCCACGCCATGGCACTGATCAGCTCCCAGCTCACTGGCAACCCTTGCTCCGTACGGAACGCCTCATAAGCCACCTGCGCAGCGGCAAATCGCCCACGCCCGGTGAGTGTTTTCCGCCGTTGATGCAATGCATTCGTTGCCCCCATTGCCCGCAACTGCTGCATGACGGCCTGCATGCTTGGCATATGTGTTTGCAGGGCATCGCGGTCAACCACTGGCTGAAAAAAACCGGCGGTTATCAATGCATCACCAAGACCGGCGGTATCCACAAACGGACTGACATGCGGCATGGCATCGGCATGCGCAAATGCATCACGTAACTCCCAGAGTGTGTCGCTACCCAATGTGGAGAGCAGCAACAATCCTTGTGGCTTCAACACACGGCGCAAACCATTCAGAAGCCCGGTTAAATCTTCCACCCAGGGCAGGCACAGATTCGAGAACACCACATCGAATGCACCCTCTGCAAACGGCAGACGCGATGCATCGGCACATACTGGCTGCGGTGTTTTTACAAATGGATTCCAACGCTTTGCCGCACGCTTTCCTTGTTGCAGCATCGGCAGCGCAATATCCATCGAAACAATATGCGCCTTTGGCCAACGCGCTTGCATCACACGGCTGGCATGCCCAGTGCCGCAGCCAAAATCCAAGACCCGTTGCGGTGCTTGCCTTGCAAGTGCGGGATCATCAAGGTAGTCCAATGCTTCCAGAAGCAACGCCTCGGCCTGCCGCAATGCATCAGCCGCCGCATCCTGCTGCGCAGCAGCGCGTGAAAAGGCGCGCTGCACGTGTTTGGTGTCAATCAATGGCGCATTCATACATCCTGTTCCACAAGAAAAGCCTTCAGTGCATTCGCCACATCCACCGCATGCGTCAAGAAAGGGGCGTGCCCGGCATGTTCAATCTGCATGAATTGCGCCTTCCCGGCCAATGCCGCCGCGGTTTGCATGGCAAGCGGATTCACCAAGCGATCACGCCGCCCTGCAAGCCAAAGACTGGGGACTTTCATACTTGGCAAACGATCACGCAGATCCACGTGCAGTAAGACATCCAAGCCTTCGGCAAGCACCCGTGATGACGGCTCGCCATGCGCAAGCACTGCGTCACGCAACATGTTCAACTCATCCTGCATATGGTCAGAGCCATAGGCTTCCAGCGCGATGAATCGGTCAATCGTATTACGCCAATCCTGCCGCAAACCGGCGGCAAACCCATGAAAAACATCTGCCGCCATCCCCTGCGGCCAGTCTTCATCACGCACGAACTTAGGAGCCGCACACAGCAAGATTGCGGCTGGCACACGCGCAGGCGCCAGTAATGCAGCTTGCATGGTCAACAGCCCACCCAGCGACCAGCCACACCACGGCGCCACGGGAAGCACATCCAGCAATGCATGGACGCATGGCTCAGGTTGCAACGACAGCTGACTATCGCGGCTGAAACCATGTCCCGGCAGATCCACCACATAAAGCGTGCGCTGCGTGCGAAGCTGCTCCAGCAGTGGCGCAAAAATCCCGCCATGCATCGCCCAGCCATGCAGTAAAACCAAAGACGGACCATGCCCGGTGATGTCGATATGCAGCCTGTTCATGGGATAAGCGGAAAATGATGCTGTCCTGCGCTATAAAGACCCTATTATGACGCAAGCCCTCACCCTCACTGACCCCGACCTACTGCGCCAGCAATGCCTGATGGGTGGCCGATGGCTGAACGCCACAGACGGCAGTACCTGCGATGTTTTCAACCCGGCAACAGGTGCGCGCATCGGCAGTGTTCCGAACATGGGTGCCACCGAAACACGCGAGGCTATTGCTGCCGCCCGAAGAGCAAAACTTACAAATGAAGAAGGGATTACCCGACTTCTTTCCATAAAATAAAATGAGTATAAAGCAAGCCACATGAGCCATCTTGAATATATTTCTGACGAAAAATTATTTCACTTGACAAAGCAAGTTCTTGATGCCGTTCGCAAAAGAAGAGAGGCTGCATCAGATGAATTCACTAAAAATGTCATAGACCCATTTTCCGCAATATTTAATGTTGCCATATCAGAAGCAAATCACGCCACATGGAAAGAATCAGAATTAACAAGGCAATATCAAAAAACAACATCTAATTTTATAGGCGAATTCCATCAGAAAATTCTTGGCTCTATCCATGGATGGGATGACCTAGAAAAGGGAAATGAAATAGACTTGGTAAATCATAAAAATAAGATAATTGCCGAGATAAAAAACAAATTCAATACTGTCTCAGGCGGCCTTTTGTCTGAGCAATACAAGACGCTAGATAAATTGATATCCCAAAAAAATAGCAAATATTATGGATACACTGCATACTTTGTTACTATTATCCCAAAAACACCAGAGCGCATCAATATTCCATTCGAACCCTCTGACCGGGGAACAGGAAATCGCTGCCAAAAAAATGAAAAGATAAGACTGATTGACGGCGCTAGCTTCTATAGCCTGGCAACGGGAAGAGAGCATGCACTCAGAGAACTATACGACATTCTTCCAGTGGTAATTGAAAGTATATTTAACAAAGAATATCAGTACAAAGGCTTCAATATTGCCGACAAACCACTTTTTGCAGATTACCTAGAAAAAGCCTATTACAGCAAAAAATAACCATGATGAGTGTTTGACAGAATAATAGACTACATATAAAGTAGTAACCATGACCAACGTTTAAGGCTCAGCGCGTGATTCCCGAATACCTACCAATTTCACAAGTAGCTGATATCCTTGGTGTTTCAAAAGAAACACTCCGTCGATGGGACGCATCAGGCGCCCTTGTTCCTCAACGTCAGCAAGACAACAACTACAGAGCCTACCACCGCTCCCAACTACAGCAATTTGAGCAAGTTCAATTGCTTTTTAATAGCTCTCTCAATGAAGAACTCAACATAAAGCCCATTCGGCCTTATAAATTAATTGAGCTATTCGCAGGATGTGGTGGGCTTGCTATTGGCCTTGAAAGAGCAGGCTTTTCATCCGTCCTTCTTAATGAAATTGACAAGCATGCATGCAGCACACTCCGTCTTAATCGGCCAGAGTGGAATGTTATTGAGGGTGATATTTCAAAAATTGACTTTTCGGAATTCAAAAACTCTGTTGATATAATTTCCGGCGGATTCCCTTGCCAAGCATTCTCTTACGCTGGAAAAAAAATGGGCTTCGAAGATACAAGAGGAACCCTATTTTTTGAATTCGCACGAGCAATAAAAGAAGCCAACCCAAAAGTATTCATCGCTGAAAACGTTCGTGGCCTCATGAAGCATGATGGCGGGAAGACATTAAAAACAATCTCCAAGATCATTGACGACCTTGGATTTAAACTAATCGAACCAAGGGTTCTAAAAGCCATATTTTATCGCGTCCCTCAAAAGCGTGAACGCCTATTCCTTGTGGGAATCAGAAAGGATTTAATTAAAAAAACTAAATTTAAATGGCCATCTCCGTACAACCGCATCATGACCATGAAAGACGCCTTAAAGAAAGGCGAGCTGTTTAATACCGATGTGCCAAAGTCAGATGGACAACAATACCCAAAAAGAAAGAAAGAAATCCTTTCTTTAGTTCCACCTGGCGGCTACTGGAGGGATTTACCCGATAAAATTCAACGCGAATTTATGAAGAAAAGTTACTTTCTTGGTGGTGGGAAAACGGGCATGGCTAGACGCCTGTCTTGGGACGAACCGAGTCTGACACTGACCTGTGCGCCAGCCCAGAAGCAAACCGAACGATGCCACCCGGATGAAACCCGCCCTCTCACCATTAGAGAGTATGCCCGTATCCAAACCTTCCCTGATTCATGGCAATTTTCTGGCTCTCTAACGGCGCAATACAAACAGATTGGTAATGCCGTCCCTGTTAACCTCGCTCACGCCGTTGGATGTAGCCTTGTGGATCTACTGAACCAGATCGAACTTTGCGAAGCCACGGCCACCCAACCCAGCTAAGCACCCTTCTACAAACAAAACTTTTGTTTTTATTTATTGTGGTTAAGAGGTATGAATACCCACTTTACCCTCACTGACCCCGACCTACTGCGCCAGCAATGCCTGATGGGTGGCCGATGGCTGAACGCCACAGACGGCAGTACCTGCGATGTTTTCAACCCGGCAACAGGTGCGCGCATCGGCAGTGTTCCGAACATGGGTGCCACCGAAACACGCGAGGCTATTGCTGCCGCCCAAGCCGCCTTCGCTGATTGGTCGAAAACAACCGCCAAAACACGCGCCGGTATCTTGCAGCGGTTTTATCAACTGATGCTGCAACATCAGGAAGACCTTGCCCGTCTGATGACGGCCGAACAAGGCAAGCCGCTGGCCGAAGCACGCGGTGAAATCGCTTATTCGGCAAGTTTCATTGAGTGGTTCAGCGAAGAAGCCAAACGGCTCTATGGCGACACCATCCCAGGCCACGCTGCTGATAAACGCATCCTGACATTGCGCCAACCGGTGGGTGTGGTTGCTGCCATTACGCCATGGAATTTTCCTTCGGCGATGCTGGGCCGCAAACTTGGCCCAGCCCTGGCAGCAGGCTGCACCATCGTCTGTAAACCGGCACTGCAAACCCCTTATTCCGCACTGGCGCTGGCTGTGTTGGCGGAACGTGCTGGGTTGCCGGCCGGCGTGCTTAATCTTGTCACCGGCGCAGATGCCGCCAGCATTGGTCATGCCATGACGCACCACCCTGCCGTGCGCAAAATCAGCTTTACCGGCTCGACTGCCGTCGGCAAACAACTGATGGCGCAATGCGCCGATGGCGTAAAGCGCATTTCACTGGAATTAGGTGGCAACGCCCCTTTCATCGTGTTTGATGACGCCGATCTTGATGCAGCCGTTGAAGGCGCAATCATCAGCAAATTCCGCAACACCGGGCAGACCTGTGTTTGTGCAAATCGCATTTTTGTCCACACTGCGGTTTACACCACATTTGCCGAAAAACTGACGCATGCGGTTGCCACATTGCGGGTTGGTGATGGGCTGCTGGCTACCACCGACCAAGGCCCATTGATTGACAGCAAAGCGCTGGAAAAAGTGCAGGCACACATCGACGATGCACAGGCACATGGCGCACGCATTGCCATTGGCGGCAAACCACATGCGCTTGGTGGAACCTTCTTCGAACCAACCGTGCTGCTGGATGTTGATCAGCGCATGCGCATTGCGCACGAAGAAACGTTTGGTCCTGTGGCGCCGTTATTCCGCTTCCAAGATGAAGACGATGTCATTGCTATGGCCAATGCAACGGAAGCCGGGCTGGCAGGCTATTTTTATACCCGTGACCTTGCGCGTGCCTTGCGTGTTGCCGAGGCCTTGGAATGCGGCATGGTGGGCATCAATACCGGCTTGATTTCTACCGAGGTCGCCCCTTTTGGCGGCATCAAGCAATCTGGTCTTGGCCGTGAAGGCTCAAAATACGGCATGGATGACTACACCGAATTGAAGTATGTCTGCATTGGCGGCCTATGATGCTTCGGCATCCTGTCATCTTGCATGACGCCATTTTGCGGTAATCCCTGACTGGCAAGAACGGCGCGTTCGGACATGCTGCACCCATGTCCGATCTACCGCATTGTTCATCACCGGCACCTCCAGCGCCATGGTGCTGGCTGTTTCCACCGCGCTGCCTCGTGTGTGGCGATAACGGCCGCCCGGGGCAAGACCTATGTAGCGCCTGTTACCAAAGTCTGCCGTGGCAGCGTAATGCTTGCCCCACCTGCGCCCTGCCATTACCAACCACAGGGCAGTGTGGCGCATGTCAGCAACACCCGCCTTTGTGGGATGCCGCGCATGCCGCCTTTGCCTATCGCTTTCCTGTTGATCGCCTGCTGCCGCGCCTGAAGTTCCATCATGACTTCGCAGCAGCACGGGTTCTTGCGCAGTGCATGGCTGACGCCTTCGCAGCACTGGATACCCCGGCAGCGTTTATTCCCTTGCCCCTGCATCGCAACCGCCTGCGTATGCGTGGCTATGACCAGACCTATGAACTTGCCAGGCTGCTCAGCAAAGCACATCCATTACCTTTACGAACCGATCTCTTGATGCGCCGCAAAGCCACCGCTGCGCAATCACGTCTTGATGCCGCTGCCCGGCAACGCAATGTGCATGATGCGTTCTGCCTGCAAAGCAATGCCCTGCCACCGTCACATGTGGTGCTGTTTGATGATGTCATGACCACCGGCGCAACATTGGAAGCGGCAAGCCGCGTTTTGCGGCAAGCAGGTGTCATGCGGATTGATGTATGGGTCTGTGCGCGTGTCGATTGACACCGCCACAGGGCTACACCTGCAGCACCTTGGCACGCAACGCGTAGTCAAGGGCAATACCCGCAAAGACCGCCATTCCAACCCAGTTATTGTGCAGAAATGCGCGGAAGCATGTCGCACGCGCACGATCACGCGCCAAGCCAAACTCCCACGCCACCAAGATCACCGCTGCCCCTAGCCCAGCCCAGTAGTACAGCCCCATGCCAGCTTCGCGCCCTACCAGCGCCAACGCGACAAACGTACAGAGGTACAACACCGCCTGCGCCAGTAAATCCATGTCGCCAAACAGCACCGCCGTGGACTTCGCGCCCATACGGATATCGTCATCTCGATCCACCATGGCATACCACGTGTCGTATGCCGTCGCCCAGAAGATATTGGCGACATACAGCACCCAAGCCAGTTTCGGCACCGTGCCAGTCAGCGCCGCAAATGCCATGGGAATGCCCCAGCCAAACGCCATTCCCAGATATACCTGTGGAAAATAGGTGTACCGCTTCAGGTAAGGATAGCTGGCAGCCAACAACACGCCGACCACGCTCATCAGAATGGCAAGACGGTTCAGCGTCAGCACCAACACAAATGCCAGCAGCATCAGCACAACAAACAACAGCAGTGCCTCGCGCCCCGAGACCTCCCCGGTGGCCAGTGGCCGCGACTTTGTGCGTTCAACACTGCCATCCAGCCAACGGTCGGCATAATCATTGATGACGCAGCCCGCCGAACGAGTCAGCCAAACACCAACACTGAACACCACCAGCGGCCACACTGGCGGCATGCCCCCTGCGGCCAACCACAGTCCCCACCACGTCGGCCAAAGCAGCAAGAGCCAGCCAATTGGCCGGTCTGCGCGCATCAGCCGCCAATACGCATGCATGCGTTGTTGCCAGGAAGGGTGCAAAATCGGTGTTTCCGTGTGCAATGCCATTACAATAGACTACCAGCGGCACAGCAGCCTGCAATCGTGCGAGAATGCGCACCCACAATGCACGCTGCAACCTACGCGCCTGTAGCTCAGCCGGATAGAGTAGTGGCTTCCGAAGCCATTGGTCGGGGGTTCGAATCCCTCCAGGCGCGCCAATTCCCTCTGTAGCGTTCCGTGACTGCCCTGTGACAAGGGCTACCGATACCTTAAACGCCGGGTTGAGTAATCGCTAAGCAGGAAGCGATTCGCTTTAAATACAGGATATATTGCGTATTTTCAAAATACAGCGTATATGCTGTATTCAACAAATACAGCAGATGATCTGTATCCATGCGCCAGTATGTCGTTCAAGCCGCCGAGCAACTGCCCGTCCTGCTGAAAGCTTTCCGCAAGGAGGCCGGCCTGACTCAGGGCGAAGCCGCGACCCGCCTCGGCGTCACCCAGCAGACGCTTTCCGCGCTGGAGCGCAATGCCCAGAAAGTCAGCGCTGAACGGCTGCTGCATCTGCTCAGTATTTTGGGGGTGGAAATGGTGCTGCAAGGGAAGTCATCCGCCCCTGATCGTGAAAGCAGCCCCTCAGGGGAAAAACCCCAATGGTGACAGCGCCCAAGAGGACATCGCGCCGACGAACGCTGGGCCTATTTCGACAACCTACTGCCCGACGGCTTTCCGGCATCCGTGAGTGATCCGATCCTGCGTGGTTTGGACTATGGCGCAAGACGGTTGGTGGCTGGCGAGTAGGCTTCAATCGCGCATATAGCTGTACTATCACCCTCACATCATGAAGGGAAAGGCTATGAAAACTGCCGCAGTCTTTTTTTTAGCACTCTTGTGCACCTCTTGTGCCCATCAACCTGCCGTGAACCAAAGCTCGAGCAGCACCCGTCTTGGCGATATTTCAACAGACACCAGCCAGGTAGCTAAGTACGGAAAGACAACTTCCTACGAACACCTGCCTGCTTGGCAGCAGGTTGGTATGGATCGACGTAGAGTACGCAAGGCGTGTATACGTCTTGTATCGGAATTTGACGCGATTTTATCTGGCGAAGCCACTAACCATTCCAGCTAGTGTCGCTTGGCGGCGCGGCTTAACGCAGGCGTTAAACATCAGGGGCGCCATTTATGTCAGCAAGTACAACAGCAGCTGTTGCCGCAATTGCAGTTCAGCGTCAGAAAGCCATCCAGCATTTCGTCTCAGTGGGCGCAATTGCGCCTGAGCATGCGGTAGCCTCAGACTCGCTTCCTGCACCCATACTTCGCGTGCTCCGTGGACTCAAACGCGAGGAAGTGGTACGGGAAACACCTGCCGGGCTGCTGTACTTGGATGTAGCGCGAGAAGCTGAACTGCAAACCCGGCGGCAATCATTCACTCTGAAATTCATAGTCGCGGCCGTACTCCTCGCCCTTGCAACCGCCGCATTCTTAACTCTATGACCTAATTAATACCTAACTAGGTCGGCCTTCGCCGACTTGATTAGATCAAAGCGCCTCGCTGCTGCTTCAAGTTTAGCTTTGCAACAAGAACTGGCGCATCAACCAAGCAATTCGAGAATGCGCCCGGCAAATTTTCACGCTTCCGTTCTGTACTGGCATAAACTGTCGCCATGAACACAGCGCAAGACAAGTCAGACACCACCCATTTCGGTTTCCGTGATGTGCCCGTTGCCGAGAAGCAAAAGCTGGTGGCCGAGGTGTTTTCCTCGGTTGCGGGCAAATACGATTTGATGAACGACGCCATGAGTCTTGGCATTCATCGCCTGTGGAAGCGCTATTTCGTTGGCACTTCGCAGGTTCGCAAAGGCGCACGCGTCCTGGATTTAGCCGGTGGCACTGGCGATATCGCCGCATTACTGAAAGAGCGTGTGGGTGAAACCGGCGAGCTGGTTTTGGGCGATATCAATGGCGATATGCTGCGCGTGGGCCGCGACCGCATGACCAATCGCGGGCAGGTGCGTGGCTTTGAGTATGTGCAATGCAATGCCGAGACACTGCCGTTTCCTGATGCCAGTTTCGACTTAGTCACCATGGCGTTTGGCTTGCGCAATGTCACCAATAAAGAGGCTGCCTTGCGTGAAATTCATCGCGTCTTGAAGGTGGGCGGGCAGGCACGCATCTTGGAGTTTTCTGAGGTCACAGCGGAATGGTTCAAACCCATCTACGACTTCCATTCGTTCAAAGTTTTGCCCCGTCTTGGCAGCCTGTTTGCCGGTGACCCCGAGAGCTACCAGTACTTGGCCGAGTCCATTCGCAAGCACCCTCCGCAAGACCAATTGAAGGCAATGATGGAAGACGCCGGTTTTGCGCGTTGCAGTTATCGCAACTTGTCGGCTGGCATTGTCGCCATCCATACCGGTTACAAGGTCTAACCCATGTCTGGCCCTGAGCTGAAATCATTTCGCGACAGCCCTTGGCGTTATTCACAATTCGTGATTCTTGGCCTCATTTTGGCTGGCTTGGTGAAATGGCTCAGCCCGCTGGCATGGTTGCCATCACTGGGCATTGGCGCTGCGCTTGCACTTGCCTATTTTCTGTTCGAGAAAAAACGGGGCGTGATTTGATTCATGTCTTTACAGGCACCCGCATCACTGCAGCTTGAACCCAGTTGGAAAGCCCAGGTTGGCGCTTGGTTTGCACGTGAGGACATGCGTCAGCTTTCCAGTTTTCTACGCCAGCGCAAAGCTGCCGGCGTGCAGGTGTATCCACCGGGAAAGCACATATTTGCCGCGTTCGATGCCACGCCGTTTGACGCCGTGAAACTGGTCATCTTGGGGCAAGACCCTTACCACGGCCCGGGGCAGGCGCATGGCTTGTGCTTTTCGGTGCAGCCCGGCATTCCCGTACCACCGTCATTACTGAACATCTACAAAGAACTGGAAACAGATGTCGGCTTTGTTCGCCCCGAGCATGGCTGTTTGTTGCCTTGGGCGAAGCAAGGCGTGTTGCTGCTTAACAGCGTGCTGACCGTCGAAAAAGGACAGGCTGGCAGCCACCAAGGGCGCGGCTGGGAAGGGTTTACCGACCATGTCATCGATGTTCTCAACCGTCAGCGCACGCATCTGGTTTTTCTGCTTTGGGGAAGTTATGCCCAGAAAAAGGGGGCGATGATCGACACCCGCAAACATTGCGTTTTGCGTGCGCCCCATCCATCGCCACTTTCGGCACACCGTGGGTTTCTTGGCTGCAAACATTTCTCGGCAGCAAACCGCTATTTAGCAAGCACGGGGCAGCCCCCAATCGACTGGCAACTGCCCTTGTCGGCAGCCTGAAACACCGCCATTTGAGCCAACAGAACGCCTCATCTTTTTCCAGCTGATTGTTCCATGAATGAGACAACAGCAACCCATCTATGCCATTAGCACTCAGCTATAGAGACTGCTAGAATCGGGCGCATGAGGGATACCACCATGACATCAACTGCACTTGTCACAAATAATCTGCCTATTCCCAGCGCACTGGGTTCACTGGAAGCCTATATCAATGGCGTCCACCAGATTCCTGTGCTGACGGCGGATGAAGAGCATGCATTGGCCTTGCGCCTGCGTGATGACAACGACATCAGCGCCGCACAAGATTTGATCCTTTCGCACCTGCGCTTTGTGGTGCATGTGGCACGTGGCTACAACGGCTATGGCCTGCAACTGGGTGACTTGATTCAAGAAGGCAATATCGGTCTGATGAAGGCGGTCAAGCGTTTTGACCCCGATGTCGGGGTGCGCTTGGTGAGCTTTGCCGTGCATTGGATTCGTGCCGAAATGCACGACTTCATCATCAAGAACTGGCGCATCGTCAAAGTCGCCACCACCAAGGCGCAGCGCAAGTTGTTCTTCAACCTGCGCAAGAGCAAAACCCGCCTGGGCTGGCTGAATGCCGAAGAAGTGCGCGTGGTGGCCAAAGACTTGAACGTCTCTGAACACGAAGTGCTGGAAATGGAAGCCCGCCTGTCGGGACGCGACATCGGCTTTGATGCGCCCGATAACGCGGATGACGACAACGCACCGCCCGCGCCCATCAACTATTTGGTGGCACACGATGCCGACCCGGCAGCGGCTTACGAGTCCTTCAGCAGTGAAGCCGACCAGTTGGATGCACTGCGTGATGGCCTGTCGCAGTTGGATGCACGCTCACGCGACATCATCCGCCGCCGCTGGTTGGATGACGACAGCAAGCTCACCCTGCAGGAACTGGCCGATGAATATGGTGTGTCTGCCGAGCGCATTCGCCAGATCGAAGCCAACGCACTGAAGAAGATGAAAGCGTTGTTTGCAGCGTAAGTACAATTACGCATGAAAATCGCCAGCTGGAACGTCAATTCTCTCAATGTGCGCCTTCCGCATTTGCAGCAGTGGCTGAGTGAATTTCAGCCGGATGTTGTTGGCTTGCAGGAAACCAAACTGGAAGACCATCGTTTCCCCGATGATGCCTTGCTGGAGTTGGGGTATCGCAGCGTGTTTCACGGGCAAAAGACCTACAACGGCGTGGCAATTCTGGCGCGGGCAGGTCTTGAAGATGTGCAGATCGGTATTCCCGGTTTTGACGACACGCAGGCGCGCGCCATTGCTGCCACCGTTGACGGTATCCGTATCGTCAATCTGTACGTGGTCAACGGACAAGACGTAGGCACCGACAAATACGCCTACAAGCTCCGCTGGCTGGACGCTGTGCATGGCTGGCTTGCCGATGAACTGAAAGCACACGCAAAACTGGTGGTGCTGGGTGACTTCAATATCGCCCCTGATGACCGCGATGTGCCTGATGCCAGCGTTTGGAACGATGACCACATTCTGACCAGCACGGCCGAGCGCGCCGCATTAACACGCTTGCTGGCATTGGGTCTGCACGATGGGCTGCGGCTGCATACCGATGAAGCCCAGCTATTCAGTTGGTGGGATTATCGGCAAGCGGCGTTTCGTCGCAACCTTGGGCTGCGCATCGACCTGACGCTGGTGTCTGACGCGCTCAAAGCCAGCGTGACAGATGTTGGCATCGACAAGACGCCGCGCAGTTGGGAACGCCCCAGCGACCACGCCCCAGCCTATGTAACGCTGCTCCCATGACCACCGAAGTCCTGCGCCCAGAGCTGGAAGCCGGTCTTCAGCAGCTCCAGCTTGACCCGCACTTTTCCACCCCTCTGTTGGCGTATCTGGCGTTGCTGCTGCGCTGGAACGGCACCTATAACCTGACCGCCATTCGTGATCCGCATGACATGCTGGTGAAGCATCTGCTGGATTCACTGGCGATGCAGCCCTTTGTGCGTGATCTCGCTTCACTGGCGGATCTGGGTACCGGTCCTGGCTTACCCGGTATTCCACTGGCAATCACCACACCCAACCTTGCGGTGACACTGGTGGAAAGCAATGGCAAGAAGACGCGTTTTCTGCGGGAAGCCGTGCGTCAACTGAAACTGGACAATGTGACGGTGGTTACGTCACGCATTGAGGCGTTTCAACCCGATGCCCCCTTTGCCGCCATCACCGCACGCGCATTGGCCACATTGCCGTTGATTGTGCAGCTTGGCGGGCATTTGTTGAACAGTGAAGGCCGTCTGTTGGCCATGAAAGGACAAAGCCCAGACGAAGAAATTGCTGCACTCCCTGAAGGTTGGCAGGTACGTGCCGTGCATTCACTGCATGTTCCCGGTCTTTCTGCCGAACGTCACCTCGTGGAAGTCGCTCGCGCCGCGCATCAGGCATAATCTCCTGTCCACGCTCTGCACGCCGCAGACCTTATTGCAGGAAATTCACGCCGCATGGCCCGTATCATCGCCGTTGCCAATCAGAAAGGCGGGGTGGGTAAAACCACGACCGCTGTCAATCTTGCCGCCGCACTTGCGCGCACGCCAAAGCGTGTCTTGCTTGTGGACATGGACCCACAGGGCAATGCCACGATGGGTAGCGGCGTGGACAAGCGTGAGTTGGAAACGTCGGTCACCGATGTTTTACTCGGCGATGCCACTGCCGCCGATGCGCTCTGCCGCTGCGAAGATGGCTATGACCTGCTGCCCGGCAATACCGACCTGACCGCTGCCGAGCTGGAGCTGATGGATGCCGAACACCGCGAAGGGCGGCTGAAGGCTGCGCTAGAAACACTGCGCAACAAATACGATTTCATTGTGATCGATTGCCCGCCTTCGCTGTCGATCCTGACCCTCAATGCCCTGACCGCTGCTGATTCGGTGCTGGTGCCGATGCAATGCGAATACTATGCGCTGGAAGGCTTGTCCGCATTGATGGATACCATCAATGCACTAAAGGGGCGTATCAATCCGCAACTGGAAATCGAAGGCGTGCTGCGCACCATGTTCGATGTGCGCAACAACCTTGCCAACAGTGTGTCAGCAGAGCTGACCAACCACTTTGGTGATCTGGTGTTTCGCACCATCATCCCGCGCAATGTGCGCCTCGCCGAAGCCCCCAGCTACGGGCAAAGTATCATTGGCTATGACAAAGCCAGTCGCGGCAGTGTGGCCTATTTGGGGCTAGCAGGTGAATTGCTGCGCCGTCAGCGTGAGCGCGACCAGAAACAGAAGGAGAAAGCCGCATGAGTACCGGCAAGGAAGCAACAAGCAAAGCAGGAGCAAAAAAACGCGGCCTTGGTCGCGGCCTGGAAGCCTTGTTGGGACCCAAAGCAGCGGCTGAAGCACCCGTATTGCAAGCCATGCCCGGTGATGTGCTGCGCACATTGCCGATTGATGCCATGGTGCCTGGCAAGTATCAGCCACGCCGCACCATGGACGACGCCAAGCTGGAAGAATTGGCCGCGTCCATCAAGACACAGGGCGTAATTCAACCCATCGTGGTGCGTGAGCATGTCGGTCAGGATGGTAAAGGCGCGCGTACTTACGAAATTATTGCCGGTGAACGCCGCTGGCGTGCGTCGCAACGCGCCGGGCTGACCGATATCCCAGTGGTCATCCGTGAAGTGGATGACCGCACCGTGGTGGCGATGGCGCTGATTGAAAACATCCAGCGCGAAGATCTGAATCCGCTGGAGGAAGCGCAAGCCCTGCAACGCCTGATTGATGAATTCGACCTGACACATGCCGCTGCCGCTGAAGCCGTGGGGCGTTCGCGTGCCTCGGTCAGCAACCTGTTGCGCCTGCTTGAACTGCCGGAGCCGATTCGCGCACTGGTACAAGCCGGTGCCATTGAAATGGGACATGCACGCGCCCTGCTGCCACTGGCCGAGCCGATGGCCATTGCGCTGGCTAAACAGGCCGCTGAAGAAGGCTGGTCGGTACGGCAAGTGGAACATCGCGTGCAGCAAATCAGCGCAGGCAAACTGCCCAGCGAAACCAAAAAAGCCACAACGAAAGCAAAGACGCAGCAGGCCGATATCGTGGCACTGGAACGCGAGCTTTCCGAGACACTGGGCAGCCGCGTGGATGTACTCAACGGGCGCGGCAACAAAGGCAAGCTGGTCATTCACTACGCCAACCTTGACGCACTGGACGGTGTGCTGGAGCGCTTACGCAACAGGCAATGACTGGGTCTGATGGCATGGGTCAAACCCGCCCTTGCAGTGCTACGATCAGCACATGTTCAAGCTCCGGATCAGCTCATCGTGAAGTCATCCTTGCGCCTTTGTCTGCTTGCCCTTTGCCTCGGCTCCGCACTAGCCAGTGCACAAACCCCCTCGCCCGCCACCAGTCACCCGGAAGACAGTGCCTTTCAGGCGATCTATCAATCCGAATGGACATGGCGTACTCAGCAAGCCTACGGTGGCGATGAAGACAGCGACGACAGCACGCGCAAACCCACACGCAAACTTCCGGATGTCAGTCCGCAGACACTGGCCAAGAAGCTGGCCTATCTTGATGGCGTACTGAAACAGCTTGATCGTATTGATGTCAGCAAGCTCTCGCCAGCAGAACAGGTGAATTACGCGATTTATCGCCCGCAAATCGAGCATTACGCCGCCGAAATTCGGATGCGTGACCACGAAATGCCGTTCAATTCCGACAGCTCGTTCTGGTCAAACCTGGACTTCATTGCTCGCACCAGCCCGGCCGATGCCGAGGGGTATCGCACCTATGCCGCCCGCCTGCGTGATGTTCCGCGCTATTTCGACCAGCACATCAGCAATATGCGCAGCGGTCTTGCACGGGGTTTCAGTGTGCCGCAAGCCGTTCTGGCTGGACGGGATGTCTCAATTGCCGCCACTGCCGAGCTGACCAACCCGGAAGAATCCAGCCTGTATGCCCCCTATCGGAAAATGCCTGCCTCAATTTCCGCAGCAGAACAGGACGCGCTGCGTGAAGAAGGCCGCGCCGCAATTCGCGAAGCGGTGATTCCTGCCTACGGCAAACTGCTGACCTTCTTCCGCAACGAATACATGCGCAAGGCGCGCACGACACTGGCAGCCGAAGCCATGCCCAATGGTGAAGCCTGGTATCGCGAGCAAATTCGCAAATACACCACGCTTGACCTCACCCCTGAGGAGATTCACACCATTGGCCTGCAGGAAGTCGCCGCGATTCGTGCGGAAATGGAAACCATCATTGATTCGCTTGATTTCAAAGGGCAATCCTCGGAAACCCGTTTCAATGATTTCCTGACCTTTTTACGCACAGACCCCCAGTTTTACGCCAAAACGCCGCAGGAGCTGCTCAGCCATGCCGCATGGATCAGCAAGCGCGTCGATGGGCAGATTGGCAAGATCATCGGCACACTTCCGCGTGGGCGCTTCACCATCATCCCCGTGCCTCCCAGCATTGCACCCTTTTGGACAGCAGGGCGTGGCGGCGCTGGCACCTATTGGGTGAATACCTATGACCTGCCTTCGCGCCCACTTTACAACCTGCCAGCGCTGACCCTGCACGAATCCGCCCCCGGGCATGCACTGCAAGGCTCACTGGTGCAGGAACAAGGCGAAGTTCCCGGCTTCCGCAAGGAATACATCAGCGCCTACGGTGAGGGCTGGGGGCTGTATAGCGAATGGCTGGGCAAGGAAATGGGGATTTATGAAACCCCCTATGACGACTTTGGCCGCCTGACTTACGCGATGTGGCGCGCCTGCCGCTTGGTCATCGACACCGGCGTGCATCACAAAGGCTGGAGCCGTGACCAAGCACTGGCCTATCTGCGTGACAATACTGCACTGTCCGAACACGAAGTCACCACCGAGGTTGATCGCTACATCAGCTGGCCCGGACAGGCGCTGAGCTACAAACTGGGTGAAATCACCATCATGCGTTTACGCCGCGAGGCCGAAAGCCAGTTGGGCAGCAAATTCGATGCGCGCGCATTCCACGACACCATTTTGTCGCAAGGTTCCATGCCGCTTCCGCTGCTAGAAAAACAAGTGCGCGCCTGGATTGTGGAAACCCAAACCAAGTAATTCGCCCTCGGCAGCCAAGCGACTGCCGTTGCAAGTGCTTGCATAGAAAGGAGAAACCGCGCATAATGCGCGGCTCGCTGCATTGCGCAGCGATTCCCGCTCACGCGGGGCCGCCAGTTTCCAGGCTATGGAAACCATCGTCCCAACACCACAGAGGTGCCCCAAATGTCTAAAGTCTGCCAAGTCACCGGCAAGCGCACGACGACAGGCAACAATGTCTCGCACTCCAACCGCAAGACACGCCGTCGTTTCCAGCCTAACCTTCACGAGCGTCGTTTTTGGGTCGCCTCCGAGAACCGTTGGGTCAAACTTCGTATTTCTGCCGCTGCATTGCGCACAATCGACAAGAATGGCATTGATGCCGTCCTCGCCGACCTGCGTAAGCAAGGCGAGAAGGTCTGAGGAGAACTGAATCATGGCTTCCAAGCGCGATAAAATCCGCCTGATTTCCTCGGCCGGCACCGGCCATTTCTACACCACCGACAAAAACAAGAAGAACACGCCGAACAAGATGGAGGTCAGCAAGTATGACCCCGTCGTTCGCAAGCACGTGCTCTATAAAGAAGGCAAGATCAAGTAATCTTCCTTTGCTTGTGCTGTCACATAAAACCCGCCACTGGCGGGTTTTATTGTTTTCAGGCCGGGCGATTCTGCCGTTCTTATTTCTGCGTGATCTCGCTTTCCACCACCATATCCAGCACATAGACATAACGGGAAGCATCCATCGGCGGGTTGGCCAATGAATAGCGCTTCACACGCAAGACATTGCGCACCCCAGGTGCGTGCGTATAGCCCTCGATAGCATCGTAAAAATGCCCGAACTCGCCTGCATCACCGGTTTTCAGCCCTTGTGCGTCATAGTGAATTTCACGCACCTGCAAACACATCATCTTCGGAATCAACGGGTGACTGCAGGGTTTTGTTTCAGCAGCGACCTCCAGAAAAATACGTTCTGCTTCACCACCGTAACGCGTCTCGGCAGTGGGCTTGCCAAGGAACTGCAACACATCACCCGCAGGATTGGTCAGCTGCAAGACGGGCTGCTCTGCATCGCCAGAAAACTGCATCTGCAGCATGCCCTGCAAGCGTTGGCTAATCGCTTGATCCAATGCCATCAAGCCTGGCTCTGCGCACGCCATCTGGGTGCTAACCATTGGTTCTACCGTCAGGGTGTGCCCGGTGATGCTGTGATGCGCACTCAATAGATTGCAGGCATTGCCAATCGACAGCATGGAGGCATTGAAATCCACGCGCAGCGGAAGTTCAGCGCGAGCAAATAACGCATCAATACGAGTGCCACTGGCATCGTGCGCCTGCTCCAGCAGCCAGTAATGGCGGCTCAAGGTCAATGCCGATTGCAACGCACTGGGTTGTTGCATCATTGGGGTATCCGTTGCAGGTGTTGCAGGTTCTGCCGCCGACTGCGTCGTTTCAGGCTTGGGGGTTGACGCTGAACATGCAGCCAGCACAACAGAAGCAAGCGCCCCCATCATTATCAGTCGCATTGGTTTCTCCTTCTCTATCGTCTCAGCTACCCGCGGGCAGCCACCATAACAAGCATCCACCAAGAATCACGCGATACCCCGCAAACAGCGTGAAGCGATGACTCTGGATATACCGCAGCAACCATTTCACCGTTACAAATGCAGTGACAGCCGAGGCCAGACATGCCACCACAAGGGCTGCCCAGTCCTCACCATGCAGTGCATCGCGCTGCCAGAGTGAAAGCAACTCATACGCCGTTGCCGCAAACATGGTGGGAATACCCACCAAGAAGGCGAATTCCGTGGCAGCCGCACGGCTGGTTGTCCCGGCAAGCAAGGCCACAAAAATGGTTGCCGCTGACCGTGATGTCCCCGGAAATACCCCGGCCACCACTTGCGCAATTCCAACCAATACCGCTGTTTTCCATGCAATCGCAGTGATCTCACCGATCTGTTGCGCACGGCGAGCGGCAATCTGCTCGGCTACAACCATCCACACCGCACCGATCAGCAATGCCCATGCAATCGGGCGCACGGTATCCGGCAATTCCCAGCCAAGTTTTTTTACCAACAACCCCAATACCGCGGTCACTGCAAACGCGGTTATCAGCTTGAAGGCATAGTCGCGTGACTGCGCTGGCGTCGAGGCAATTCCCAGCGGGTCATAAGCGGCTGGCGCATCATGCCCCAGAAAAGCCAACAGCATTCCCCACAGGCGTTTCCAGTAGATCAGTACAACTGCCAGAATTGCACCTGCCTGAATGGCGATATTGAAAAGATCTGAGCGCTCACCCAGCCAGCGCTCGGCAATCAGCAAATGCCCGGTGCTGGAGATCGGTAAAAATTCGGTAATGCCTTCAATGATGCCCAGCAAGAAGGCAGCAAACAGATCACTCATCAGCGGGTTTCACTCTCAACGGGCTGCCAGATCGCTTATCGCTATGGCCGAACGATGCAGAATAACCGATGCTCCCGCATGCAGATGAGCAGAAACCAACTCACTACCGCATTTCTTCGCTCTTTTTTTCATTCGCCTGTATCCCCTTACACGGCGGCATGATGAAATATGCAAACCCCACACTCAGGCGCCCGGAGTCACCCCATGTCTTTTGAACAGATCGAAACACTCATCCACGACCACAAGATCGAATTCGTCGATCTGCGCTTTGCTGATATGCGCGGCGTGCAGCATCATGTGACCTTCCCGAAGTCCATCGTTGATGACAGCCTGTTTGAAGACGGCAAGATGTTCGATGGCAGCTCGATTGGTGGCTGGCGTGGCATTCAGAATTCCGACATGGTGCTGCTGCCCGATGCCTCCACCGCATTTGTGGATCCGTTCACTGCCGACCCCACCCTGGTCCTGATCTGCGATGTTCTCGACCCCGCCACCATGCAGGCCTATTCCCGCGATCCACGCGGTGTGGCAAAACGTGCCGAAGCCTATTTGAAGTCCAGCGGCATCGCCGAGCAGGGCTTCTTCGGGCCGGAGCCGGAATTTTTCATCTTCGACTCCGTGCGGTTTTCCAATGAAATGGGCCACACCTTCTTCCAGATTGATTCGCAGGAAGCACACTGGAACTCCAGCCGCGACTACGCCGGCGGCAACAGCGGCTATCGCCCGATGGTGAAAGGTGGCTACTTCCCGGTAGCACCACTGGACTCGCTGCATGATCTGCGCGCCGAAATGTGCAAAACGCTGGAACAAGTGGGAATTGAAGTGGAAGTGCATCACCACGAAGTGGCCAATGCCGGGCAATGTGAAATCGGCACCAAGTTCAATTCACTGACCAAAAAAGCCGACGACCTGATGACGATGAAATACATCATCAAGAATGTCGCGCACCGCAATGGCAAGACCGTGACCTTCATGCCCAAGCCCATCGTGGGTGACAACGGTAGCGGCATGCATGTGCATATGTCACTGGCGAAGGGCGGGGTCAATCTCTTTTCAGGTGACGGCTACGGCGGCCTGTCACAAACCGCATTGTGGTTCATCGGTGGTATTTTCAAACACGCCCGCGCCATCAATGCGTTCAGCAACTCCACCACCAATAGCTACAAGCGGCTGGTGCCAGGCTATGAAGCACCGGTGATGCTGGCGTACTCGGCCTCCAACCGTTCGGCATCGTGCCGCATTCCGTATGTATCGAATCCCAAGGCACGCCGGGTGGAAATGCGCTTTCCTGACCCAATGAACAGCGGCTACCTGATCTTTGCCGCCCTGCTGATGGCGGGGCTGGACGGCATCAAGCACCAGATAGACCCAGGCGCACCATCCGATAAAGACCTGTACGACCTGCCACCGGAGGAGGAAAAGAATTTCCCCACCGTCTGCCACTCACTGGATCAGGCGCTGGAAGCACTGGATGCCGACCGTGAATTCCTCAAGGCTGGCGGCGTGTTTACCGATGACTTCATCGACGCTTATATCGGCCTGAAGATGAAAGAAGTCACCGCGTTTCGTGCGGCCACTCACCCGCTGGAATATCAGATGTATTACACCATCTGAAGACAGCAATCTCTGCAATCACCCATCCGCTTGACTGTTCTCAAGCGGTTTGGTGAGCCTTCACAAAAGCAATGAATTGCTCTTGTGGCAGTGCCGGCGACCAGTGATAGCCCTGTGCATATTCACAACCGAACGCTTGCAGCCTTGCCAGGGTTGTCGCGTCTTCAACACCTTCTGCCACCACATCCAGATTAAGGTGATGCGCCATTTCAATGATGGCGCGCACCAAGCCTTCATCATGGCTATCCGTGCACATGCTGCGAATAAACGACTGATCAACCTTCAAGCGATGCACCGCAAATTTGCGCAAATAGCCAAGGTTCGAATATCCCGTGCCAAAGTCGTCAATCGAGATTTGCACGCCACGCGCACTAAGCCGCTGCAAAACCTCCGCCAATGGCTGCGCATCCGCCATCAGGACTGATTCGGTTAGCTCCAACTCCAAAGCGGTTGTACACAAACCTGATGCCTCCAGCGCAGCGGCCAGATCACTTTCAATGCTGTCACGCCGAAACTGCAATGGCGAAACGTT
>CAYZUG010000002.1:0-11023 GCA_964481865.1 uncultured Thermomonas sp. | reverse complement strand
AATCGAAGAAACAGAAGGTATTGCGCCCCGATTCTTTGGCCTGATACATCGCCATATCGGCATTTTTCAGCAACTCGTCTGCATCAATGCCATCACGCGGCGCCACTGCAATACCCAGTGATGCAGTGACAGGAATCTCCACCCCCTGCAAGAGCAAAGGCTGCGCCAGATGGTGCGTGACTTTGGCAACAACCGCGACGATGGCTTCTTCATCTTGCAGATCACCCAGAAGAATCAAAAACTCATCGCCCGAAATACGCGCCACAGTATCCACTTCGCGCACGCATAACCGCAGTTTGTCCGCGACATGTTGCAACAACACATCACCTGCCGCATGACCAAGTGAATCATTGATGGTCTTGAAATTATCCAAGTCCAAAAACATCACCGCTACCATGCCCTGCTGACGACGCGCTTGAGTGAGCTGATACTGCAACCGTTCTTTTGCCAGCGCACGATTGGGTAACCCAGTGAGCACATCGCGTTGTGCCAATGTCTGGATATGCTCACGCGACTCGATCAATACCCGTTTTTCTTCTTCAAGTTGATCCAGTGCTTTGCGAAGATCACCCACCAAGAACCATACAAACACCCCGACCACCACCACGATGGTGCAAAGTACAATCAATCGCTGTGCGTCCAAAGGATCTGGCTTGCTTAATAAAATTCCGTTGACATGCAAGACATACAAAGTCACCAGAACCGTGACCATACCAACCACCAGCCACACAATGGTGCGACTGCGCACAAACATGCCAGCAAAGATGAGCACACCAGAAAAAGCCATGGGTGATTCGTCAAACAAGCCTTGATTCAATGCCGCCAAGCTTGAGAGGCTGACAAACATGATCACCAACATCAGCTGCAAAGCCTGTGCTGTTTTGCCGTACTGATTCCACGCATAGGCAATCACCAGACAGATAATAATCACGCAATCTGCCGCGAAGTTGATCGTGCGTCCTGCCACCACGTTGAGCGTACCCAGTAAGCAAAAGGCCGTTACCAGTACCAGCAAAATTTGCTGTAACCGTTCTTTGCTTACATTGACGACTGAATTTGCCAAAGCTGTTCCCTCATCGTGAGCATGCGTCCATGGTGTCGCACCCCATGGCTGCTCAGCACCATGACACACCCATGACTAAACGATACATTGAACATATCTGCGTGCAACCCTAAGGAACGAGATTTTTCTACCGCAAGGGACGTTCCTGCATAAAAAATTACCTGCGGTACAATCCAGCAATGAACCGACTTCTTCTCTCCTCTGTCGTGATGCTGTTGCTGGCTGCATGTGCCCACACGCCACCACCGGCAACCAACCCCTTGGCCGAATGGGTACCTTCACCCAATGTCGATGCACGTCGCCCGGGCTTGATCGTGATTCATGCCACAGAGCAGCGTTCAGCGCAGGAAAGTCTGGACACCTTGCGCACCGCAAATCGCCTGGGGCGTGTCAGTGCTCACTATTTGATTGGCGATGATGGTCGCATCTACCAACTGGTTGAAGACATTGCACGCGCATGGCATGCCGGTGGTGGGCGCTGGGGCACCATTACTGAGCTGAACTCAGCCTCCATCGGTATCGAAATGGATAACGAAGTTGGCGAAGCCTACACCGAGGCACAAATCACCGCGCTGCTGCACTTGCTGGATGATTTGACCACACGCTGGTCCATTCCCAAAACACAAGTCATTGGCCATTCTGACTGGGCACCTACCCGCAAGCGTGACCCCGGCTCCTTGTTTCCTTGGGATCGTCTTGCAGCCAACGGCTATGGCTTATGGCCGCAAGGTGAGCTGCAAGCGCCTCCTGCTGGCTTTGACCCATGGATGGCGATGGCGGTGATCGGTTATTCACTGGATGACCGCCTTGCTGCCATTCGCGCCTTTCATCGTCACTACCGTGCACAAGATGATGGCGACAACCCAGATGTCTCTTTTGACACTGACGACATGAAACTCTTGTACGCGCTGGCCAAACAGCGCATGGGTGAAAAGTGATCACAATGAATACTGCTACGCCTTCCCTCTTCATCGCTATCACCGGCTTGCTGTTGGCAGGCTGCGCCAGCACACCGGTTGCACAGACGCCCGCATCCGCTGCTTCTGCGGCGCCTGCTCAAAGCCTCAGTACTGCGAAAAAAGCTGTGGTGCATCTTGCTTCTGCCTCAGGCAGTTTAGTCAGTGGGCAATTGACGGTTGCGGCAACCACCACCGGCGTGCATGTGACCGGTGAAATTGGTGGCTTAAATGCCAATGCCGAGCATGGTTTTCATATCCATGAAAAAGGTGATTGCAGCGCCGTGGATGCCACCAGTGCGGGCGGGCATTTCAACCCCGAAGGCACCAACCACGGGCGTGCCGGACATGGCGCACATCACGCGGGTGATGCCGACAATCTTGTCGCAGACAGCAAAGGCATTTCACGCGTTGATATGCACTTCAGCGGCGTGACATTAGGCGGTGGCGCGGCGAACGATATTGCAAACCGCGCCATGATCGTTCATGCCGCAGCCGATGATTACAGCAGCCAGCCCGCAGGTAATGCCGGTGCACGTGTGGCCTGTGGTGTGATCAACATCATCGAGTAATGCGCTGCTGATGATCAGCACAAGGCGTTTGCATCGTCTTCTGCACAATGAACAAATTGCACGGCAATCCCATGTGCCTCGAATACCGAGGCATATTGCCGCTGCCGCATTTGATAATGCCTGAAGCCATGCTCAAGCCGCGCACTGTCGGTTTGCTGCGGCGCATTGCGCTGCTGCCACGCGGCTGGGTCAAGCAATGCTATACGCACTTCGCCATCGCCATAGCGCAACAGCGGTTCTGGTGGGGCATCCAGCAAATAGCTGCCTTCGGTATCCAGCAAGGCTGTCTCCATGGCCGCCCATAGTGCATCCAGACCAACATGCTGATACTGCATCGCCATCATCGCCAACAGGTCGTGCAGACTGAGATAGCGCACATGCTCGATGCGTGCGCCCAAGGCTTCTTGCAGCAATAACGCGCTGTCTGCCTCAGCCATCCCTTGGTCGAACAACACCTCTTCCAGGGCAGCGCCAACAGCCTCGCTGCTGGCACCTTGCAACACAAACGGCATAACCCGCAAACCGCCACCAGCGAAGGCAGCATCCGCCTGCAATGGCAACGGAACCTCGCCATTTTCATCCGCACCAAAGCCAATCATGCGCGGGCCTTGCGCCCGCCCCGGTGCGCGCTGTGCCAGCTCCAGAACGCGCTGATGCACCGGCCAATGCGGACGCAGGATTTCAGCAGGGTCGAAATGCGCCGCCATCAACACCAGATCGCAGTCACGCACGCGCGCTTCCAGCTTGGCTAAGTCGCGCCCCAGCAAAACCGCTGCTTCACCCGCTTGTTCGGCCTGCAACGCTGGCTGTTGTGGTGGTTCACCATCACGCAACTCGATGGCGATGACGCCACGAAAGACAGAGGGTGAAGTGCTGGATAACGCCATGACTATTCCTGCTGAAGCGGACAACGCCTAAACTCCTGTCATTATGCCCGTATCCGTGGGCGTTCTTCTTGAGGCATATCATGCAATTTGGTCGTCGTGTTGCGGTTTTGGGTGGTGTACGTATCCCGTTTTGTCGGCAAAACACTGCGTATGTTGGGCTGGGCAATCGTGAACTTTCCATACACACGCTAGGGGCGCTGGTGGAAAAGTTCCAATTGCACGACCAAGCCCTCGGTGAAGTGGCAATGGGTGCCGTGATCAAGCATGCCGCCGACTGGAACCTTGCACGCGAAGCGGCACTTTCCTCTGGCCTGTCGCCGAAAACACCCGGTATCACCATGCAGCGCGCCTGCGGCACATCGCTGGATACCTTGCTGCATATCGCTGGAAAAATTGCCACGGGGCAGATTGAGTGCGGCATCGGTGGCGGCTCTGACACCACCTCCGATGTACCGATTGTCTATGGCAAAACCCTGCGCCAGCGCTTGCTGCGTGCAGCGGCTGGCAAGACATTCGGCCAGAAACTTGCCGCCTTCAAGGGCTTTCGTCCCTCCGAATTGAAACCTGATTTCCCCGGTGTTGCCGAACCACGCACTGGAAAGTCCATGGGACAACATTGCGAAGACATGGCAAAAGAATGGGGCATCAGCCGCGAAGCACAGGATCAGCTTGCGGTTGCCTCTCACCAAAAACTTGCCGCCGCTTATTCACGCGGGTTTTTTGATGATCTTGTTACCGAATTTCGTGCAACAAAATCTGACAACATCCTGCGCCCCGATAGCAGCATTGAAAAGCTGGCCACCCTGAAACCGGCTTTTGACAAATCCTCCGGCAAAGGCACGCTGACTGCAGGCAACTCCACCCCACTCACCGATGGCGCATCTGCATGCCTGCTGGCCACGGATGCGTGGGCTGAACAGCATGGGCATGAAGTGCTGTGCCATCTGCGCGACGCCCAAGTGGCTGCCGTTGATTTTGAACGCGGTGAAGGCTTGTTGATGGCACCCACCATCGCCGTTGCCGAACTTCTCACACGCAACCAACTGACCCTGCAAGACTTCGATTTCTACGAAATCCACGAAGCCTTTGCCGCACAAGTGCTTTGCACATTGAAGGCCTGGGAAAGCGACACCTACTGCCGTGAACGCTTGGGTCTGCCCGCCGCACTGGGGCGCATCGACCCAGACAAACTCAACCCCAATGGTTCATCACTGGCAACCGGCCACCCGTTTGCCGCTACTGGCGCACGCATCGTGGCCAGCGCTGCAAAAGAACTGAAACAACGCGGCAGCGGGCGATGCCTGATCAGCATCTGCACCGCCGGCGGCATGGGAGTGGTGGCGATTTTGGAGCGTTGAGTTACTTCAAGGTC
This sequence comes from uncultured Thermomonas sp., assembly GCA_964481865.1. Taxonomy (GTDB): domain Bacteria; phylum Pseudomonadota; class Gammaproteobacteria; order Xanthomonadales; family Xanthomonadaceae; genus Thermomonas. The sequence goes on along the minus strand of CAYZUG010000002.1, from coordinate 6,173 downwards.
TTCTCAAACAACTCATAAATCCGGCGGTATTCGTCATACCACGCATCGGCATGCACGAAACCATGCCGTTCCATCGGGTAAGACGCTAGCTCCCACTTGTCTTTGCGCAGCTCAATCAAGCGCTGCGCCAGCATGACCGAATCCTTGTAGAACACGTTGTCATCAATCATGCCGTGGGCAATCAGCAGGTGGTCTTGCAGATTCTCGGCGACTTCAATGGGTGATGAGCGTTTGTAGGCTTCGGGGTCAAGTTCGGGGGTGTTGAGAATATTCGCGGTATAGCCGTGGTTGTATTGCGACCAATCGCTAACCGGGCGCAAGGCAGCCCCGGCTTTGAATTTCCCTGGGGCATTGAAAAGCGCCACGAACGCCATGAAACCGCCATAGCTGCCGCCATAAATACCGGCACGGTCGGCATCGGCCTGTTTATTTTCAGCCAGCCAGTCCAAGCCATCGAGATAATCTTCCAGCTCCGGTTTCCCCATCCAGCGGTAAATGGCAGTGCGCCAATCACGGCCATAGCCTTCGCTGGCACGGTAATCCAAATCCAGCACGACATAGCCTTGCTGCACCAGCAGGTTATGGAACATCTGTTCGCGGAAATAGTTTGGATAACGCGCTGTCACATTCTGCAGATAGCCCGCACCATGCACGAACATCACCACAGGGTATTTTTTGCCGGGCTCCATGGTTTCGGGACCGTAGTATTTGCCCCAAATCGTGCCTGCCCCGTGCTTGCTGGGAATCTGCACGATGTGTGGCTCAACCCAGCTACGCGCCTTAAATTCGGCGGTGCGGGTATCAGTAAGTTGCTTTAAACCGTTGCCCTGGGTATCCAGCACGGAGATTTGGGGCGGCAGATAGGCAGAAGAATGGCGCACCAGCAGGGCATTTCCCTGCGGTGAGAGTGAGAAATCTTCCACCCCGTCTAACGCTGTGACTTCACGCACAGCCCCGCCACCTGACGGCACATTGCATACTTCGTAATCACCCGGGGTTGCACGGTTGCAGAGGAAATAGAAGCTGCTGCCGTCTTGCGTCAGTTCAACTTGTGACACCTCCCATTTTCCGCTGGTGATCTGCTGCTTCTTGCTGCCATCCAGCGTGTAAAGATGCGAAAAACCGCTTTCTTCACTCAAGAACCACAGGGTTTTCCCATCGGGCAACCAACCGAATTCGTTAAAGCCCCAGTTGATCCATGCCGCATCATGCAGGCGATGGCGGGGTTGCAACGTCGCGGCCTTCATATCGACCGTAGCCAGCCAGCGGTCTTTATTGTCGTTGGCACGCAGCATCACTGCTGCATGCGCGCCGTCGGCTGTCCATTGCATGCCAATCACACGCACAGAACGATGCCCCTTTAAGGGTTCTTTTCCTGCCGCTTTGCGCAATGCCGCCAGTGGATCGTTGCCAATCTCCGGCAGGCTATCGAATTTCAGCTCACTCACCTTGCCAGTGGCCACATCCGCCAACCAAAGCTTTTGTGGCTGCGCATCATTGCGACCAACACGCGTACGCACATCTTCAAATTCTTCATATCCCGATTCGGTGACGTACATCGGCATCTTGCCGGCACGGCCACTTTCGGCATTTTTCTCGCTGGTCACTACCAGCAGCCAGCGCCCATCCGGCGACAGTGAGGAATTGCTGATCTCCACACCTTTGCCCAGATAAATCGCTGCCGGTGCGCGACTGTGATCGACAAGGCGCCAGGCATCAGCCTGCTGACGCATCGCTTCACGCTGGGCACGCTCATCGCGCAATGTTTCGATCAAGCGCAGTTGGCGATCACGCAGGTCATCTGCCTTGGGTGGCTTGCCTGGGGCATCGTCTGCACGCGCCTGTGCCGCCAATGCCACCATGCGTCCATCCCAGCGATACCACGCATCACCACTTCGCCATACCAGCCCGCCGTTTTGTGCCCATTGCAGGCGCGACGCCATCTGGTTGTCGCGTGTTAATTGCTGCAAGCCGCCCGTGCGCATATCGCGCACAAACACATCTCCGTTGCGGACGAAGGCGCGTCGTTGGCCTGTGGCATCAAGCACACTGTTGCCGGTGTCGAGGTCAGCACGCGCAGCATCGCTCAATACCGCTGGCGTACCACCGGCCACATTCACCTGCCATGTGTCACGGATGTTCGAGCCACTGCGCTTGGTCTGGTAATTCACCGTTTTCCCATCCCAGTGCCACCATGCGGTTTCAACCGGTGGGCCAATCCAATCGGGATCAGCCATCGCTTGCGACAACGTGATCGAATCCGCGGCTTGGGCGGAAGCGGCAGTAAACAGGAGTGCAAAAGCAAGCGTGGTCAGGCGCATGAGGCAACTCGAACAGAAATAAAGTGGAAGATTATGCAGTCTTGGGCTGTGTTGCTTGTGCCCAAAGTCCCATAATGGTTCCGTCACGCTGCTGTTTCCAGCACAATTCAATCTATTTTGATGCGGCACCGCTGTTCTGGATCTCAATGCTCGCCTACGTTTATAAAAGTCTGAAAAAAGCAGACGCTTACCTTTATTTCGCCGAACGCGATGCATTCGACCGGCTGCCCGAGCCTTTGCATGCGCAATTTGCGCCGTTGCAATTCGTGCTTCAGGTTGATCTTATTCCCGGCCGCCGCTTGGCGCGGGAAGATGCGGATGTTGTCCGCAACAACCTTGTAACACGCGGCTTTCATGTGCAGTTTCCACCCACCGTTTTGGATCCAATGAGTGAGGACTGGGGCACCGATGCATAAGTCTGCGGCGTGGCTTGCTGGCCTATTGCTTGTCATCAGTCTTGCATTCGTTGCAGGCAGTGCGTTTTCCGGACACTGGCAGTTTTTACCGCTGTTGCTGGCCAATATCCCCATGACATTGGCAATTGCCCTGTTGCGCCGCACCCGCAGCACGCAGGGCTTGATGCTCGACAGCGGGCGGCTGCTATTGGCTTGGGCATTGGCTGGCGCAGCGACCTATCTCGCCTTGATCTGGCCGCTGGGGCAACTGCTTGCCTCCCCTTCCTTGCGCCACAGCCTGATGCTCAGTGGGTTGCTTGGCGTGCTGTTGCTCGTGCTCTGGAGGCGCTGGCCCAGCCTGCATCTGTTGTCGCGTCAGGGCGGAAGCACAGCGGCACGTTTCAATCAGCAGCAACGTCTTCAAGTGCATGCATGGCGCGGTTTGTTGCAGGTGGCTATACCCGTTTTTCTGCTTTTGTGTGCGGCCGCCTTGATCAGTCAACTGGATGCTTTTCCGCAACAAACCCGGCTTCTATGTTTGCTGGGGTATGCACTCTTCTTGCCACTGGCGCATGTGTTGCTGCAAACCGCCAGTGCATCGCAGCTTCTGCAAGGCCTGCCTGTTGTGGAAATGGACAGCCCTGCCTTGCAGGACGCACCCGAGGCGGTTTTAGACAGCGACATCAATGGAACACTGCACACGCTGCCAATGGATCAGGCATCGCTGAATCGGCAGCTGTATGCCGCTGCCCGTAATGGGCGTGTTGAGCAAGCACTGACACTTCTGGATGACGGCGCAGACCCATTTGCTCTGCCAGATGCCAACGCTCCCGACCGACGCAGTCTGCCCATCCTGGTGGCAGTGCTTCCCGACCTGCGCCTGCTGCGCACATTGATTGAACGCGGCATTGATGTGAATGCCATGCAAGATGGCATCAACCCACTTCTCGCCGCCACCCGTGATAGCTGGCATGGCCGTGCCGAAGCCGTGATGACACTTCTTGCCAATGGTGCTTCACCGCATATCAGCGACAACGATGGCAACACGCCACTGCATCATGCCGCACGCAGTACCGACCCAGGCGTTGCTGCACTGTTGCTGGATGCCGGTGCCGATTTAAATGCCCTGAATCACGACGGGCTTTCGCCATTAGGAAGCGCCTGCACTGTCGGCAACTGGCGTCTTGCCCGCTTTCTGCTGGAGCGTGGCGCACAGACAGCCCCCGAGCATGGCCTGCCTGTGCTGCATGCCGCTGCCGCACACGAAGACGACGATATTGCTGGCATCCAGCTATTGCTGCGTCATAAAGCATCTTTACATACCACCAATCAGGCAGGCCGCACGGCGCTGCACGAAGCTGCTGCCGCCAATAATCCTGAAATATGCGCTGCGCTACTCACAGCAGGTGCGCATGTGGATGCACACGACCATAACGGCATGACCCCGTTTCTATGTGCGGCACAACAAGGCGCACGCGCAGCACTCGATACGTTGCTGAATGCAAAAGCCGACCCCCACGCCTGCGACCAGCAAGGCAGCAATGCACTGCATCTGGCATGCGCCGCTGAACACACCTCCGTGGAGCTTGTGCAGCAACTGCTTGCATTGGGGCTTGCCCACGATGCGCTTGATCATGCGCAACAGACGCCGCTGGATATCGCAAAGTCCTTCGCCCGCTGGCCGCTGATTGCGGTTTTAGACCCGCAGGCAGACCTGCCGTCCTTGCAGGAAGAAGCCGCACAGCCAGAGCGCCCCCCATTACTCCGTCTGCGCGAAGCCCTGTTGGACAACAGCACACCACGCATCCCCGATGCACTGATGGCCTCGCTAAATGCCAATGACTTCAGCCGTTTGCTTTGTGATTCAGAGATCACCATGCATGCCGATCGTGTTGAATGGCTGCTGCAACACGGCGCAAACCCGGAAATCCAACCACCCGGTGCGTGCTCGCCGGTCAGCAGCGCATTACAACGCGGTGGTGCGGGTATTGATGTCTTGCAGCGCCTCTTTGCGCATGGTGCATCACCTGTTGGTCGAGGCACATTGGCGCAATTTCTGGTTGGCGCACTGAACACCAGCGATGCAGCACAGACCGAAGCATTTGCTCTGGAATTGCTTGCGCGTGGTGCCGATCCATTCTGCGCAAGCGAAAGTGGCGAACCCTGTTTGCTTCTGGCAATGCGCCTTGGCTGGACACAGTTGTTGCAACGCCTGCTGGCCATGGGGCTTGACCCCAATCACAGCGATATTCGCGGCATCACCGCCTTGCACTTTGCCGCCGAGCAAGGCGCTTTGCCACCCGTTAAAACACTGATTGCCTATGGCGCAGACCCAAGCCGTCATGCAGCCGATGGCCAGACCCCGCTCGGTATTGCCCTGGCCTGTAGTCAGCACACCATTATTCATTGGCTGGATTGGCGTATCTGGCCGCTGCCACGCCGACCCTTGCTGCCTGTTGATCTTCCTGCCGCCGCGATTGCCGGTGACCTGGATGCTGTACAGCGCCTGCTCTCACTTGGCTTCCCCATTGATACAACCGACACACAAGGCTGCACTGCCTTGCTGCGCGCCTCTGGTGGCGGCCATTTGCCGTTGGTTGAGGCTCTTTTGGCACAAGGTGCGAACCCCAATCTCGCCGCGCACACCGGTGCAACCGCGCTCTCTGCTGCTGCCAGCATGCGCCAGCTACCTATTGTAGACGCTCTACTTGCCGCCAATTGTTCGCTTGAACAACGCCTGCCTGGTGATGTGACTGTCTTGATGCTGGCCGCAGCACTTGGCCAGCCCGCACTTGTGTCACGCTTGCTGCAGGCAGGTGCGGATTTACACGCTGTCGATGCGCAAGGTCTGACACCGCTGCACTGTGCGGCTGTTTACGGCTTTACTGCCCGCGATCGCACCACCCTGTTAGCACTGCTGGACAGCTTGCTGCTGGCTGGTGCGCGTTTGCAGCAAACCACACACAACGGAACCGATGCTCTGCTGTTCTTGCTTGGCGCGCGCAATGACCCCGGCACACATACCAATGAAGATGTATTGCTTGCCGCACTTCAGTATTTGCTTGAAGAAGGCGTACGTTTCAATGCGCGTGATCCCCGTGGTTTCGGCCCTCTGCACCTGGCCACACTGCATGGACTGCCACGCGTCATTGATGTGCTGTTGCGTGCCGGCGCAGACCCGGATGCCCGCGACAACCTCAACCGTACTGCGCATGATATTGCGGTCATCCGTGGCGATATGGAAATTGCCACCCATCTGGCCAACCCGATAACCCCAGCAGCAGCCAATACGGTTTCAGTGGCACGCTTCTTACGCGAACCATGATGCCTCCATGTGGGGCATCGCGTGTGGCTTTCTATGTTTTATGCGCATCATCGGCCGCGAACATATGATCCAATTCGTGTCTGGCATCACGTGTTGCCTGTAACAAAGCATCTTCATCGTCTTGCAGAAGGC
>CAYZUG010000001.1:13448-169782 GCA_964481865.1 uncultured Thermomonas sp. | reverse complement strand
CAGCATGCAGCCTGTATAAATCCTGCCACTGGCTGCTTCGTGGCACACGTCAAGCGAGTTGTCGTATTTTTCATGTCCTCAAGCCGCCAACTTGAGTGGTTTTTCATGGTTTAAACACGCTTTTTTCTGGTGGTTTTCGGGGTTCAGATGAACCACCTCAATACGCTCCCAGTTTCGCGTCTTTCCCGACCAGCGTTGCGGGTTCTTGTCACGTGCTGCTTGATAGAGTGCATGGCGCCGCTGCAGTAGCGTCCAATCCTGCTGTTGATGACGCTCAGCCGGTGTGACGTAGCCGATTGCACTATGCCGATGTTCTGTGTTGTACCAGTGCACAAAGCCGTCTACCCAGCACCGGGCATGGTTCAGGCTTTCAAAGGGTTTGCGCGGATACAGTGGGCGATATTTCAGGGTACGGAACAAGGATTCCGAAAACGGGTTGTCATTGCTGACCGAGGGACGGCTGAACGAGGGACGCACGCCCAGCTGATGCAGCGTATTTTGCAGCAAGGCCCCGCGCATCGGGCTACCATTGTCCGAATGCAAGACCACCTGCCCAGGACGCACCTGTTCTCGCCGGTAAATATCACGCACCAGCTCGGCCGCCCGTTCACTGTCTTCGGTCTCAAAGACCTGCCAGCCAACAATCTTGCGGCTGAACACATCCATAAAAAGATATAAATAATAAAACTGTCCCTTGACTGGTGCAGGTAAATAGGTGATGTCCCAGCTATAAATCTGATTCGGTGCGGTTGCAGACAGCGCGGTGGGGCGTGGCCGCGCCTGGCGAGGCTTGTCGGCGCCGCGGTGTTTCAGTTGGCCTGCTTCGCGCAATACTCGATACATGGTGGACTCACTGGCCACGTACTGCCCCTGATCCGCCAGACGAGGCACAATCTGTGACGGTGGCAGGTCAGCATAGGCGGGGCTGTTAAGCAGTGCCAGCACCTCCTGGCGTTCCTGGTCGCTTAATCGATTAGGGGGCGGCTGCTGGCGTTGCAAGCGTTTGTCGGCACGTGCCAGATCCTGTTTCCAACGCTGCAAAGTGCGCACCGACAGGCCAACGATCTCGCAGGCTTTGGCTTGAGAGGCGCCTTCGTCGACCGCTTGTTGAATCAGGGCGTTGATGTGTTGGCGCTGCGGCAGTGAGGTCATTTGTCCTCGCCCTCCCACAGCGCCTGGTACTTTTTTTGCAGCACCAGCAGGGCAGCAGCCTCGGCCAAGGCTTTGTCCTTGCGCGTCAATTTATGCTCAAGTTTCTTGACCTCCTCTTTGAGGCGACGCACTTCGCCGGCGTTGCCGGCCGGGTCAGCAGGGGTCAACAGCTGAGCTTTCCACTGCGTCAATTGATGCTCGAACAGCCCATGCTCACGACACCAGGCACTGCGGGCTTCGGGCGTCATGGCATGGGTGTCCAGCACGGCCTGAAGGCGTTGTTCTGCGGTGTACTCAGTGGCACGTTTTTCGGTCGGCTGGGGCGCCGTCGGATCTGACATTCTGAAGTCCTGTAGCCATTTACGAAGGCTATGGTACGGCACATTCAGCTCATCAGCCATCTGGGCAATGGTGCGACCGCGTCCACGATGCAACGTCTTGCGGACGGCTTCTTGTTTTACGGCAAGGCTGTAGGGGCTCATAGTTAAAAATCGCTCTCAAAAAAAGGGGGCGACAACTATGCTGACGTGTGCCAGTTTTGAAGCCAAATCCGCGCTCAATAAGCTGGCGAATCGTTGTGAAAGCAGCTGCTTGCAATTGCGGGTTAGGTGTAAGCTGAATGTCCAACCCAGTAGCAGCCTTGACCTTGTTGCGAGCTTCACGGTATGCATCCGTGGAAACACCACGAGTAAAAGCCAATGTATCACCCAAAAGCCAAAGGCGCAGCTTGTTTTGCATGACGGCAGAGAGGCGATTGATGCCGTTGGCGTCCGGCAACACACCCTCCGCTTGCTTCATCTTGCAAATCCAAGGACCCAGCTGCTTTTTGACCACTTGCTCATCCCACGCCAAGGGTGACGTTAAAGCAAGGCGTGTCAGCTCCTTGCCACGCAGTGTGAGTTCAAAGCGAACCAGGCGATCAGCAACTTCTGTCAGGTATTCGCAGCCATGGACATGAGCAGGGATTGCACGCCCCTTCTTCTTCAACTCGATACCCTTGCGGTACCACTTGAAGGTACGGCGTTTCGAGCCCTGAGCCCGTCTCCAAGCCATTGGCAACTCCTGTAGCGGTGGCGACCGAGCGCTGCGCGGCCACAAAAAAACCGCCCGCAGGCGGTTGCTGGCGCTGGACGCGACGGCTCACCCGGGTGGCGCGAGCACCCGTATCTGATCGCCCCACGCGTTAGGCCAGGGGCGGCGCATCACCTTCTCCAGCACTGCGTCGGGCGAGCTCGCCAGCCGTTCCACGACCTTCGGGGCCAGGAGCGTCAGCCGCATGACCCGGCGCACCTGCGTCACGTCCATGCCTTCGGCCTCGGCAATCTCGGCCACAGATGCCGCCCGCTGCTCGTCCAGCAGGCGTTGCCAGTGGTGCGCCAGTCCGAGCGCCCGCATCAACGCCGTGTCCTGCGCAGCCGACTGGGCTTCCCGCTCCCGGGTGGCCTCGGACAGGAACTCTTGCGGCGCGTCCAAGGGCGTGATGACCTGCTTCTTCAGCCCCCGCTTCACCAGCGTCCAGGGCACGAAGGTTTCCAGTTGCACGCCGCCTGCCGGGTTCGGCAGTTGATAGGTGACCGGATCACCCTTGAACCGGCCCCGATGCTTCTTGCTCATTTCTCCACCAATATCAAAACCCCAGCCGCTCTCGGTTGGGGTTTTTTGCTGCAAATACTTAAATCATTCGTGCCAGCGCGATACCTGTCCGGAAATCCAAAAGTTTGGCGTAACTCGTCATCAGTAGCGTGTAGCACGACTTCGGGGTGATGTTTATGGTCATGGGTTTCAGTGGGGTAACAGGGCTTTTCATCGTAGTGCTGATGATCTTGGGGCTCGTCTTTTTCATGCGCCGTGCCAGCAGGCGCGGTGGCCGTCAGCACGGAGGAGGCTCTGCTGCGCCTGCGCAAGGCGACGACACCTACGCGCCGCAGAATCTGCCGCCGCCTTCGGATGCGGTGCTTGCGTTGATCCGCGCTGGCGACACGCTTGCGGCAGCCCGCATGTACAAGGACGAAACCGACTTGGGGTTACTGGAATCCAAGCGCGTTGTCACTTGGTACGCCACGCATGCCGCCGGTGGCTAATTGCACCATTTCATCCATCTGCGAGACACGTTATGCCCAATGTCAGCCTCAACAGCCACGAAAGTCGCTTGGTCGCCCTCACGGTGATGCTGGAGCAGCTCTATGTCGAGCGCTTCCGCGATGCCCCAGTAGAGGCGTTGGATGCGGTAGAACAGACCACGCTTGCGCGCCTGCGGCCGTTCAACGATGACGTGCAGAACTACGCAAAGACCTTCCATCGACGCCTTCGTGCAGAGTTGCGATAATCCGGCGTTTGACGGCTCACTGCCACTCAGGATATTTGCAATGTCGCAATCGCAGGACGCACTGCCGCCAACCGAGGCGCGGATGGTCGAAATCGTGTTTCCCAACCATACCAATCACCTTGGCACGCTGTTTGGCGGGCAGGCGTTGGCGTGGATGGATAAGGCCGCGTTTCTGGCGGCCACCCGTTATGCGCGGCGTACCGTGGTGACCGCTCGGTCGAATCAGGTGGATTTCAAGTTGCCGATTCGGGTGGGGCAGATGGTGGAAACCATTGCGCGGGTGGTTGCGGTGGGGCGTAGTTCGATGCAGGTGGATGTGGAGCTGGTGGCGGAAGACCTGCTCAGTGGTGATCGCCAATTATGCACACGTGGCAGCTTCACCATGATCGCGCTGGGCGATGACGGGCAGCCAGTAGCAGTTGCAAAGCTGTGAGATGCTGCAAGCGCAAAAAAACACTAGCCTTTAGCCGCATCTATCGGTAACATTCTCGTTCGCCTAATCCACTCCGCTCCGAACCGGTTACCCCGCTTCGGCGCTTTTTTGCAACCTCCAGCAAGGCGAAGCACTTGAACACACCAGCGATTCTCGTACTTGAAGACGGAACAGTCTTCGAGGGTATTTCCGTGGGCGCACCCGGCCTGTCCGTGGGTGAAGCCGTTTTCAATACTGCGATGACCGGGTATCAGGAAATCCTGACCGATCCCTCGTATGCCCAGCAATTTGTTGTGCTGACTTATCCGCATATCGGAAATACCGGTTGCACCGATCAGGATGACGAATCCAGCCATGCGTGGGCGGCTGGGCTTGTGGTGCGTGAAGCGCCGCGCAACCCAAGCAGTTGGCGTCACCAGGTGTCGCTGCCTGCGTGGTTGCTTGAGCGTGATGTGCGCGCCATTGCCGGGGTGGATACACGCAAATTAACCCGCATCCTGCGTGAGCGGGGTTCGCAGAGTGCGGCATTGCTGGCGGCTTCCAGCCCTGACGAAGTGCTGGATGTGGAACGTGCGGTTGAAGCGGCGCGTAAGTTCTCTGGTCTTGCCAACTTGGACTTGGCCAAAGTGGTCAGTACCAAGCAGGCTTACCGTTGGGATGAAGGGTTGTTGGATCTCAACAGCAATGCGTTTGCGCAGACAGAAGCGAAATACAAGGTCGTGGCCTACGATTTTGGCGCCAAGCGCAATATCTTGCGGCTGCTGGCCGATCGCGGTTGCGATGTGCATGTAGTGCCTGCACAAACGTCTGCAGAAGATGTGTTGGCGATGCAGCCAGACGGGATTTTCCTCTCCAATGGCCCGGGCGACCCCGCGCCATGTGATTACGCTGTCTCTGCCATTCGTACGTTCATTGAAGCCAAGATTCCGATGTATGGCATCTGCCTGGGGCACCAGTTGCTGGGGTTGGCCGTAGGGGCGAAGACCATGAAGATGCGCAATGGTCATCATGGTGCCAACCATCCGGTACAAGACGTGGCCACCGGACGGGTGTTGATTACCTCGCAAAATCATGGCTTCTGTATTGATGAATCCACATTGCCTGCCAATGTGAAAGTGACGCATCGTTCGTTGTTTGATGGCACCAATCAGGGGATTGAGCTGACCGATGCGCCTGCATTCAGTTTCCAGGGGCATCCGGAAGCCAACCCTGGTCCGAATGATGTGACCTCGCTTTTCGACCGTTTTGTTGCATTGATGGAGCAGGCAAAGTCATGAGCCTCATGAAGTCAATCGCTGTTTCCCTGGCACTTGCGTGCGCTGCGCTGGCGGCTGACGTGGCGGCAAGAGAAGTGCCTGTGGCTGACTTTTTCCGCGACCCTGAGTTCACCAGCGTGTCACTGTCGCCGGGCGGGGACTACATCACGGTGTCCAAGCCCATGGGTGATCGCACGATTCTGGCGGCATTCCGTGTGGCAGACATGAAGCTGGTGGGGAAGTGGGATCACGGTGCAAAAAAGCATATTGATCAGGTGCTATGGGTCAATGACAAACGGTTTTTGATGTATGTGACAGAAAAGACCGGACGCTTTGACTTTCGAGTAGGCACTCCCGATCTGCATGCATCGAATATTGATGGAACGCAGCGCAAAGTCATTCCCAATGGTGGCACTTACCAAATTATCGACACCCTGGACGATGAGCCGAATTGGGTCTTGGTGCAGCGTTCGGTGGATTCGGCATTTTTGTCCAAGCTCAATGTGATGGATGGGCGTGTGGTGACCGTGGCATCCGCGCCATTGCGTTTTGGTTCGTTCTTGCGCGATCAAAACAAGACGTTGCGTTATGCGGTGGGTGCGGATGAAAAAAATAACCGCATCACGCTGCGCCGTGAAGGTGAAAGCTGGAAGGAAGTGCATCGTGCGCCGATGGGGGGCTCAACACAGATGCCAATCGCTTTTTCTGATGACGCGGATAAGGTTTATTTCCAAGTCAGCGCTAAAGGTGAACCAGCTTCGATCCAGTTGATTGACCCGGTCACTGGCGATGCGCAAACGGTAAGTCAAAATCCAAATGTTGACCCCAGTAACTTGCTCTACAGCAGTAGCGGCGACCGTTTGCTTGGGGTGCGCTATATGGATGGCATTCCTAGCAACGAGTTCATCGCAAAAGATGATGCACTGGTACGAACATATGCCGGTTTGAGTAATGCGTTTCCCGAGCATGTGTTGGCGTTTGCGGGAACCAGCCGAGATGGCCGCTATGTCTTGTTCAATGCCTATAGCGATGTAGATCCAGGTAGCTATTACTTGTTTGACCGCGAAAAAGGGCAGGCCAAGTATCTATTGTCTGCGATGGATTGGATCAAACCAGCCGACATGGCAGAGATGCGTCCAGTGACTGTGACGGCACGTGATGGCGTCAAGTTGCATGGTTACATCACATTGCCTGCAGGTGGGGAAGGCAAGGCATGGCCGTTGATCCTGAATCCGCATGGTGGTCCGCATGGTCCACGTGATACATGGCGTTTCAACCCGGAAGTGCAGTTCTTGGCAAACCGTGGGTATGCCGTGTTGCAGATTAATTTCCGTGGGTCGGGTGGTTACGGCAACGCGTTTGAGCGCATGGGATATCGGCGCTGGGGAACCAGCATGATTGATGACATGCACGATGCCGTGGAGTGGGCAGTGGCCGAAGGGTTGGCTGATACCAACCGCGTGTGTGTGTACGGTGCCTCGTATGGTGGTTATGCGGCGTTGCAATCGGTGGTGCGTTATCCTGACCGTTACCGTTGCACTGTTGGTTATGCCGGTTTGTACAGCATGGACTTGTGGATGAGTGACAGTGATGTAGCCAAGCATGCGTCCGGGCAGAATTATCAAAAAAGTGTTTTCCCGGAAGACGCCGCAGAGCGCGCTGCGCAATCGCCAGCAATGCAGGTGGAGAAGATCCGCGTGCCGGTGATGTTGGTGCATGGTGAGAAAGATCAGCGCGTGCCGATTTCCCAATTCAAGCTACTTAAAAGTGCATTGGTGGCAGCAGGAAAACCACCGGAAGTGGAAATTGTTGAAGCGGGCGAGGGGCATGGTTTTTATGACCATGACAACCAAGTACGCCTCTATACACGGATGCAGCAATTCTTTGACCAGCATCTTGGGTCGCAAAAATAATCATTGGTCATGACATGACGTGTTGGGGTGGCCAACACTGTCTCTTAATGGAATCACTATGCCTAAGCGCACCGATCTAAAAACCATTCTTATTATTGGCGCAGGTCCGATTGTCATCGGGCAAGCGTGCGAGTTCGACTACTCTGGCGCACAAGCGTGCAAGGCATTGCGCGAAGAAGGCTATCGGGTGGTGTTGGTCAACAGCAATCCGGCGACCATCATGACGGATCCGGAAATGGCCGATGCCATTTATATCGAGCCGATCAACTGGCAAACAGTTGAAAAAATCATTGCCAAAGAAAAGCCCAATGCCATTTTGCCCACCATGGGCGGGCAGACAGCATTGAATTGTGCGCTTGATCTGGCTGATAACGGCGTGTTGGAAAAATACGGCGTTGAGCTGATTGGTGCCAAGCGCGATGCCATTCGCATGGCGGAAGACCGCGAATTGTTCAAGCAGGCGATGACGGAAATTGGGCTTGATAGTCCGAAATCGGAAGTGGCGAAAACCTATGAGCAGGCGGTAGAAATTCAGGCGCAGGTGGGGTTTCCAACTATCATTCGCCCATCTTTCACGCTTGGTGGAACCGGTGGCGGTATTGCCTATAACCGCGAAGAGTTTGAGGAAATCGTCAAGCGCGGCTTGGAGCTTTCGCCCACCAAAGAAGTGCTGATTGAAGAATCGGTACTGGGCTGGAAAGAGTTTGAAATGGAGGTGGTGCGCGATAAGGCGGATAACTGCATCATCATCTGCAGCATCGAAAACTTTGATGCCATGGGCGTGCATACCGGCGATTCGATCACGGTGGCGCCTGCGCAAACCTTGACCGACAAGGAATATCAACGCCTGCGTGATGCATCCATTGCGGTGCTGCGCAAGATTGGCGTGGATACCGGTGGGTCGAACGTGCAGTTCGGGATCAACCCCCGCGATGGCCGCGTGGTGGTGATTGAAATGAATCCGCGTGTGTCGCGTTCGTCGGCATTGGCATCCAAAGCCACTGGTTTCCCCATCGCCAAGGTGGCAGCCAAACTGGCAGTGGGCTATACGCTGGATGAGCTGAAAAATGAAATTACCGGCGGCAAAACCCCAGCATCGTTTGAACCCAGTATCGACTATGTGGTCACCAAGGTGCCGCGTTTTGCGTTTGAAAAATTCCCGGCAGCGGATGCGCGCCTGACCACACAGATGAAGTCGGTGGGTGAGGTGATGGCCATTGGTCGTAGCTTCCAGGAGTCGTTGCAGAAAGCCTTACGCGGGCTGGAAATTGGCAAGTGCGGGTTGGATCCAACCGAGCTTGATCTGTCCAATGAAGATGATCTGTTGGTGTTGCGTCGTGAATTAAAAGAACCCGGCCCGGATCGTATGTTCTACATCGCGGAAGCCTTCCGTGCGGGCATGAGCGTAGAAACTGTCTATAGCCATTCGTTTGTTGATCCGTGGTTCCTCGAACAAATCGAAGAACTCATCAGCATTGAAGCGGAAATTGCACAGTACGGTTTGGACGGGCTGACCGCCAAGCGGCTGCGTGATATCAAGCGCTATGGTTTCTCGGATATGCGTATCGCCAAGCTGGCAGGAACCAACGAAGCCGCCGTGCGCGCGTTGCGTAAAGCGTTTGGTGTACGCCCGGTGTATAAGCGCGTGGATAGCTGCGCAGGCGAGTTTGCGACATCCACCGCGTATCTGTATTCCACCTATGAAGATGAGTGCGAAGCACAGCCAACCGACCGCAAAAAGATCATGGTGTTGGGCGGTGGCCCGAACCGCATCGGGCAGGGGATCGAATTCGATTATTGCTGTGTGCATGCGGCGCTGGCACTGCGTGAAGATGGGTTTGAAACCATCATGGTCAACTGCAATCCAGAAACGGTTTCCACCGATTACGACACCTCCGATCGCTTGTACTTTGAGCCGTTGACGCTGGAAGACGTGCTGGAAATCGTTGAGTTGGAAAAACCCGCCGGGGTGATTGTGCAATACGGTGGGCAGACACCACTGAAGCTGGCCAAGGCGCTGGAAGCCAATGATGTGCCGATTATTGGCACCTCACCTGAGTCCATTGACTTGGCTGAAGACCGCGAGCGTTTCCAGCAATTGGTCAATACTTTGGGCTTGAAGCAGCCGCCGAATCGAACAGCACGTAGCGCCGAAGAAGCCTTGGCGCATGCGCATGAAATTGGCTATCCGCTGGTGGTGCGCCCAAGCTATGTCTTGGGTGGGCGCGCAATGGAAGTGGTGCATGCCGATACTGATCTGGAACGCTATATGCGCGAAGCGGTCAAGGTGAGCCATGATTCCCCCGTGCTGCTGGATCGCTTCCTCGATGCGGCGGTAGAAGTGGATATTGATGTTATCGCTGACCTGGACGGTAATGTTTTGGTTGGCGGGGTGATGGAGCATATCGAAGAGGCGGGTGTGCACTCGGGTGACTCCTCTTGCTCATTGCCGCCGTACTCGCTGTCAGCGCGCACACAGGAACGTCTGCGTGAACAAGTGGTGGCGTTGGCCAAAGCCTTGAATGTGGTGGGCTTGATGAACACCCAGTTCGCCGTGCAGGTCGGTGTGGCAGAAGGTGCAGAGGAAGACACGATTTATCTTCTGGAAGTGAACCCACGTGCCAGCCGAACCGTGCCTTTTGTTTCCAAGGCGATTGGTCGTCCTTTGGCGAAAATCGCTGCCCGTTGCATGGCTGGCATGACCTTGGAAGAACAATCGGCCACCAAGGAAATCGTGCCGCATTATTACTCGGTGAAGGAAGCTGTGTTCCCGTTTGCCAAGTTCCAGAATGTGGACCCAATTCTTGGTCCGGAAATGCGTTCGACAGGTGAAGTCATGGGTGTTGGACGCACCTTCGAAGCGGCCTTTGCACGTGCTGAAGAAGCCGCCAATATCCGTGCGCCGCAACCGGGCAAGGCTTTTATTTCAGTACGTGACCCCGACAAAGCGCGTGTGGTGGATGTGGCGAAATACATGCTGGAACGCGGTTTCAGCCTGGTGGCCACACGTGGTACTGCCGATTGCTTGAGTGAACATGGCGTGCCTTGCGAGCGCGTTAACAAAGTGGCAGAAGGCCGCCCGCATATCGTTGACTTGATCAAGAACGGTGAGATCAGTTACATCATCAATACCACGGAAGGCCGTGCGGCGATCACTGATTCTTTCTCGATTCGTCGTGAAGCCTTGCAGGCACGTGTCACGTATTCCACAACCGTGGCTGGCGCACGTGCGCTCTTACATTCGTTGGACTACCGCAGCAAGGGCGATGTGCTTTCGCTGCAAGAATTGCATAAGGAGTTGTTGGCATGAGTCGAGCCCCCTTGACAGCCAAAGGAGCGCAGCGTTTGCGCGCCGAGCTGGAGGAGCTGAAATCGGTGAAGCGTCCTGAGGTGATCAATGCGATTGCCGAGGCACGTGAGCATGGTGACTTGAAAGAAAATGCGGAATATCACGCAGCGCGTGAGCAGCAGGGCTTCATCGAAGGACGCATCAAGCATCTGGAAGCCGAGCTTTCGCATGCGCAAATCATTGATGTGGCGACATTGAATGTGGGTGACAAAGTGGTCTTTGGTGCCACTGTTGTCTTGGCCGATTGTGAAACTGACGAGGAAAAAACTTATCAAATCGTTGGTGATCTTGAGGCTGACATTAAACAAGGGTGGATTGCGATTTCATCGCCGGTGGCACGGGCGATGATTGGCAAGCACGAAGGTGATGCCATCACCATTGAAGCACCAGGCGGCATCCGTGAGTACGACATCGTTTCCGTTCAATATTTGGGTTAAGCCGTGTCGCGTTTGACCTTGCTGCTGCCGCCCACACAGCGGTGTGCGGCAGCAGCACTTCCTGCCTTGCTGGCGAAACGATTGGGGCGGGCAGATCGTGTGCAATTAGAAGCAGGTGAGTTCGCGCAATTGGCGCGTCATCTGCAAGCGGTGCCTGCACCTTTTGCACCAGCCGCACTTGCTCGGCTTGCCGATGCGAACGATAGCGATGCGGATGCCGTCTGTTGGTTGCGTGCAGACCCGGCGCATATCCGCCCGGACATCAACGGCGCAAGGCTGTTGGGGGTCGGGCAAACACTGGGGCTATCGCAAGCGGATGTGGCGGCTTTGCTGCCTGCGCTTCGCCCGTTGTTTGGGGATTTGGGAATGACGTTGGATGCGCCGCATCCCGAGCGGTGGTATGTGCGTGTGCAGCCAGGGGCTGAGCTTCCGGTGTTTGCATCCCCGGATGTGGCACTGGGTGATGATGTGTTTGAGCATCTTCCGGATGGTTTACAGGCGCGTCGCTGGCGCAGTCTGCTCAACGAAATACAGATCATCCTGCATCATCACCCACATAACGCAGCGCGTATCGCGGCAGGGCAGGTGCCGATCAATAGTGTGTGGTTTTGGGGTAGTGGCCGATTGCCGCATAGCCTGCACAGTGAATACCGTGTGATTTATTCCGATGATGCAGTGATGCAAGGTGGCGCAAACCACATGCGCGTTCCCTGTCATTCGCCCACTGCATTGGCGGCATGCAGTGCATCGGCCTTGGTGGATTTGCGCATGCTGCGTGATATGCAGCAGCTTGTTGACCATTGGCTTGTGCCAGCATCAACGCAAGCGGTGCTGTTTGATTTTGCCGATGGTGTGCAATTCAGTTTGCATCCACGGCAGTGGCTGCGTTTTTGGCGTCAACCTGTGTCACGTTTTGCCGTATGAGTGCCATCAGACGCATTCAGCGCAGACCGGCTGTTGCATTGACAGCCGACTGGCCTGCGCACTGGCCTGCTGTATTGCAGCGTGTGCATGCAGCGCGTGGCAGTTCTGATGTAACGATGGCGATGCCAGCATTGGCAGGTTTATTGCCGTTTCATCAGCTGAAAGGTATTGATGCGGCAGTAGCTATTTTGCAGCAGGCCATTGCCAGCGACGCCCACATCGTGGTGGTGGGGGATTTTGATTGCGATGGTGCTACTGCTTGTGCGGTGGGCGTGCGTGGATTGCGGATGCTGGGTGCACGCCATGTTTCACACGCAGTGCCGCATCGCATTACACATGGATATGGGCTGACCCCGGGGCTTGTGAATGAACTTGCCGAGCTGCGGCCAGATGTTGTGGTCACGGTTGATCATGGGATTGCCTGTCATGCGGGGATTGCCGCTGCCAAGGCGCAGGGTTGGAAGGTGGTGGTGACGGATCACCATTTGCCTGGAGAAACACTGCCTGCAGCAGATGCCATCGTGAACCCCAATCAGCCCGGCGATACATTCGCAAGCAAATCGCTGGCGGGTGTAGGGGTGATGTTTTATGTGTTGGCAGCGTTGCGGGCGGCAATGGGTGTCAACGCTGAGCTTGCGTCCCTGCTGGACTTGGTGGCAGTGGGAACGGTAGCGGATATGGTGCCATTGGACGCCAATAACCGGGCGCTGGTCGGGGCGGGTCTGCGGCGCTTGCGTGCAGGGCAAGGCTGCGTTGGGCTTGCAGCATTGGCGGCGGTTGCTGGACGAAACCTTGCCACACTGACGACCAGTGATATTGGTTTTTCCATTGGACCACGCCTCAATGCTGCAGGCCGGTTGGAAGATATGGCTGTCGGCATTGCCTGTCTGTTGACCGATGATGCACGGCAGGCGCAGGCCATTGCGGCGACATTGCACGATATCAATGAAGAACGCCGTGTCATGCAGTCGGGCATGCAGGACATGGCGGAAGCCCAGCTGGATGATCAGGACGTGCGTTTTGCGGTGACGCTGTTTGACCCGCAATGGCACCCTGGTGTTGTTGGGCTGGTAGCTTCGAAGCTTAAAGAACGCCTGCACCGCCCTGCGGTTGCGTTTGCCCCGGCAGAACCCGATAGCCCCATGCTGCGTGGTTCGGCGCGTTCAATTCCTGGCTTCCATATCCGTGATGCTTTGGCGCGGATTGATGCGCTGCACCCCGGACTGATTGCACGTTTTGGCGGGCATGCCATGGCGGCAGGGATGAGCTTGGAGTACGAGGCGTTACCGGTATTTCGGGAGGCATTTTCCCGCGTGGCTGAAGCATGGTTGAGTGAAGAGGCACTGACTGACGTTCTTTATAGTGATGGCGAGCTGACCGCGGATGAGATGAATATCACGACGGCGGTGGCATTACGGGATGGCGGTCACTGGGGGCAGGCCTACCCCGAGCCTTTGTTTGATGGCGAATTCGAGGTTCTCAAATGGCAGGTATTGAAAGACCGCCACTTGAAGTTTGAATTAGGGCAGGCAGGCAGGCGCTATAATGCAATCTATTTCAATGGTTGGGATGGTCAAGCGCCAGCGCAGCACTTGCGTCTTGTGTATCGCTTGACCCCAGATGATTGGCGAAAGGGTGATGCTGTGCAGCTCGTGGTTGTGCATTGTTTGTGATAAAGAAGGTTGTCGATTGAATGAAAACCGGCATCCTCATGTTTTTGTAATCCAAATTTCAACACGACTAGGGCATTCTTCAGTACACGATGCGTAAAAACCTGCCGATCACGAACAACGAAGTGCTTGTCGAGCCTGCGGACAGGTTGGTGACCCGTACGGATTTGAAGGGCCGCATCGTTTATGCCAATGCGGCGTTTATTCGCATTTCTGGATTTTCCGAAGATGAGTTGATTGGACGGGCGCATAACATCATTCGCCATCCTGATGTGCCGTCAGCGGTATTTGCCGACTTGTGGGCCACCTTGCAAGCTGGGCGTCCGTGGAGTGGCATACTGAAAAATCGCTGTAAAAATGGCGATTTTTATTGGGTACAAGCGGATGTGGCCCCGATTCATGAAAGCGGTGTCTTGGTGGGCTATATGTCGGTGCGTCGGCAGGCGGCGCGTGAGCGTATTGAGGAAACGGAACTTGCCTTTGCCAGTATCAATACAGGTGAAGGGCGCTTTGTAGTGCGGCAAGGCACCATCCGCCCACCACGGCCGTGGTATATCCGCTACAACCCACTCAGGAAGCTTTCATTACGCAAACGCTTGTTGCTCGCCGCTGCCGCTATCGGGTTTTATGGGGTTTTCTTACTGTTACTGCATGAAACAGGGGCTTCGTCATCTGTTGTCATTGCGGCGATTGCACTTTTTTCATTGATTGCTTTGATTGCGGCCTGGTGGTTGGCCAATGATCTTGGCAATCGTTTGGAACGGGCAGCTCTTCTGTTTCGGCAAATGGCCAGTGGCCATTTTGATGAGAGCATTCCAATTGATCGCAACGATGAGGTGGGTACCATTTTGTTGGGGATGAAGATTGCACAAATTCGTTTGGGCTATGAAATTGATGCCAATTCTGACCCGCTGACCGGTCTTCCCAATCGTCGTGCATTTGATGCGGTGCTTGAGCATGCCTTGCATGATACGGCAGCAACAACTGCGGTTCTGTTGATGCTGGACCTTGATCATTTCAAGCAATACAACGACAGCTTTGGCCACCAGGCAGGCGATGATGTCTTGCGAAAAGTGGGCACGTTGTTGCGTTCGGTCTTGCGGTCCAAAGATTTTGCTGCGCGTTATGGCGGCGAAGAATTTGTGGTACTTCTGCATGATGCCGACCAAGCACGGGCAATGCAGGTGGGTGAGCGTATTCTGGCGGTCTTCCGTGATACCGATTGGGAGCATTGGCAAGTGACTGCAAGCATGGGGATTGCTGTTGCGCAATCTGATGAGCTGGCCGAGCAGCTTGTTCGGCGCGCCGACCAAGCGTTGTACAAGAGTAAGGCGAATGGGCGTAATCGCTACACACTGGCGGATGCAGTGGCCGATACGAATCCTGAAATAAATCCGTGATTATTTCGGATGACACCAATGCTTGCGCTATGACGTCAGGCATGCGAGCATTCGCACTCTTATGAACATGCAGCTCAACAATCGTTACGCAGATTCAGCTCGGATGGCCTCGGGAATGACATCGCGTGCCCGCCGACCAGAGCATCCACATCCAGCTGGGTAATCCGGAGCGTATTGTTTTGAGTCTCAACCTTCCGAACCCAGCCTGATGGCTGGGTTTTTGCGTTCCAGTACTTTTGTTTTTCACTCTTTGATGAGCTAATTGATGAAGCATTTTCTCAACACGCAGGATTGCACTCGCGCCGAACTGGATGCCTTGCTTGCACAGGCGGCAGCATTCAAGCAGAACAAGCTGGGCGATGCACTGAAGGGCAAATCCATTGCGCTGGTGTTTTTCAACCCGTCGATGCGCACCCGTACCAGTTTTGAGCTTGGTGCATTTCAATTAGGCGGGCATGCCATCGTGCTGCAGCCGGGCAAGGATGCATGGCCGATTGAATTCAATCTTGGCACGGTGATGGATGGCGATACTGAAGAACACATCGCAGAAGTGGCGCAAGTGCTGGCACGCTATGTGGATCTGATTGGTGTGCGTGCATTCCCGAAGTTCATTGATTGGCAATACGACCGCGAAGACATTGTGCTCAAGGCATTTGCCAAGTACTCCACCGTGCCGGTGATCAATATGGAAACGATCACCCATCCCTGCCAAGAGTTGGCGCATGCCCTGGCACTGCAAGAGCATTTTGGCACTACCGATTTGCGCGGTAAAAAATATGTACTGACGTGGACGTATCACCCCAAGCCGTTGAATACGGCAGTGGCCAATTCAGCTCTCACGATTGCCACGCGCATGGGCATGGACGTGACCTTGTTGTGCCCAACCGAGCAATACATTCTGGATGAGCGTTATATGGGCTGGGCGCGCGACAACGTCGCGGAAAGCGGTGGATCACTGACGGTGAGCCACGATATCGCGTCCGCCTATGCCGGCGCCGATGTGGTGTATGCAAAGAGCTGGGGCGCATTGCCGTTTTTCGGCAACTGGGCACCAGAAAAACCCATTCGTGACCAATACCAGCACTTCATTGTGGATGAGGCAAAAATGGCACTGACCAATAATGGTGTGTTCTCGCATTGCTTGCCGCTGCGCCGCAATGTCAAAGCCAGCGATGCGGTGATGGATTCGCCGCGCTGCATCGCTATCAATGAAGCCGAAAACCGTTTGCATGTGCAGAAAGCGGTGATGGCCGCTTTGACTCGTTAATTTTTCTTTTACTTACTTTACGGATCGCGTTATGACCTCCCCCAATGATTCCCGCGACATTGTTTTGGCGTTCTCTGGTGGCCTAGATACCAGTTTTTGTGTGCCTTACCTGAAAGAACAAGGCTGGCGTGTGCATACCGTGTTTGCTGATACGGGAGGCGTTGATGCAGAAGAGCGTGCTTATATCGAGCAGCGTGCTGTCGAACTGGGTGTGACATCGCATGTCACCATCGATGGCGGCCCCTCAATCTGGACGGGTTTTGTCAAACCCTTTGTTTGGGCGGGTGAAGGCTATCAGGGGCAGTATCCGTTATTGGTGTCCGATCGCTATTTGATCGTCGATGCCTCATTGGCACGGGCGCGTGAACTTGGCACGAATGCGATTGCGCATGGTTGCACGGGCATGGGCAATGATCAGGTGCGTTTTGACTTGGCTGTGAAGGCGCAGGGTAATTACCGCATTGTTGCACCGATTCGTGAAATCCAGAAAGAACACACGCAGACCCGTGCTTACGAACAAGCATATTTGGAAGAACGTGGCTTTGGTGTGCGTGGTAAGCAGAAGTCATACACCATCAATGAAAACCTACTGGGTGTGACGTTATCTGGTGGAGAAATTGATGCATGGGAAGTCCCGGGCGAAGGTGCCCGCGGGTGGTGTGCCCGCCGTGAACAATGGCCGGGGGAAGCGCTGGAAGTGAGTCTGCGTTTCGTCAACGGTGAAGCCGTTGCCCTGGATGGCAATGAACTGCCGGGCGAGAAAATTCTTGCCAAGTTGAACGTCATGTTTGCCCAGTATGGGGTGGGGCGCGGTATGTACACCGGCGATACCACCATTGGCCTGAAGGGACGTATTGTTTATGAAGCGCCAGGTCTGGTGGCGCTGTTGACTGCACACCGTGCCTTGGAAGAAGCCGTCCTGACAAAACAACAGAACCGCTTTAAGCCTGATGTGGCTCGCAAATGGGTCGAGCTGGTTTATGAAGGCTTCTTCCATGATCCGTTGAAAGCCGATCTTGAGGCCTTTCTTGCGTCCTCGCAGCAGTTGGTCAATGGCGAAGTCGTGTTGCGCACCAATGGTGGCCGCGTCGATGCCGTGGCCGTGCGTTCGCCGCATATTCTGCAGGCAAAGGGGGCAACCTATGCGCAAAGCGCAGACTGGGGCGTTGAAGAAGCGGAAGGCTTCATCAAATTGTTCGGAATGAGCACGACGCTCTGGGCCGAGGTTAACAAGTAAGCCACTGCCATGCTGACGCAAGTTCTTCAACACCTCGATGCGCTGGTGTCTTTTGACACGCGCAATCCACCACGTCTTATCGGGACTGGCGGTATCTTCGACTACCTGCGAGCACAGTTGCCAGGTTTCCGCTGCACAGTGACCGATCACGGTGACGGTGCCGTTTCACTGTTGGCGGTACGCGGTCAGCCCAAACGGGTTTTCAATGTGCATCTGGATACAGTGCCGTCGTCCGAGGCATGGTCGGCGGATCCATTTACCTTGCGGGTGACGGAGGATCGTGCCATTGGGCTTGGTGCTTGCGATATCAAAGGCGCTGCCGCAGGTTTGCTTGTTGCGGCGAATGCAACGCAAGGAGATGCCGCTTTTTTGTTTTCCTCGGATGAAGAAGCCAACGACCCGCGTTGTATTGCAGCGTTTCTGGGCAGCGAGCATGGCTTTTCCGAAGCCATCATTGCTGAACCTACCCGTTGCGAAGCGGTGTTGGCACATCGCGGCATCAGTTCTGTTTTGCTGAAATTCAAAGGTGAGGCAGGGCATGCTTCGGGTGCAAATGCCCTGCAGGCCAATGCGTTGCATCAGGTCATGCATTGGGGAAGCCGTGCCTTGGCACTGGTGGATGCAGAAGCTGATGCCAGTTTCGGTGGGTTGACGGGGCTGCGTTTCAATATCGGCAAAGTGGAAGGCGGTATCAAAGCCAATGTCATTGCCCCCAGTGCAGAGGTGCGCTTTGGTTTCCGCCCACTGCCATCGCACGATATCAATGCCTTGCATACCCGTTTGGGCGCGTGTGCGAATACGGGTGCATTGGAACGCTATGAAGAAACTTTCCGCGGGCCATCGCTGCCAGGTGGTGATGCCGCATCGGCAGCACTTCGACATGAGGCTGCGCAAGCCTTGGCGATGCAATTGCAGTTGCCAATAGGCAAGGCAGTGGATTTCTGGACAGAAGCATCGCTGTTTTCACAAGGCGGGTTGACCGCTTTGGTCTATGGCCCAGGTGATATCGCACAAGCGCACACTGCTGATGAATGGGTAGCGCTGGAACAGCTGCAGCGGTACACCGAATCCATTACCCGTATTTTTGGGAACTGATTGTGACTCCTTTACTTTCCCCACAAGCGGTGCATGACCCGCAAACCCGGCAGACCATTGTGCGTTTGTTGTCCAGCATGGGCAGCGCAAAAGAAATCAGCCAGTATTTGAAGCGTTTTTCGCAACTGGATGCAGCCCGCTTTGCCGTGGTCAAAGTGGGCGGTGCTGTGCTGCGTGATGATCTGGATGCACTGGTCTCATCACTGGCGTTTTTGCAGGACGTAGGGCTGACGCCCATCGTGATTCATGGTGCCGGGCCACAGCTTGATACCGAACTTTCCGCAGCAGGAATTGAAAAGAAAACCATTGATGGGCTGCGTGTCACTTCGCCTGAAGCACTGGCGATTGTGCGGCGTGTGTTTCATGCGCAAAACTTGAAGTTGGTTGAAGCGTTGCAAGCCACCGATGCACGTGCCACGTCCATTGTTTCGGGTGTGTTTGAAGCCGATTATCTGGATCGTGAGCGTTATGGCCTGGTGGGTGAAGTCAAACGCGTGCATCTGGCTCCTATTCAAGCCAGCCTGCAATCGGGTTCTATCCCTGTGATTGCCTCGCTGGGAGAAACCGTTGGCGGGCAGATTCTGAATGTGAATGCCGATTTCGCTGCCAATGAACTGGTGCAAGTGCTGCAGCCGTACAAGATTGTTTTCCTCACGGGTACGGGTGGTTTGCTTGATGAAAAGGGCAAGGTAATTGATTCAATCAATCTCTCCACCGAATACGACCACCTGATGCAGCAACCTTGGATCGAAGGTGGAATGCGGGTCAAGATTCAGCAGATCAAGGGTTTGCTGGATGGCCTGCCGCAGGCATCGTCCGTCTCTATCACTCGCCCTGATGAACTGGCCAAGGAATTATTCACCCACAAAGGTTCAGGCACGCTGGTGCGTCGGGGTGAACGGGTATTGCAAGCCGAGACATGGGATGCCTTTGACCTGTCGCGTCTGCGCGAGCTGATTGATTCGGCATTTGGTCGCAAACTACTGCCCGACTATTTTGAACGCACAGCATTGCATCGTGCCTATGTCAGTGAAAACTACCGTGCTGCAGTCATTCTGACCAAGGAAGATGCAGGGATTTACCTCGACAAATTCGCTGTATTGGATGACGCGCAGGGTGAAGGTCTGGGGCGTGCGGTATGGCATGTGATGCGTGAGCAGAACCCGACGCTGTTCTGGCGTTCACGTCATGGCAACCCGATCAATCATTTCTACTACTCGGAATCCGATGGCTGCATCAAACAGGATAAGTGGAAAGTGTTTTGGTATGGGCCGGCAAGTTATGCGTTGATGGAACACTATGTGCAGCTCTGTGCACAGCGGCCAGCCACCTTGGAGGAGCCAATAACATGCACACAGTAAAAGTCGGCCTTGTTGGTGCGCGTGGATATACCGGTGCAGAACTGATCAAATTGATTGCCGCACACCCACGGTTTGAACTGGTTTTTGTGACCTCGCGTGAGTTGGACGGACAACGCTTAGACAAGCACAACACAGCGTTTCAAGGCGATTTGCGCTATAGCAACCCCACGCATGAGGTGTTGCCAACGCTGGGTGCTGATGCCGTGCTGTTGGCGCTTCCAAATGGCAAAGCTGCGGCGATTGTTGCTGCTTATGATGCAGCGGGTGTCGAGCCAGTGTTTGTCGATTTGTCGGCGGATTATCGCTTTGACGCAAGTTGGTATTACGGCTTGCCAGAGCTAACCCGGCAGCGCTATCACGGGCAGAAACGCATCAGCAATCCAGGCTGCTATGCCACTGCGATGCAGCTTTCCATTGCGCCGATGCTGGATGTCATTGACGGGCCGGTGCAATGCTTTGGTGTTTCAGGGTATTCAGGTGCGGGCACCACACCCAGCGATAAGAACAATCCCGAACTGTTGCGCGACAACCTGATGCCGTATGCCCTTGCCGGGCATATTCATGAGCGTGAAGTGCCGCATCAATTACAGCATCCGGTGGAGTTCATGCCGCATGTGGCACCGCATTTTCGTGGCATCACCATGACCTGCAATATGCATTTGAAAACCCCCATGACGCGGGAGGATGTTGTCCAGCGCTACCGCACACGTTATGCAAATGAAGCGTTGGTGCGTGTGCAGGATGACGCACCCTGGGTGGCAGCGATTGCCGGTAAGCATCATGTCGACATTGGTGGTTTCACCCTGAGTGCTGATGGCAAGCGCTTGGTTGTGGTGGCGACAGAAGACAATCTTTTGAAAGGCGCAGCCACGCAGGCATTACAGAATCTCAATACTGCATTTGGTTTTGCTGAATGTTTGGGTATTCCGGTGGAGGCCGCATGAGTACATTGCTTTGGCAAAAGCCCGGCGTGGCCGTGGATGAAAAGATCCAGACATTTCTGGCGGGCGATGATGTCATTCTGGATCGTGAGTTTTTCCTCTACGACATCGCGGCGAGTACCGCGCATGCAGAAGGCTTGCAGCATATCGGCATCCTGACACAGGACGAGCTTGCCAGCCTGAAGCATGAACTGGCGGTATTGGCGGAGGATTTCCGCAGTGGCGTCTTCGTATTGGATACCGCTTACGAAGATTGTCACTCAGCGATTGAAGCACGCCTCACTGAGCGTTTAGGGGATGCCGGGCGGAAAATTCATACAGGACGCAGCCGCAACGACCAGATTCTGGTGGCGACGCGTTTGTGGATGAAAGACAAACTGCAGCGTGTTCAGCAGTTGTCGCATGCGATTGCCAACATCGCATTGCAGCGGGCTGAGGCCGAGCAGGCTTTACCGCTGCCTGGATATACGCATATTCAACGTGCTGTGGTGTCGTCTGCAGGGATGTGGTGGGCTGGCTGGGCAGAAGCGTTTATTGATAACGCCGTGCGTGCTGCCGATGTGTTCAAGCTGATCGACTGCAACCCATTGGGCACTGCTGCAGGCTATGGCGTGAACTTGCCACTGGATCGTGCGCACACCACCGCAGCACTGGGCTTTGCCCGCATGCAAATTTCGCCTATTTATGCGCAGCTTTCGCGTGGCAAGTTTGAACTGGCCGCCTTGGAAGCGTTAGCTGGCGCCACACTGGATCTGCGCCGCCTGGCTTGGGATCTTTCCTTGTTCACCAGCGGTGAATTTGCTTTTGTGGCATTGCCTGCGCAATACACCACTGGCAGTTCGATCATGCCGAACAAGCGCAACCCAGATGTGATTGAGCTGATGCGTGCCACACATGCCAGTGTGGTGGCGGCGCGAACAGAAATCGAGCAGTTGCTGTCATTGCCATCGGGCTACCACCGTGATTTGCAAAGCAGCAAACCGGCGATTGTGCATGGCTTTGAACGCGGTTTGGCAGCATTGGAACTGTTGCCCGCCTTGTTGTCGAATCTGGACTGGCGTGAGGATAAATTGCTTGCGGCCATTGATTCCGGCATGTATGCCACGGATGTCGCTGTGGAAGCAGCGGTGGCTGGCGTGCCATTTCGTGACGCCTATAAGGCGGCGGCAGAGGGCGCAGACAAGGCAGGGCAGGGGCGAACACCGGAAGGTTCATTGGCTGCACGGACATCACCGGGGGCAGCGGCAAACCTCATGCTGGATGTGTTGCGTGCGCGTTTAGAGGCGCTGAGCTGACCTATGCCTGCCTTCACACCGCAACCGCTGCCAACATGGAAACGCGCGGTATTGAAGGTCGGCAGCAGCCTGCTGGCGGCAGATACCGCTGGGCTTAGTCCGCGCTATGCACTGGGCTTGGCGCAATTCATTTTAAGCAGCCAACACGCGGGGCGTGAGGTGGTATTGGTGTCCTCTGGTGCCGTGGCCGCGGGGCGTGGCGTGTTGCCAAAGACGGCAAACAATCCCCAGAACATGGCGGTCAAACAGGCGCTGGCAGCCTTGGGGCAGGCGCAGTTGATTGCCTTATGGCAACGCTTCTTTGAACAACCCGTTGCGCAAGTGCTTTTGACGCATGATGACCTGCGCAACCGGCGTCGCTATCTCAATGCGCGTGCGGCATTGCTTGAGCTGTTGCGGGTGGGAGCCGTGCCGGTGATCAATGAAAACGACACCGTTGCAGTGGACGAACTGAAGCTTGGGGATAACGATAATCTTGCTGCTGCCGTTGCATCCTTGGTGGATGCGGATTTACTTCTGATCGCCACCGATATTGATGGGCTCTATAGCGCCCATCCTGTGCATGACGCGGCAGCCCAGCCAATCAACGGTGTGCCACACATCACCCCGGAGATTTTGGCCATGGCTGGCGATGCCGGTGCCCTGGGAACCGGTGGCATGCGTACCAAGCTTGAAGCAGCAGGCAAGGCGGCGGCGGCAGGGATTCATACAGCATTGTTTTGTGGACGTAACCCACAAACAGTGGCTGCGCTTGCAGAAGGCGTCTTGCACGGCACTTTGATCAACGCACAGGGAACGCGCCTGAGTGCACGCAAGCAGTGGCTGCGACATGCACCCTCTGCCGGCATGTTGACGGTTGACGCAGGGGCGCAAGCAGCGCTGCTGCGCGGTGCTTCCTTGCTTCCCGGGGGCGTGTGCAAGGTGGAAGGTGATTTTCGGCGTGGCGATGTCGTGGTTGTGCAGGGGGCTGATGGCAGTGTATTGGCGCGGGGGCTCATGCAATACAACGCATTGGATGCAGCGCGCATTGCCGGGCATCATAGCCGTGCCATCAATGAGATTCTCGGCTTTCATTACGATGAAGCGGTGATGCATCGTGATGATTTAATCGTGTTGTAAAGGAAAAGAGGGATGAGTGGATATGTTCGGGCATTGGCCGTTGCAGCACGGCAGGCACAGACGGCGCTTGCGGCACTCACGGGTGAACAACGTCGCTTGCTGATTGAAGCGATGGCTGCACAGTTGATTGCGCAGCAGACAAGCATTCTCGATGCCAATGCACAGGACATGCACCAAGCGCGGCAAGCGGGTGCAAACCAAGCCACACTGGATCGCTTGTTGCTGGATGCAGCACGCATCAACAGCATGGCAGATGCATTGCGTGAAGTGGCGGCACAGGCCGATCCCTTGGCTGAGACAACACGTAGCGCATCACGCCCGAATGGCTTGCGCATTGAACGGCAACGTATCCCACTGGGTTTGGTGGCGATGATTTACGAAGCACGCCCGAATGTCACCGCGGAGGCGGCTGCCCTTTGTCTGAAAGCTGGCAATGCAGTGTTGCTGCGAGGTGGTTCGGAAGCGGCGCACAGCAATGCTGCCATCGCTGCTTGCCTGCATACGGCGCTGTTGGAATCCGGGCTGGGTGTGCCACCCGCGGCCGTGTCCGTACTTGCCGATACAGCGCGTGCGCATGTGCTGGAGTTGTTGCAGTTATCTGATCTGATTGACCTGGCCATCCCGCGTGGTGGCGAAAGTCTGATCCGTTTTGTTGCCGAACATGCGCGTGTACCAGTGATTAAGCACTACAAAGGTGTCTGCCATTTGTATGTGGACCGTGCCGCTGATATCGACAAGGCACTCGATTTGTTGCTGGATGGCAAGACATCGCGCCCTGGAGTCTGTAATGCATTGGAAACGCTGCTGGTGCATCGTGATATTGCCGATGCATTTCTGCCGCGTGCCTTGGCGGCATTGCAGGCCTGTGGCGTGAAAATACACGGCGATCAGCACTGCCAACGTCATGCCAATCATGTTCAGCAAGTCACCGAGGCCGATTACGATGCGGAATACCTGGATCTGATTCTGGCGGTACGGGTGGTGGATTCACTCGACGCTGCGATTGCGCATATCCGTCAATATACTTCTGACCATACCGAAGTCATTGCCACAGAAGATGCCCATGCTGCGGATGTTTTCGTGCGGGCAATCCGCAGTTCTGCTGTTATGGTCAATGCGTCATCACGTTTCAATGATGGCGGGCAGCTTGGCTTGGGTGCGGAAATCGGGATTTCCACCACACGCTTGCATGCTTATGGCCCCATGGGGGTTGAGGCATTGACGATTGAGCGCTTTGTTGTGCGCGGTGAAGGACAGATCAGGCACGCACGTGTGTAAGTGCATGCCTGAAGGCGTCATGGCGTTGCTTTTTTAGCTTTCGCCTCATCAGAGAACGGGGCTTCGTTGCCGGGTGTTGCACCTAGTGGTGTGACTGGCGTTTCTTCGCTGTTGCTTAGACTTAGCGCAGCATCTTCGGCAGCCTTACTCATCACCACAATACTGATGCGACGGTTGATGGGGTTTTGCGGGTTTTCTTTATCGAACAAGACCGAATCACCAAACCCCACAACGCGAGCCATTTTGACATTCTCCATGCCGCCTTCCACCAAGGCGCGACGCGCTGCATTGGCGCGATCAGCACTCAGCTCCCAATTGCTATAGCCCACATGTGAAGCGTACTGGGTGTTGTCGGTGTGTCCGGCAATACTGGCGCGATTCGGTACCTTGTTGATGTAACCGGCAATTTCGCGCAGGATGTGCGTGGTGTAGGGCATCAGTTTGGCGCTGCCCAAGTCAAACATCGGGCGGTTTTGTTTATCGACAATTTGAATACGCAAGCCTTCCGGGGTGATATCCAGCAATAGCTGATCCTTGAATGGCTCAAGCGCTTGGCTGTTACCGATGGCTTCTTCCAGTTCGCGCATCAGACCTTCTAGCCGTTGCTTGTCCTGCAAGCGCTTTTCTGCTTCGGTGGGCAGATGACCCGGATCGCGGGTGAACTGCTCACCGGGTCCCTTGGGAAGCTCCATCGTGCCACCCAGTTTGATCATTGAATTGCTGGCGCCACCTGGGCCATTTTGACCCTGCGCCATCACAGTGCTTTCACCTTTGATGGGGCTTGGGTTTTTGAAATAGTCGGAAATGGCCTCGCGTTGCTTGGTGGTCAAAGCGCCCACCAGCCACATCACCAGAAAGAACGCCATCATCGCGGTGACAAAGTCGGCGTAGGCCACTTTCCAGGAGCCACCATGGTGCCCGGCGGCTTGGACTTTTTTGACGCGCCGAATAATGATGGCGGGTTTGTCGTCTTTCTTGCTCATGTTTATTTCAGCGTTTTGATGTGCTGTTCAAAATCAGCAAAGCCAGGGCGCAATTCTGACGGGACGGTTTTGCGAGAAAACTCCAAGGCGATTTTGGGTGGATAGCCACGCAAGCTGGCAATTAAAGCGGTTTTGACTGACTCATAAATGCGTGAGTCCTGTTCGGCACGTGCTTCCATTGCAGTGGCCAGTGGGCCAACAAAGCCATAGGCCAGCAAGATACCCAGAAAGGTTCCCACCAAGGCCGCTGCAACGTGTGCGCCGACTTCTGCAATGTCGCCACCAATTGAACCCATGGTGATCACGATGCCCAGTACCGCAGCCACAATCCCGAAGCCTGGCAGGCTGTCGGAGATTTTATTCAGTGCATGCGATGGTGCGAGCGCTTCGTGATGATGCTTTTCCAGTTCAAGTTCCAGCAACGGCTCAAGTTCATGCGGCTCAATGCTTGAACCAATCATCAAACGCAGGCAGTCGGTCATGAAATCCAGCAGATGATGATCACTTTGGATATTAGGATAGTTCGCAAAAATCGAGCTTTCCATCGGGTTTTCGATATGGCTTTCCAGAGCCATGAAGCCTTCACGACGCGCACGATTCAGCAGTTCGTATAACAGGCTGAGTGCATCAAGATAATCTTGGGCTTTATAACGCGGGCCTTTGAAAACACCAATGACGCCCGAGAGTGTGTCTTTTGCGGTTTTAGTGGGTGTTCCCACTAAAAAAGCCCCCAAGGCAGCCCCACCAATAATGACGAACTCAAAGGGTTGCCATAACACTTCCAGTTTGCCGTGCGAGCCAATATAGCCGCCCACAACACTGAGGGTGACGATGATAAAGCCAACCAGAATAAGCATGAATTTTGATTCCTACGGACAGCGCAACAAGCCATTATTGACCAGACTGCAGGAGCTTGGCAAAGGGCAATAGCGTGGTTGCATCAAGAAACAAAAAGCATTGCAGGTACCCGCAGCTTGCGCCACCATCGTGTTTGGTCTTTGTGATAGTCGAAGGAGTTGATCATGGCTGATACATGGTTGAGTAGTCTGAAAACAGCGACCCCGCAAGAGGGTTTTGAACTTGCCATCAAACTGTCACGGATGGGGGTGAAATACACCCAGCCTTCAGCAGAAATGCGCGACAAACTGCGACCAGTGTATGCGGAAGATGCCAATGCGCTGATTGCTTCGTCGCAAGTGGTGGCTACCAACTTTCAGACGATTTCTGCTGCAAATAATTATTGGCGCGATTGAGTGTTTCGGCCAGCAAGCACTAGCGTTTGCTGGCCAGCACGCCATCCAGCGCCAGTTCGGCGTTGAAGCCCGCTTCTTGCAAGCGGCCGGCGACTTCACGCGGCACGTCTCGCCCGCTGGTCAGTTTGTTGGGGCTGCCTGTGTAATGAAAGAGCAGGCCGCCGCGTCGTAAAACGCGTGCAAGCTGCTGATAAAAGGTCAGGGCATACAGTTCGCCAGCAATGGCGAAGCGTGGTGGATCGTGCAATATGGCATCAAAGTGATTGGCGGGAAGTTGTGCAATGGCTTGTGCGCAATCAGCATGTGTCAGTTGCAGGCGGGCTGTATGGGCTGCCACATCCGGTGACCATGGATTGAGGCTGCGGAGCCACAAAACATCCTCATTTTTTTCGAACGACTGCAAGCTGGCAACGCCACTATCCAGACAGCATTGTGCGAAATAGCCAAGGCCGCCACAGGTTTCCAATACATGTTTGCCTTGCGGTTTGATCAATGCCACTTTGCGTCGCGCATCGTCCAAGGGTGATGCTTTGGCGGTGGGCAGCATTTTGATGCCATCAATTTCAAAGGTAGGGACATCCCATTCCGTGGGAACCAGTTTGATGAGCTTGTTGGTGTAACGGGAGATGGCAGAAAACGCTTCTCCGTCCCAGTAGTACAAGGTGCGTGCTTTTAGGTGCGCAGGATAGGGGTAAGACTGACCTTGCCACCACCAATGCTCAGCTGCAAGTTGCACTTGGCTTTCGCTGCGCCCCAAATCGAACGAGGCATGGAGATGCGTGTGTCCGCGTTGCTGTGCGGCAAGCAAATCACTTGCCAGAGAGTGGGTGAGGAGAGGGCCGGTATAACGCTGCATCGACATATCATACCGACCCGCTGAATCATTCTGAATTTTCCGCGACAATAGCGCCTGGTTTGCTTGTTGAAGATACGAATGTTGCCATTACGCCTTGCGTTGTTTTTTTTCCTGGTTGCGCTGAATACCTGTGTGCATGTAGTGCCTTTGCTGGCACTTGCATTGTTGAAGGTGGTGCTGCCCTTTGCGCGTTTGCGTGTGGCTTGCAACCCCGTGCTGACGGGAATCGCCGAGAGTTGGATTGGCGCGAATAACGCGATGTGGCGCTATCTCACCAAGACGCAGTTAACGGTGTACGGGGATGCCGACCTGCAGATCGATGGGCATTATCTTGTGCTGGCCAATCACCAGAGCTGGGTGGATATCCTGGTGTTGCAAAAAGTCTTCAACAAGCGCATTCCATTACTGCGTTTTTTTCTGAAGCGCCAGTTGTTTTGGGTGCCATTGCTGGGGCTGGCATGGTGGGCGTTGGATTTCCCTTTCATGGGGCGCTATACGGCGAAGCAGATCGCCAAGAATCCTGCATTGGCTGGACGGGATATTGAAACAACACGACGTGCTTGCGAGAAGTTTCGTTCTATTCCTGTGGCGATCATGAACTTCGTTGAGGGCACCCGCTTTAGCCGTGACAAACATGCCAAGCAAAGCTCACCCTACCGACATCTGCTGAAACCGAAATCAGGGGGCGTGGCGTTTGTACTGGATGCCATGGGGCAGGGGCTACATGCCATATTGGATGTCAGTATTGCTTATCCGCATGGTGTGCCAACCTTGATCGACTTGTTGGGAAGCAGGGTTCCTGAGGTGCGCGTATCAGTTCGTCAGCGTGCCATTCCGGAGGAATTACTGAATGGTAATTACCAGGCAGATCGCGAGTTCCGGGTGCGTTTCCAGCAATGGATGAATACGCTCTGGCAGGAAAAAGACGAAAGCCTTGCCACATTACTTGCTGACAAGGCTTCTTGATGTTGTGATGGTCTAGAACTTACATATGCGAGTCGTGCAGTGCGCCGCCGCGTAAGTCCACTAAGTCCGGGGTGATTTCAGCAAACGGAATAAGCTTGCCTCCGTTTTCGCTGACAAAGGCTTCGGCATCTTCCTTGGTTGCAAAACTGGCGGCAGTGGGACCCATCGAGCCATGCACATGACTGCCAAACACATAGAACGCAGTCTTGGCATCCACCCAATGTCCTTTGGGTTCTTCCCAGTCGGCTTTGCCCATATCCTGCACATAGACAGCGCGGATGGGGCGTACTTGTTCGCCCACCAGCAAGGTGTTCAGCACTTCCAAAGTGTCACAGAAGAAGTCAGGGGTTTGCTGGTCGGCATAATGAATCTGTGCCTTTGGGCCTGGGTAGTCAGAAAGCAGCATGCCGTCGAGTGCGCAGGATGTGCCAGCAGTGATTTCAATCGGTTCATAGCTGCGCTGTTGTGAGTCGTTATTGCTGCAGCCTGTTGCCAGCATTGCACTCATCGCAGCAAGAAAAGCGAGACTCAGAGTGTGTTTACGGGGGAAGGTCATGGTTTGAATCTCCAGTTAGCAAGAGCAAGAGGAAGCACGATCCACAGCAGCATCACGCTGGCCATGGTGTATTGATTGCCCAGTGACTCGGGGACGACACTGGCCAAGCCATACAAGGTGCGTACATCCTCCAGTGAAAAGACATTGAGAATACGGAACACGTCGGCAGGGTTCAGAAACAATAACCAGGCAAAAGTGTCACCGCTGAATTGACTGCCAGTTGTGACCAAAAGACCTAACAGCAGTAAATCAAAGACCAATACAAAGAAAAACCAGGTGGCAATTGCTAGGCCGGACGCACGCGTGCGTTCGTGGGCGATCACCGAGAGCAGGATCGCAATACTCAGGAAGGCCAGTCCCAACAAAACCGAGCTGAACATGAAGCCGCTGTAATGGAACAGCGCATTGGCATCCATATGCTTCCACAAGATCACCGCAACCAAGCCAAACCCGGCCACGGTGGATAGGGTGAGTGCCAGTGCCAACCCCAGATACTTGCCCAGCAACAGTTCAAGGCGGGTGATAGGAAGTGAAAGCAGCAAACCAAGCGAGCCGCGTTCACGTTCACCCACGATGGCATCAAAGCCCAGTAGCAATGAAATCAACGGGATGAGGTAAATCACCAAGCTCACCAGACTTGCGATGGTGACTTCAATTGAGCGAAATCCAACCTGGCCTTGTTGGGCACTGCCGAAGTAAGCGATCACCAGCGAGAACACGGTGAATACAAGGGCGATTGCCAGAACCCAGCGATTGCGCATGCGATCGCGGAATTCTTTGGCAGCAACGGTGAAGATGGGCGTGATGTCCATGGTGTCTCGTATGCTCAATTGGAGAAGCCGAAGAACATGTCTTCCAGCGAAGGTTCAAGAAGATGCAGGTCACGCATCGTGCCGCCAAATGGTGCAAGTGCGCCGACCACCGCCATTTTGTCTGCGCGCGGGCATTGCAGATGCAACCCGGTTTCGGTGCGCTCAATGCTGGCTTGGGTCACAGCACGCAAAGTATTATGAATCGCCTCTGCCGCACTGGCGTCATCAATTTCAATCTTTACCACCAGTGGTAGACCAATATGCTCACGCAGCTCTTGCACACTGCCAACAGCTTGCAATTGTCCTGAGACAAGGATGGCCAGGCGATCAACGCGCTCTTGTAGTTCGGCAAGAATATGCGAGGTGATGATAATCGTCACACCCGTTGATTGAAGCTCGCGCAGGATGGTGTAGAACTCACGAATAGCCTGCGGATCCAGCCCGTTTGTGGGTTCATCAAGAAACAAGACTTTCGGTGAGCCAAGAAGCGATTGCGCAAACCCGAGGCGCTGCCGCATGCCCTTTGAGTATTCCCGTACCGGGCGCTTGCCAGCATGTCCAAGCCCCACACGTTCCAGCATGGGGGCGCATTGTGATAACGGCGCGCCTTTCAAGCGGGCGAAAAACTGCAGCGTTTCAAGCCCGTCAAGATTGTCATACAGCACTACGTTTTCAGGCAGATAGCCAATCGAACGACGTGTACTGCGGAAATCACGCCCCATGACAGAGGCGCCATCAATCAGGATTTCGCCCTGCGTGGGTGTTTCAAGCCCAAGCATCATTTTGAAGAGCGTGCTCTTGCCAGCGCCATTATGTCCAATCAGGCCAAAAATCTGCCCTTTGTGGATATCGAGATCAATGCCGTCAACAGCGCGTAACGCACCGAAGTGTTTATGCACCCCACGCAGGGTGATGGCGATGTTGTTATCGGCCGGGATAGTGCTTGCCACGCCATTTGCTCCATTGTTCATCGCCCGGCGTCATGCGTGGATTGGGATCCACAACCGACGGGGCACGCAAGATCGGAAATTGTTTACTGACAAGTCGTAACGCTTGAACGGCGGGACTGGCCATCAAGAGTTTGATGCCAGGGTGACGCCATGTCAGGCGATCCACCACATCATTGGCTTCATAGGGCACATCACCTTTGCCATCGCCATCACGGTCCCAGCCGAGGTAGTTGCTCCAGTAGTTGCCGCTTTTGACGCCCCAGTGTTCGTCTTTGGAGGCGACATAGCGCACTTGCTCTTGGTTGGAAATGAAATCGTTGCCTTCAACGATATTGTTGATGGAGCCCGCAGCCAGATGCACGCCAATGGCGTTATCCACCACGAGGTTGTTTTCCAAGGTGATGTATTCCACGTCATAGACGAAAAAGCCGCGCACATTACCGGCCACCACATTGCCCTCAATCACCGCGTCTTGCAGTGTGCGCAACATGATGCCGTGATCGGAATTGCCCCAGGCGCGGTTGTTGCGGATGGTTTGCTCGCGCACTTCCATCAATGCCAAACCACCACGGTTGTAATAGGTGTCATTGTCCTCCCACAGGTTGTAGTAGGAGTTCATGTAATGCGTGCCATAGCGGCTGTGGTGCAACTTATTGCCTTTGAACACCGCATGGTGTGAAACGTCGATATACAACGCATCGCGTACAAAGCTGATGTCGTTGTTGAAGATCTTTGCACCTTTGGTGTTATAGAGCTGGATGCCGTTGCCGCGCATGGGCGAATCATAATCGCGCTTGCCAGTGATGATGTTGTGCTCAACCAGCACGTCATCAGCTTTCTCGATCCACATCCCAAACAGGTTATAGGTCAGGTCGTTGTTACGCACGATGGCGCGGTGTGCGCCCGGATACAGATAGATACCGGCATTCTGGTTTTTCAGGCTGTCGCCGGAATCCCGAATAATCATGCCCTCAATCACCACATCGGGGGCAGTGACGCGGATGGTATCGCCTTGCTGTTGACCGCTGAGGGTTGGGCGATTGATACCGCGCAGGGTGATGGTTTTGTCAATCAACAGATTGCCGCGATATTTTCCGCGAGCCACCTCAACCACATCACCCTGATTGGCGGAACGAATGGCCGCCGCCAAGTCATCACCGGGGTTGACGCGAATCGTGCCGGCTGTTGCCAGCCCGCAAAATACCAGCAGCATGGCAGCCATGCCGCTGGTCAAAAGACGTTGACTCATGGAGTAAAGAGCCCTGTCGACTTCAAGATAAGGAACAGAATAGCGCCAATCATCAGGTTCTTGAAGCTGACGTAGCTGATCATGTCGAACCAACTTGCAACACGGTACTTGTCGTGCCACCACGGACCATCCTTGACGTAACGACGACCAGACATGCGAATCAGGACTTCGTACACACTCCAACCAAACCACCAGCCAATGATGGCGCCAGAGGACATATGCCCCATTGCCGTCATCACCCAGGCAATGGTGGCTGCCACAGCCAAAGCGATACCTGCCATTTGCAATGCGCGCTTGCTATGCCAGCCCTCGTTACTCCACGGCCACAGATGGTCGCGAATTTCCAGCCAGATCCATGTCAATACGCCAACATCATGCTTGTGCGCGGGCAGGGTGGGGTCGGTAGGCATGCGCGGGTCAACACCATTGACGGCCTTCGGCATGATCTGACTTGCTTGCGTTTCACCTTCCAGCGGCAGGAAATAGCCATTATCGGTAATCAGCGTGATGGGCAGTTCCAGACGTTCACGACGTTTGCGTTCACGTGCCAGCGGTGGACAGCCCGCGGTGTCGGTGTACAGAATCATGCAGTCCAGACAGTGCAAGCATTCGCGGTGGTCGATACGGCCATCGGCATCAATCGCTTGCGCGCCACAGCCCACCGCGCAGGCCTTACAGCTGTTGCAGTCTTGTTTGCGCTTCAAGCCATACCAGCGGAAGGTGCTGGGAATCGCCAGTGACGCCCCCAACGGACACAGGTATTTGCAGTAGGGGCGCTCGATGAAAATCGACAAGCCCAACAGGAACGCCACAAACAAACCATATGGCCAGGCACGGTTGGTGATCCCCACCAAGAAGGTGGTCTTGAACGGTTCTACTTCCGAGAGCTTTTCTGCCAAGCCCATTGAGAACAAAGAGACGGTCAGCAGGAAGAAGAAAATCGCGTACTTCAGCCACTTCAGGCGGTCATGCCATTTTTGCGGCAAAGCTGTTTGGAAACGCCCCAAACCAATGAAGCGTGCCACTTTGTAAATGGCTTCCGACAACGAACCGAACGGACACATCCAGCCGCAGAACAGGCCGCGACCAAACAGGAACGATGTACCGATAATGAAAATCCAGAACAGGAAAATATAGGGATCGGTCAGGAACAGCGACCATTGCCATTGGAACAGAATCGAGTGGAACCACGTCAACACTTGGGTGATCGAGGGTTGTGCCATCAAGCCAAAGCCGATGACAGTAATACTGATGCCCCAGAACGTGTATTTGAAGGCTTTGACCGGCCACTTGTTCTTGTGTGTGGCCTTGCGTGTCAGCTTTTCACGGAAGGCATAGACCACGGTGACAGCCGTCAGCAGGAAGATGAAGAGCGCGATTTTTAGCGGCTGGCTCTTCCAGATGCGTACCCAGGGGGCATCGGCTTCTTTCACCTTCGGGCGACCACCGTCCAGCAGGCTTGCTGGCAGCCAGTATTTGGACTCGAACACGGCAAAGCTGCGGTGCCCAGTGGCGCGGTCGATGCGGTTACCAAGGAAGGCGAGTTTCCACGGATAGGCCGCGGAGAAGGATTCCGAGCGAATAATGAAAATCCCAGACTCGGTATAACGGGGTGAACCTTCGGCTTCCAGCCCATACAGGTTCAGTACGTCAAGGTCACGGAAGGTAAATGCATCGGCACCTTGTTTGACCTGCACACGGTCAAAAATACCACCGCGCACGAAGCCTGAGCCTTTGAACGATTCAGCACCTGCGGTTCGAATAATGAAGAAGGCATTCTCACCTTCATGCAGGCTGGAATGCAGGCGTTCATAAGCCGATGCACCGATCAGGCTTTGCCCAACATCAGGGTGATTCAAATCGCCAAACCATAGCTCGATGAATGGCTCGGTGGCGCGTGGCAAGCCCACTTGTTCGGGTTTGACCAATAGACGCTGCACCAAGCCCTGTTTGACCAGTTCAGCCCATGTGTAATTTTTACCGGAAGTCACGAAACGTGCCTGTTCGCGGACGGTGGGGGCAATGATGCCTGCCTGCCGTGCCACTGCCGAGCCAGACAGCATCACCACTTGGTTTTGTGCCACCACCGTCACCGTGGCACCAGAAATGGCATCCAGACCGATCACGTTTTCTTCAGGACGCGAGGGGCCCACTTCCAGGGTGTCGGTGACGAATTTACCGAGATATTGGTCGTTAAACCCAATCAGGGCGGATTCGGGAATTCCCAGCAACAAGATGGGTTCAGAGTGTTTGAGGACTTTGACGCCAACAAAGCGTCCTTCGGTATCCATGCCGATCAAGGTGACAACCGGCTTGCCGGAATAGGCAGGAATATCGGTGATATCGGTGGACAACATCACATAGCCCAGCAGTTTTTTCTGCGGACTGTCGTTGTCGTATGCCTCAACGTAAGGGGGTTGCCCCTTGCGATGAGAAAAATAAGTGGCACCCGGGAAAACGTCTTTGCAAGGAATCAATGCGCACATATCTGGCGCGGTGGCCAGGTTGGCTGGTAATTCCACTTCATAGGTGTCTGCCTGTGCAGGAGAAGAAAACACCGCCAAGGCAAGCAGGAGCGCTGCACAAAATGACACAAGACGTTGACCAAGTGGGGGCATGGCAAGCTCCGAATAAAAGGCAGGCGCTGCATGACACAGCGCCTGCAAACCAAGGAACATCAGATTTCTAGGATCAGGCTTCTACAATAACGCGTGTACGCATTTCCAAGTGCAATGCGTGGCAGAAGGTTGAGCAATAAGCCCAGAATACCCCCGGTTTGTCAGCCACAAAGGTCACCGACTTGGTTTCCTGTGGGTTGATGACAAACTGGATGTTGTATTTCGGCAATGCAAAACCGTGCGTCAGGTCTTCCACTTTGTCCAAGTTGGTCAGGATCAAGGTGACGACATCACCCTTCTTCACGGTGAACTCGCGCATGCCGAAGGCGGGTGCTTGCGAGGTCAGCTTGACGGTCACCTTGTTGCCTTCACGGAACACGCCATTGTCTTTCGCGTCCTTCACGGCAATGGGGGATTCATCAAGCTCATACACCTGCTTGGTCTTGATGACGTCGCGCTTGAAGATGATGAAGTCATGGGGTTCGCCACGCACAGGGTGGTCGGCCAGCAACACCATTTTTTCGCCCGAGATATCAATCAGCTGTTCGTTTTCCGGATGCAGCGGACCAACAGGCAGGAAGCGATCCTTGGAGAACTTACAACCTACGGCCAAGTACTTGCCGTCAGCGGCCATCGTTTCTGATTGCGAGGCGTTGATGTGACCTGGCTGGTAGTGCACGTCGATGCGATCAACAACATATTGCGCACTCTTGTCACCATTGTGGAATGCAATCGCTTTTTCGACGTTCCACTTCACCACTTGGCTGTCCAGGAACAGGGTGGTGTAAGCATTGCCACGGCCATCAAATGCAGTGTGCAGCGGGCCCAGACCCACTTCCACTTCTGCAACGATCGACTTGTCCACATCGTCCAGCTTGCCGTCAAACCATTCCAGCACCTTCGTCAGTTCGATCGTGGTGGTGGTGGGCGACAACTTGCCTGCGCAGATGAAGTATTTGCCATCTGGGCTGGCGTTCACGCCGTGTGGGTTTTTCGGAACCGAAACATAGGCAACAAGCGCTGTTGCCGCGTCTTGGTTGGCGTCACGGGTACCATCAACCACCGGTACGTTATTGCCGTAAGTCTTGAACTTGCCAGCCTTCACGGCTTCTTCAATACGGGCAATGTGGAAGAACAGGCAGGCATCACGTTCAGCAGACATCATGTCTTCGTAGTGAATGCCGTTTTCGGTGTTGTACTGGTTGGTGGCGGCCAGCTTGCCATCGTAGGAACTGGCAACAAGATCGCAGTTGCCGTCAATCAGCACTTGCCAACGCACTTCCATGCTTTCTGCGTCCACGCAGGTGAACAGCGAACGGTATTTTTCCGGATTGTTGACGTCGGTACCGTCGTTCGGCAGTGGAATGGCGAATTCGCCACCACAGAACACACGGGTGGTGTAATTGATAGCGGGATCAACCGGGTCAGCCTTGTCTGGGAAGATGCCGTGGAAACCCTGTACGTTCGGCAGATCCGTCACTTTGTCACAGACCATGTAGTCCAAACGGATACGGGCAATACGGGCGTTGATCTTGTCGTTCACCCAAGCATAACGGCCATCGTAATTGCCATCCTTGTAGGATGCGTGCAAATGGTGAGTATCGGCCACGTTATACAGTGGGCCACCCTTGGCATTGCGACCCATAACGTCCAGGGATTCGTTGGTGATCCCCCAGCCGACCAGGGTGTCCGGCACAAAGCAGGGGATGCGGTGGATTTCACGGCCTGATGGGAAGCCGAGAACGCGCACGTCACCGTTATGGCCGCCACTCCACAGGCCGTAATAGGTGTCCAGTTCGCCAGGTTTGACTTCGGTGGGGCTGCTTGACCCACCAGCGCTTGCAGCAGACGTACCGCCAGCGGCCGGTGCAGACTTTTCATCACAGGCGGCAACGCCTAAGGTCAGACCTGCTAACGCGGCAGTGTTGATGAAGTGGCGGCGGCTGATGCCCGTGGTAGTTAAGCTTTGATCGTCCTTATTGTCGCTCATGATTAGCCTCTGATGGATGTAAGCAGAATGGTCTATCCGTTCCGCGGTGTGAATCTTGACCGTAATTGCATAAGATTAACTTGACGAAGATCAATTCTTTGTTGGAAAGGCACTCTTTATACTAGGCGGCATTGCAGTACATTGTGTCATTGGTTCGCCAATATGGCTGACAGGCAGGTGCGTCAGCTGCAGCAAATTTGATTCGAACGTTGTTTTTCACAGCCGTTACCCTCGTTTTTTACTAAGGACACCACAATGAAGTCGATTCCCCTGAGTTTAACCTTGGCCGCTACCGTTTTCTTGCTGGCCGCATGCGGTAACAGCGAAGCCCCGGCAGCCGATGCTGCTGCACCTGCTGCGACAGAAGCTCCTGCTGCTGAAGCACCAGCAACAACTGAAGCCGCACCTGCTGAAGCTCCGGCAGCTGAAGTGGCTTCTGCGGAAGATGTAGGCAAGAAAGTCTATGGCGCAACATGCGCACTGTGCCATGCCTCCGGTGTGGCGGGTGCTCCTATCCCGGGTGACAAGGAAGACTGGGGTCCGCGTATCGCGCAAGGGATGGATGTTGTGTATCAGCATTCGATTGAAGGCTATAACGGCAGCAAGGGTGCCATGCCTGCACGCGGCGGCAATCCGTCGTTGAGCGATGACGACATGAAGGCTGCTGTGGATTTCATGGCAAATCAGTCGAAGTAAGTGTTTTGCCCAGAGAGGTGTTGCGATGAAAAATGTTGAACAGGGCAGGCTGTGGACACGGCGCCGCTTCAATATGGTATTGCCTTTATTGGGGGCGATGCCTTTGGTGGCAGGGGCTGTGGCATCTCCGCTTGTTTCGCAGCGTGGTAGCCGCACCTTGATGGGAACCAAGGTGGACATCGTTGCCAATGGCAATGATGCCCGCCTTGTACAAAACGCAATCAACAAGGCGTTTGCAGAAATGCAGCGCCTTGAAGCCATGATGAGTCGTTATCGTGATGACTCGGTGGTGCGTCGCCTTGGTGCTGCTGCGGGTCAACATGCCGTGGCAGTCCCCGCTGAAATGATGGCGGTTTTACGCAATGCACAGCAGGTGTATCAGCAAAGTGCCGGTGCTTTTGATCCCACCGTGGGTGCGCTTTCTGGCTGGCGGTTTGAGGCTGAGCATAAAGCCATGCCTGCGCCAGCGGCTATCAGCGAAAGCTTGAAGCATGTCGGTGCGCAGCATCTGCAATTGGATGCCAAGGCCGGCACCGCATTCCTAAGCAAGCCAGGTATGGCGTTAGATTTGGGCGGTATTGCCAAATTGCCGATTTTGGCTGCTGGTTTGCGCATGCTGGAGCAAGAGGGCATTCG
Source organism: uncultured Thermomonas sp. (assembly GCA_964481865.1). Lineage (GTDB taxonomy): Bacteria > Pseudomonadota > Gammaproteobacteria > Xanthomonadales > Xanthomonadaceae > Thermomonas. The sequence continues at coordinate 131,764 of CAYZUG010000001.1, read as the reverse complement.
CGATGCATTGATCAATGGCGGTGGCGATGTGTTGGCCATGGGCACAAACACGGGGCGTCCTTGGCGCGTGGGTGTGCGTGATCCGCGTGCCCCCAAACAATTGCTTGGTGCCATCGACATTCAAGGCTATGGCATCGTGGCCTCGTCAGGTGATTACGAGCGCAGCTTCATGCATGAAGGGCGTTTATTGCATCATGTGCTTGATCCAAAAACAGGCTGGCCCACACGCGGCGTCCCCGGTGTCACCTTGGTGGCGGATCATGTCGATGCCGTCAATGGCTGGGGAACAGCCTTGATGGTGCAAGGGTTTGCGGCCGTTCCACAATGGAGCCAGGCGCATTCCAACGTTGCCGTTTTGGCCGCCAATAGTGATGGCGATGTGTGGCAGTCCACAGGCATGCAAGGCATGCTCAAGCCAGTACGCGGCAGAGCGTAAGGCTTTATCATAAGCGGCTCTTTCGTGTAAGCAGGGAGCCGCCATGACGACGCAGGCAATATTTCCAAACATCGGTCAGCCCGGTGTTCCGTGGGGCGATTCTGAGAAGGCGCAGTGGCGTGCCCTGCAGCATAAAAAGCGCAGTTATGCTGACGATGTGCTGACAGCTATCGACGCACTGCGTGATGACTATGACGTCTTGCAATACGGGGAGCTGAATGACCCCGTTGATGGGCGTTACCCGCTGTATGTCGTGCGCAGCAAACACTGGCATGCACAGCATCCCGTTGCCTTGGTGACGGGCGGGGTACATGGCTATGAAACCAGCGGTGTGCATGGTGCGCTGCAGTTTCTCAGACAGCATGGTTTGGCCTATGCCAACAAGCTCAACTTGCTGGTTGTGCCCTGTGTTTCACCTTGGGCATACGAGCGTATTCATCGCTGGAACGCGCAAGCACTCGACCCCAACCGCAATTTCTATGCGGATAGCCCAGCTGCAGAATCAGCAGCATTGTGGGATTTAATCCAGCCCTACCGTGGGCAAGTGCGGGTGCATATTGATCTGCATGAAACCACCGATAGTGATGAAAGCGAGTTTCGCCCTTCACTGGCAGCGCGTGATGGAAAGCCTTTTGAGCCGGGCACCATTCCCGATGGGTTTTATTTGGTTGATGACACTGAAAATCGGCAGCCCGAATTCCAACAAGCCATCATTGGGGCGGTCAGCAATGTGACGCATATTGCGCCTGCTGATCCGGATGGCACCATTATTGGCTCAGAGGTTGTAGCACCCGGTGTCATTGAATATGCGCTTGTTGCCCTGGGCTTGTGCGCGGGAATCAGTGGCGCCCGTTACACCACAACGACCGAGGTCTATCCCGATAGCCCGCGTGCGACACCGCAGCAGTGTAATGATGCGCAAGTCGCGGCGGTGTGTGCGGCGTTGGATTATGTGTTAGCGCACTGAGAAGAGCGCCCCTCATCCGCCCTTCGGGCACCTTCTCCCCGCAAGCGGGGAGAAGGGTTTTGCACTTCCCCTCGCCCCGTTAGCGGGGAGAAGGATTCGTATTTTCCCTCGTCCCGCAAGCGGGGAGAAGGGTTTTGCACTTCCCCTCACCCCGTTTACGGGGAGAGGGTGGCGCGTAGCGCCGGGTGAGGGGCACTAAAACAGCGCGTGCTACTCAATTGATCGCCTCATCCAACATCAGCGCACGTGCATAACGCACGGGTGGGGCGCCATACGACAACACTTGGTCGTGATAAGTCTTCAAGTTGAATGCATCCCCCAGCTTTTTCTGCATGGCATCACGCAAGTCGAAATGCTCTTGCGCACCCACGAAATAAGTGGGCAGTTGTGCCGAAGTAAGTTGTGCGCGTACCCATTTGCCCGCGGCTTCACTTTCTTGCTGGAACGCATCATGCGTCATCAAGTGCATGCCTTGTTCGCGTGTCCAGTTGTCCACGTGTACGCCTTGATCCAGCAGGGCATTGGCAATCGTGCGCAGATAGAACTTCATCTGTACCAAATGGAACAGCGGGTCATTATCCAGATAGCCTTGCTCTTGCAACATGCGTTCGGTGTACACCGCCCAACCTTCAGCAAACAAGCCTGAGCGCAGCACGCCACGCAACACCGATGGATGTTTGGCGGAATGCCAGCCTTCTAGGTAATGGCCGGGAATGCCTTCATGGATTGACAGCAAATGAATCATCTTGCCGTTGTATTCACGCAGGAATGATTCAGCCTGGGCGGGAGACCACTCATCAGGAATCGGGGAGATGGCATAGAAGGTCTTTAAGTGCTTATCCAAGGGGCCAGGGGAGTCGCAATACGCCACCGCCACACCACGTTGGAATTCGGGCATCAAGATCACATCCACGGGTGAATCTGCCAAGGTCACCAAATCTTTTGCGCGAACAAATTCAGTGGCATCAGCCAGTGAAAGCTTCGCGTCATCCACCACCTTGTCGCGTGCAGGGTGCTGGGTGTAAGCAAGTTCAAGTGCCGCTTCAATGGCTTTTTGTTGTTGCTCATCATTCGGCGTATCTGGCAGGGCAGGGGCATGCGGTGTGTCGTTCAAGACCTGTTGCGCAATGCCATACATCACCCCACGCACGCGCTGCATTTCGGCTTCAGCACGTTGTTTGATGTCGGCACGCGAGAGTGATGATGACAAGGCGAATTGCAATTTCTGGTCGTATTTCTCGGCACCGATACGGAACTCACCGTTGGCATTGGGAACCAAGGTGTTGTCCAGCCATTGCTGATGTTCATTGACTGCCTTTTGCAGGTCGGCAATAGCGGTGCGTGTGTGCTGGGCATCTTCCGCAGACAGGCTGTCCAAATGCGGGGTGATGAAGGTTTCAACGATCGACAAAATCCCCTTGTTCTGCTTGGCGACGGTTTCGGCATGAATTTTTGGGACGCGTGCTACATCAAGATTGGTGCGTGCTTGTGCCAGCAATGCGGGGATTTTTTCCATACGCGCAGTGGCCGATTTGATGCGGTCTGGCAACGGTGCAAACTCACGTGCCATCAGCCCATAAATCGCACTACCAGCCAGCCCGTTATACAGCTGCGGATCCCATTGCGCCGCCTGCATCACTTCGCTGTTCCAGATGTCGGATTTAAGTTGATGCCGCAGCAAAGCGGCATCCACTTGGTTGTCGCGTGAAAGTGCAGCGGTGTCGATGGCTTCCAACTCGGCCAGCAATGCCTTGGTGGTGTCCAGAGCGCGCTGCTGACCTTCTGCAGAAAGGTCATCCAGTTCAGCGTCGAAACGATGTTCGCCAATTTGTGTGGCGCTGACCGGTGAAAGCTGCATCCAGCTCTCCAGTGTTTTTTGTGACAGCGCGGCAAATTGCGCATCGGCAGCGCTATTAACAGCAGTAGTGGTGGCAGACTGGGTGTCGGTGGATGTTGGGTTGGAGCAACCGGCCAGCAGGGCGGTAACGGCAAGAGCAAGCAGAGTTTTACGCATGATCGTATGAAGGTGGAAAGTAGCGCATAGCCTAGGTTTTTGGCCGCCTGTACACCAGTGCCAAAAGCTGGCAATGTGTTAAGACCAACGATTTACACAGATATTTAACGAGCAAGCAGGCTATGCTTGCCGGTCTGTATTCAGAACTAAGGTTGACGTTATGAAGCGATCGCTGCTTTGTCTTGGCATTGCACTGGCTACCACCATCGCTGCTTCTACTGCAGTTGCGGCAGGAGGCGGCAAGAAGGCGCAATTGGGGAGTTTCGGGATTGACCTGACGGCGCGTGATCCCCAGGTGAAACCGGGAAATGATTTCAATCGCTATGCCAGTGGTCACTGGATCGACACCTATGTTCTGAAAGATTACGAAACCAATTACGGTTCATTTAATGCATTGCGTGATCGGGCTGAAGAACAAACGCATACATTGATGGAAGCACTTTTGGCCAAGCATGACTTGCCGCAAGGAAGCAATGAGCAAAAGTTGCGTGACTACTACGCCAGCTATATGGACAGGCAGGCGCGTGATGCTGCGGGCATTGCCCCACTGCAGCCGGTACTTGACCGCATTAACGGCATCGACAGCAAAGAAAAACTGGTAGCCGCATTCGCCAATGCAGGCTTGGATGGAAGCCGCGCTCCGTTCGGGCTGTTTGTAGGCATTGATCGCAAAGACCCGGATAGCTATCTGCTCAATCTTGGGGTCAGTGGTCTGGGGCTTCCCGACCGCGATTACTACCTCAATACCGATGCACGCTTTGCCAAAATTCGTGAAGCCTATGTAGAACACATCCAGCGCATGTTGGGTTTTGTAGGGGTGAGTGAGGAGAATGGCAAGGCACGCGCCGAAGCCATCTTGACGCTAGAAACAGCACTTGCAGAACCGCAGTGGGAGCGTGTGAAGCTGCGTGACCGTGATAAGACGTGGAACATCTATACCTTTGCCGAACTGCAAAGCAATTTCCCCGGTTACGATTGGGCAGGGCAGCTGCAGGCGCAAGGGCTGCCGCAACCGGAGCGGTTGAATATCAGCACACCGGATGTCATTCAGCCGATGATTGATGTCATCAATGCCACACCGTTGGCTGTATGGCGTGACTATCTGCGTTTTCATGCAATCAGCGGTAACGCGGATTTGCTGAGCCAAGCCATTGATGATGCGGATTTCGAATTCAATGGAAAAGTATTGGCTGGACAGAAAGCTCAGCGTGAAGATTGGAAACGTGCGCTGGCAATGGTCGGTGCGCGGAATGGTTTAGGTGATGCCTTAGGCGAGCTGTATGTGGCGCGTTACTTCAAGCCAGAAGCCAAAGCCGCTATGGATCAGTTGGTTGAAAACCTGCGCAGTGCATTGCGACAAAATATCGAACAACTGGATTGGATGGGCGAAGCCACCAAGGCAGAAGCGTTCCGCAAGCTGTCCACGTTCCGTCCGAAAATCGGCTATCCATCCAAGTGGCGCGATTACAGCAGCGTTGCGATCTCATCTGGCGACGTGTTGGGCAATGCCGTCGCTTTGCGCAAGTTCAACCGCGATGAACAAAACAGCCGTCTTGGCAAAAAGACAGACCGCGAAGAATGGGCGATGACACCACATACGGTGAATGCCTATTACAACTCCGCCTTCAATGAAATCGTTTTCCCGGCAGCGATTTTGCAGCCGCCATTTTTTGATGTGAATGCTGATGCCGCCGTGAACTACGGTGGGATTGGTGCCGTCATTGGGCATGAAATGGGGCACGGCTTTGACGACCAAGGCAGCAAATCGGATGCCGATGGCATTCAGCGCAATTGGTGGACAGACGAAGATCGCCAGCGCTTTGAGTTGCGCACCAAAGCCTTGGGCGAACAATACAACAGCTATTGTCCGTTGCCGGAGCAATGCGTCAATGGTGGCATGACCATGGGTGAAAATATCGGTGATCTGGGTGGCTTGTCGATGGCCTATACCGCCTATCAGTTCAGCCTGAAAGGCAAGCCAGCGCGTGTGCTGGAAGGGCTGACTGGCGATCAACGCTTCTATTTGTCGTGGGCACAGGTGTGGAAAGGTAAGTCGCGTGATGAAGCCTTGTTGCGCCAACTGAAAACCGACCCACATTCCCCGGCCATGTACCGTACCAATGGGCCGCTGCGGAATCTGGATGCGTGGTACAAGGCATTTGATGTCAAGCCGGGTGACGCCATGTACCTGCCACCTGAACAGCGCGTGCGTATCTGGTAAGCGATACACAGGTGAAGGTGTCATCTCTCGGGGCTGCGAATGCAGCCCCGATTGTTTTCGGCATTATTTTTTCTGAACCAGTGCAGTGACTGCATCCAATGTTTGCTTGACGTGTTGATTGGGGTTGAGGTCGTCATGCACAAAAACGATGCGGCCATCTTGCCCAATCACAAACGATGTGCGGCTGGACATGTCCGACTTCAGCGCCAATGTGGCATCAAAGGATTTGGCAATCCGTGCGCCTGTATCCGCCGCAACCGGGAATTTACCCGCGCATTTTTCAGTGTCTTTGGAAAACTCCGCCAAGCGGTCGGTGTTTCCTGCCGTGATACCCACAACCTGCGCACCCAGTGCCTTGAATTTGTCAGCCGCCTGTGAGAATGCGGCTGCTTCCACATTGCAGCCAGGGGTAAACGCCGCAGGAAAGAAGTAGAGCACCACAGGGCCGTTTTTCAGTGTGGCTTGCAGATCAAATGTCATCGCTTCACCCGCAAGATAAGCAGGTGCGGTAAACGACGGGGCAGGGCTGCCGGGTTTCAGTGCGGCAAAGACAGGCAGACAGAGTGTGGTCAATGCCAGAGCAGTCAAAAAGCGTTTCATGCAGGTTCTCGCAGGTTGGAAACTGGGAAGGGAAAGCGTCATGATGCATGCATCACGACTCTTGAGTGTAATGCAACAGAAGGAGGACACATGGCCACAGGTTGGGCTGGCGATGGTGCCGTACAAGATCAAATTGATGCCACCGTCAATGATGCCATTGCACGTGCACGCAGCCGTTTGCCACAAGGCGAGAGTTTGAGCCATTGCGAAGAATGTGATGCGCCCATTCCAGAGGCACGACGCAAAGCGATTGCGGGTGTGCGCCTGTGTGTTGTTTGTCAGCAGAAAAACGAAGCCGATAGTGCTTTCACTGGCTATAACCGGCGGGGCAGCAAAGACAGCCAGCTGCGCTGAGACGCAAAAAAATGCCCGGCCGAAGCCGGGCGAGGCACACAAGGTGCAAACCGATTAAAGGATGCTGAAGACCAGAATCATGCTGAGAACAGCCGGCAGGATGGAAGCGTTGCCATTGTCGTAACGGCCATATTGCGAGCGTCCGTAATACCCATCGCGGTAGCCGCGTTCAAAACCTTGGCGGAAGTAATACTGGTAGTCACTCATGCTGACGTAATGCCCGTAGTAACCAAAACTGCCGTTGATATAGCCGTAGTTGCCTCGATAATCGAAACGCCAGCGGTCTTCACGGTCGGCACGTCCGGCATACCAGCCTTCACGGTAGCCATCTTGAATGGCCTGTTGCAACAGTTGCGCGCCGTATGAATTGGTGGAATACCAGCGCCCACCATAGTTGTAGCGGTAGTTGTAAGGCGTGTAGAAGAACGGGTCGCTGTAATAGTCGAAGCGATAGCTATTCCAGCGCGCCTGTTGTGCCAGCCAGCGCTGGTAATAGTCTTGCTGATAGCGGTGTTGCGACGGGCGATGTTGTTTGAGCAATGCATGATGTTGGCGGTCGAACTGTGCACGCCAACGGGCTTCATCACGCTGCCATTGGTTGTGCTGGCGGCGTTGTTGTTCGATACGACGCTGCTGCTCATTCCGGCTAATGCGGGTCTGCGGATGGTTGTTGCGGTCATTGCGCCAATCGGGGCGACCAGCAGGCGCGATGCGTTCATCACGCACGTTCGGGCGAGAAGGCGTGTGAATGCGTTCGTCACGCACATTGGGACGAGATTCAGCGCGGCGCTCCTGTTCTTCACGCATCAGCGCCTGTTGAATGACACGTCCCTGCGGGCTGCGCTGTGCCTCGATACGCTGTTGCTGTTCTTGCCGACGAACTTCAAAACGTTGCTGATGTTGCGCACGTGAATCATTACTTTGCGTAGGTTGCGCAATGGAGGGGCTTGCACGAAACGTGGGGCGCGATTCAGTACGCGTCTCATTGCCGGTCACGGGGCGGCTCTCAATAAGCGACTCCGGGCGTGGCGTACTACTGGCGACACCGCTGGATGTGTTGTTGGACGTGCTGCCAGATGCGCGGCGTGGTGCAGTACGTGCTTCGTAACGCGGCTCACTGCGTGTCGATTCCGAACGCTGCGGTGTTTCGCGGCGATCAGTCTCCATACGTGCAGGACGTGATTGCCGCATGGACGATGCACGCTCACGGTGTTCGGTGCGTTGTTTCATGTCTTGGGCACTGGCGGGCGTAAAGCCTGCCAACAGACCAACACTAAGACTGGCCAACAGACAGACGATAAAAGTGCGGGCAACAATGGGGCGGCGCATTGATCCTCTCCAGTGGGCGCGACCATTCGCGCTGACAATGCCAGTTAGCGATGCAGCGGATGAATCATCGCTGATTATTGCCTGTGCGCTGGCTGAACATTGGCGCCTGTTCAGTTTCACGATTCACAACGCACAGGTTGACCACATGACAGTGCGCTCACTTCACACCCGCGACATCGCATGCCGTGGTTTTGGCGCCATCAAGCCAGAAGGGGTGTTGTCATGGGATCTAAGTCACTGGAAACAGAGTGAAATTATTTTTATAAAAATAATCTAGTAATTTTTGTTAAAGTTTTGCCGTGGTATGCCGTTAAACGGCTTAATGATTTGCATCAGTCTGCCCGCTGTTGGGCGATTTATCTTGAGGTGTCGCACGTGTATCACTCACCTGCATGGGTCAATAAGGTTGCCAAGGGGCTGTTAAGCCGAGGCGTTCTTTCACACGCTGTAAAAGCCATGGGGCTGGTGGCAGTGTTGGCGGCAAGCCCGATGGCTTGGGCGGGCATTATTCCGAATAGTGTTGTTGTGCCTGCCGATATTGGGATGGGGCTGACTGCACAAACAACGGTGAATTGGCAGCGCACCACCGCAGGGGCGGATGATTCTTTTACGATCACAATGCCTAATGAGCTGGATGTTGTTGTGGGTAGCTTGCCGGCAGGCTGCACCTATGTTGCAGCGACACGTGTGCTGACATGCGTTGTGCCAGATGGTGCTGTTGGGGCATCCGGTGCTGTGTCGTTTGACGTGCTGGGTGCGGCGTTAGGTGCATCCAACGTGACAGCAACAGGGAATACAGGAACAACAGCTTCCAGCTCATTTACCGTGCGTAACAGCGGTGATCTCACCGTTGATAAGGTGAAGTCGTCACCGGCTGGGGATGCGGTGGCTGGCGGCTCTGTGAGCTTCGTGTTGAGCCCGAAGATTGCACTTGGCGGTAATGATGTGCCTGCAGGCGCCAGTATTGTGGTCACCGACCAATTGCCTGGGAACACCACGCAATTCACGATCAACAGTCGAACTTTTACTGGTCTTACACCCACCTGTAACACTGCGGCGCAGGCGCAAAGCTCGCGAACGTTGACGTGTACCTATACGGGGCCTTTCACTGCAGCGCAGCTCAATGCCAGCAGCATTACCGTCAATGGTACGCAAGGCGCCAATGGCACGTTCACCAATACCGCGTCGATTGCGTCAAGCAATAGCAATTACTTTGATCGCAATGCAAGCAATAACGTCACTCCGGTGAACTATGTGGCATTACCGGGTACCGATTTGCAGGCACAAGGGAGTTTCCCTGCAGCTTACCAAGCAACAGGTGCTAGCCAGAACCTGACGCTGACCTACCGTAATAATGGGCCGTTGTCTGCGACAGCTGGCACTATTTCCACCATTATTCCTGCAGGCTTCACTTTGGGCGCATTGCCTGCTGGCTGCACCAACGAAGGTGCAGGGTCGTTAACAGTTGGTGCAACTTCCTATAACGGCACCTTGGTGACCTGTACCACCGGAGCGGTGAATTCTGGCGGTACAGAACCTTTCATCCTGCCGTTGACCATGCCGGGTGCAGCGACTGCGGGTGACTTCCCTGTCGTCGTCACACCGCCAGCCACGTTGACCGACTCCAACCCTGCGAATAACGCCATCACCTTGCCTTATCAGGTGGCTGAACCATTCGCTGACCTGCGCATGACGAAAAGCAAGTCGCCTGGTAGCGGCCCCCAAGCACCGGGTACAACCATCACCAATACGTTGACGGTGACTAACGATGCCAGCAGCCTGAGTGCTGCGACGTATAACGCATCCAACCCGTTGCGGGTGGTGGACTATGTAAAGCCAGCAGAAATTAGCGGTACGCTAACAGGGGTTACCGCCGGGTGGACTTGTGCTGTCACGACTGGTGTTACTAATCCCCCCTTTACCGATGACGAGCGCACGACGGAGGTCGTGTGTACCAATAATGGCCCCGGAACTTTGGCGATCGGCGACAGCATTGCTGTGTCGTTCAGCTCCACTATCGCTAACGTAAGCGCACCCGTGACCTTAAGTAACTATGCCTGTACCGGTGGTCGCGTGTTGACTGCGCTTGGTGGTACTGGCCCTTCGCCCGCTGACCCAGTTACTAGCAACGATTGTGACACAGCAGGTAGCGACCTCGTTGCCACCGACGTGGTGACAGGTGATGCTGTCGTTAACATCGTGAAAGCATCTTCGGTTGATGGTGTAACCTGGGTTGATCCAGTTGCTTCTGCGCCCAACCTGCCAGAAGTCGATAACACCATGCACTGGCGCTTTACGATCACAACACCATCTGTCGCTTCTAACGCTGCGCAAAAGACAATTCCCACCCTGAATCTGGGCGACAACCTGCCGGGTATTCTCAATACCAGCGGTGCTACTGCACCGGCGCATAATTTTGTTACACCCGGTGCAACACTCACGATTACTGGCAGTGGCTACGCTTCGCATAATTGCCCGGCAACGCTTGCTGCTGGTAGTGGCAATCTGAATTGTGCTTTCACCGATGTGGCGCCAGATGCAGCCATTACCGTGCAGGTGGATATGCAACGTGCGCTTAGTAGCGGTACGTTGACCAATACCGCCACCTTGACCTCACCGAATGCGTTGCTGTCGGGCACCATGTCTGACGCTGCCGCAGTCAATGTGCTTGCACGTTATGACGTGGCGATGACCAGCAAGACGGTGACCCCACTTGAGCCGAAAGTAGGTGAAATCATTACTTTCACGTTGGGGGCGCAAAACCTGAGCCAAGACTCCATTCCGATAGGTCAGTTCACCATCACCGATGATCTGCATACCGGTACGCCAGACTTGACGGACATTGCTTACGACTATATCAGTGCCTCTGGCACAGGGATGACCTGTAGCACCAGTGCGCAGCCGGGTGACATTACCCGCGTGTCGTGTGTGAATACAACGGCGGTGGCGCGCTTCAACGTTCGAACCATCACCATTCAGGCGCGCATCAAAAAGCCAAGCGGTCTTAGTGCTGCGGCCAATAGCACGCTGTATACCGGGGTAACCAATACCGCAAATGTGACGTTGGGCGGCGGTTTGTGTGAATACCGCACTGAAACCACCACCCTTCCTGCGAGTGCTTCTGCAGCGTGTAATGACGCGGCATCAGTCTCAAATAACAGCAAAGTTGCCACCTTTGATGTGAAGGTGCCGGCTATTGATTTGCAACAAGGAAAAGCGGCTGTTTATCCAGTGGGGCAGACCTCCTTCCGCTTGGGTGACACCCTGCGTTACCGCTTCTCTGTACGTAATGCGGGGCCATCACGCGCTGAAGAAATCGAGATGACTGATATTCTGGATCCCATTCCTGCAGGCTTTATGCTTGCTTTGGCAGGGGCTCCGCAGAATATTAACAGCGGCAGCCCGGATATCAGTTACACCTTTGTGTCACGCACTGTCACCTGTGCGCAGCCAGGTGGTGCAAACACGAATGTGGTCTGCCATTTAGACCCTGTGCTTGCCAATAGCTGGTTAGATGCCAACCAAATGGTGAGCTTTGAGTTAGATTTCACCATGACGGGCACCGCCACTGGCCCCGTGGTATTTGGTAACCGTGCTTATGTCTGCGCTGACGAAACCAATACCTATGAGGCATCGGGCAAGTGTGACGATGATGCTGCGGTCGCCGGTAATAACCTCGCTTCGGTGAATAACACGATTTTCCCAGCAGCCGATTTGACCATTACCAAAGCCACGCAAACCGTTGGCCCTGTCGATGTGGGTGAGTTGGTGGAATACCGCATGGTGTTGACCAATAACGGTACCGCCACTGTTGAAAAAATGCGCATGGTGGATACTTTGCCCGCAGGGTTTGAGTGGGTGAGTGCCGGTACACAAACACCGGTGGCCAGCGCCGCAGCGGGTGCCACGTTGAGTGGTGCACTGACGGTTTCGGGTGCTGTACCAGCAGCCGGTACGGATAATGTGTGTTACATCTCGAATGCCATCACCAGTGTGACCCTGCCAACGCAGCGTCAAGCCATTACTTGTGATGTGGGCGGAACATTCCCAGCCACCGGCACCGTCACCATTACCCTGTGGGCACGCGCTAAAGCGGGTGTCTATGCTGGGCCATGGTTGACGGATCGGCAGAATGATGCCGAGGTGCAGCCAGGTCGCGATTCTTCTAATAATGAAGTTTCGGTTGATAGTGACACAACAAACAACACCGCATCCTCACAAGTGCAGGTACGCAATGCCAGCATTGCCGGTCGTGTGTTCTACGATCGCAACAACAATGGTGATCAGAACGGTACAGGTGCAGCGGATGACCACGGCTTGAGTGGCGTCACTGTGCGCCTGACGGGTACCGATGCCAATGGTAATGCGGTCAATTTGGTGACCACCACCAATGCCAGCGGTGATTACGTGTTTAATGGCTTGGTGCCGTCAGATGCCGCGGGTTACACCATCACGCAAGACCAAAGCACGGTACCTGCCGGTTACAACAACGGCATGCCGCAGGCCAATACCTTGCGTCCAGTGCGTAATACCGACAGCAATGCGGCTGTTACCGACAAGGGTACCGCCAGCATTACCGCAGGTGGTGGTGTGATTGCCGGCGTGGTACTGGGCAGTGGCGGCGAAGGCGTGCAGTTTGACTTCCCAGAAATCACCCTGTATTCGCTGTCTGGGTTTGTGTACGTCGATAAAAACCTGGATGACACCCATAACCCTGCAACCGATGACCCCATTCCGGGCGCAGTATTGGAATTGCTGGAATGGGATGGCAGCGCTTACGTGCCTGTTGCAGGTCCAATGGGCACTGCCACAACCGATATCACGGGCGCTTATTTGTTCAGTGGCTTAGACCCAGCCAAGACCTATGCGGTGCGTGAAGTCTTGCCAGCCGGTTATTTGAACCGCCCAACTGCGGTGACCCCAGGTGCCTGTGGCGGGGTGGGGTGTACCGCAGGGACAGCATCAACCACCGGTACAACCGACCTGATCGAAGGTATCAAGCTGACGGGCAATGGCACCGGTTACAACTTTGGTGAACAGGCAGGTGCCGAAATTTCCGGCAAGGTGTTCTTGGATTACGGTAACGATGGCGTTGAAAACGGCAGTGATGCCGGTATTGGCGGCCAGATCATCGAGTTGCGTGATGCAACGGATGCGGTTGTTGCTACCACCACCACCGCACCGGATGGCACCTTTGCCTTCACTTTGCTGCCGCCGGGTACGTATACCGTGCATCAGCCGAATCAGCCAGCTGGTACGGCCAACGGCATCACCACGCCAGGTACGGTCAGTGGTGTGTCTACCGGCACGGCAACACCGGTGACCACATTGCCGTCGCAAATCGCCACGATTACGTTGGCAGCGGGTGAAAAGTCGATTGACAACCTGTTCGCAGAAATCCCAACCCGCAGCACGATTGCTGGCCATATCTGGGCGGATGACAACGACAATGGCGTGATGGATACGGGTGAAGCGGGTTTCCCCGGTGAAACTGTTGTTCTGACCGGCGTGGATATCAATGGCAATGCCGTCAACCGCAGCACTGTCACTGGCGCGAATGGCAGCTATGTCTTCACCGACTTGCCTGCTGGCACCTACACCGTGACGCAGCCGAACCAACCTGCGGGCACACTGAGCGGTCATACCGTGCCGGGTAATATCGGTGGTGTGCCGCTGGCGGGCGCAACGGCAACCCCCAAGACCACAGTGCCTTCGGAGATTGGCTCGATTGTGTTGGGCGAAAACCAACATGCGGTGGAAAACAACTTCGGTGAAATTCCGATGGATGGTTCGATCACCGGCCGTGTCTGGCTTGATCAGAACAACAACGGTGTTGTAGATGGCAGCGAGACAGGTATTGCAGGTGTGCGTGTCCGTTTGACGGGGACGGATGCTTACGGCAATGCGGTGTCGCTGGAAACCGTGACCGATGCCATGGGCTTCTACACCTTTGCTGGCTTGGCTGCAGGCACGTACACCATTACTGAACCTGAGCAACCAGCAGGCACCATGAACGGCCAGACCGTGCCGGGTAGCCATGGTGGGACGGGAACCTCACCCGCAACCCCTGTGTCGGTGATTGCAACCGTGGTGCTGGGTGTGAATGAACACTCGGTGGAAAACAACTTCGGTGAAATTGTGAGCAATACCTCGCTGTCGGGCACTGTGTACTACGACAACAACGACAATGGCGTGCAGGAGCCCGGTGAGCCTGGGATTCCGAATGTCGAAATCGTGTTGACCGGTACCGACGACAATGGTGACCCGGTGCATCGCACCACCACCACCGATAGTGAAGGGCATTACCGCTTTGAAGGTTTGCGTCCGGGGACCTATACGGTGACCCAGCCGACCCAACCTGCGGGGACGTTGAACGGTGAAACCACCCCTGGTAGTACAGGTGGTACGGCAACACCGAAGACAACCCCCACCTCGGTGATCAGCAGCATCGTGTTGATGGCGGGTGTGGAATCGGTGGTCAACAACTTCGGTGAAATCTCCAATACACCGGATATGTTGGTGACCAAGTCGGTTAACCCTGCTGTGTTGATTCACAACAACGAAGCCACCTATACCCTGACCGTGCGTAATGGCGGAAAGAGCATCACGGTGGGTGAGTACATCGTTGAAGATCGCCTGCCGGTGGGTGTCACCTTGCTGGCAACGCCAACCGGTGATGGCTGGATGTGTAGTGGCGCAGCTGGGGATACCCGTTTCGCCTGCCGTTCAAGCACGGTACTGGCTGCGGGTCAGGTATCAGCTGCCACCATTACTGCACGTGTGACGGTGAGCACGGAGGCTGTGGACGCAGGGACGGTGAACAATGCTGTGCTGGTTTCTGGCGGCGGTGAACACCCAAGCCAAGGCCCAACACCTGAAGAGCGTGATGCGTTTGAAGGGGATGTCACCACCTTGCCAGTCTGTGAACCCGCTGTGGTGCACAACGCCTGCCGCCTGCCAAGCGAAGTGGTATTGGCATGGCCGGATATGGTGGTCAGCAAGGCGGCGAATTCGGATGTGTTCACCATTGGTGGCCGTTACGAATACACCATTCAAGTGCGTAACCGTGGCGAGCGTGCAAGCGAAGGCGAGTACATCGTGCGTGACCGCCTGCCACATGGCATCGTGCTGGCTGCAGCGCCGACCGGTGACGGCTGGACCTGTACCGGTGCCGTGGGTGGAAGCAACTTCCAGTGTGCCAGTACGCGTGTTCTGGCGGCAGGCGAAGTGCATCCCAATGCCATTCGTGTCCCTGTCAGTGTTAACCCAGAGGCGGAATCTGCTGAGCCTGTCAACAACGTGGTGATCGTGAATGGTGGTGGTGAAAACCCCGACCGCGCACCGACACCCGATGATGAAGATGCGTTCACCAACCGTCCTGCTGATTTGGAGGTCTGTGACCCGGCAATCACTCAAAATCTGTGCCGTGTTCCAACCGAAGTGCAGTCTTCACGTGATCCGGCAGCGATTGCCATCAGTAAGCGTGGTGACCGCACAATGGCGGAAATCGGTGACATCGTGCTGTACACCATCGATATCCGTCATGTGTCGGGTAACGGTATGAGCCGTGTGGATGTGCTGGATCGTCTGCCGCGTGGCTTTACCTATATCGAAGGCACTGCGCGTGTGGATGGCCTGTCGGTGACAACACCGCAGGGCGCACCTGGCCCGAACTTGATCTTTGATGTGGGCGCATTGCCACCCGGAACACAAAAGGTATTGACCTACCGTGTGCGTATTGGTGTGGGTGCGCAGCAAAGTGACGGTATCAACCGTGCGCAAGCACAAGGCTGCTGGACACTGACGGGTTGTATTGACCCAGATAGCCTGACCCCGCGTCCCGATGCCACGGCATCGAACCAAGCCGAGTTCCGTGTGCGCGTCACCGGTGGTGTGTTCACCAGTGAAGCCTGTGTACTGGGTAAGGTGTTTGTGGACTGCAATAACAACCACGTTCAGGACCATGAAGAGTTGGGTATCCCCGGTGTGCGTCTGTACTTCTCGGACGGCACATGGATGATTTCTGACTCGGAAGGGAAGTACAGCTACTGCGGTCTGCCGCCACAGAGCCATACCCTGAAAGTGGACCCATCCACATTGCCGCAGGGGTCACGTTTGACCACCAGCAGCAACCGTAACCTGGGTGATGCGGATAGCTTGTTCCTCGATCTGAAGAACGGTGAACTGCATCGCGCTGACTTCATCGAAGGCAGTTGTTCAAACCCCGTGTTGGAGCAGGTGAAGGCACGTCGCTCGATTGGCGAAGTGCGCGCACCGGAAACCGAAACGGAGCAGACCAAGCTGCGCTTTGAAAGCAAGCCACTGCGTGCACCCCAACAGGGAACGGACTCAGCCAATCAGGTGCCACTGATTAAAACGCGGGCATCTGCGACACAGGAGGTGCAGCCATGAAGCACCCAATCTTGACCCAAAAAATGCCTCGAATTGCTGTACTGGCTTCAACACTGGCTGCCATCCTGCAGCCAGTGGCAGCCCAAGATGTCGGACAACATCACCGCTTCACACCGGTGTTAAGTGGTAGCTCGACGCTGTACCCACGTGCCTTGGCCAGCACTGACGCAACGCCACATCGCTTCATTGCAGATGAAGCCGATGCGGCGATGGGTGTGTTGAACAAGATCGCCGTGGACGTGGATCGTGATGGTGTACCCGCCAATGGGCAGGAACCTGTGCGCGTGCGCGTGCAGCTTCTTGATCAAAACGGCGCACGCTTGCAGGGTGAACACAACGTCACCATCGAGCACAGCGGCGGACGGATTCGTTTGCCGGGTTCACGCACCGACGAGTTTGGCCCAGGGGCAGCCGATGCCGACAAGGTGACGCCCGGAGTGCAGCTGAAAGTTGCCGATGGTGTTGCCGAGTTCGATTTGGTGGCACCACATGATCCGCAAGATGTTTTAGTGCGAATAACAGCGGCTGACCAAGTGGCAGAAGGCATTATTTCGTTTGTGCCGGAAATGCGTGAACTGCTGGCCACTGGCTTGGTGGAAGGCATCATCAATTTCGGTCGTAAGTCGAATGCGGGCTTGATCACACCCGTGGATCGTTACGATGCGTTTGATCGTGACATTCGCCGTTGGGAGCGTCAGTTCAACAACGGCAAGGCCAATGGTGCGGCGCGGACTGCGTTCTTCATCAAGGGTCAGATTAAGGGTGAGTACCTGCTGACCGCTGCTTACGACTCCGACAAGGATGTGCGTGGCCGTTTGCTGCGTGATATTCGCCCGGAAGAGTTCTATCCGGTGTATGGCGATGCGTCGTTGCGCGGGTTTGATGCGCGTTCGGCTGAACGCCTGTATGTGCGTATCGACAAAAACCGCAGCTATTTCCTGTATGGCGATTTCCAGACGGGCGATGGTTTGTCAGCGATGACCGGTGTGGGTGGCAGTGGCCCCATTCCACAGCGCAGCCTGAGTGCCTATCACCGCACGGCAACGGCGTTGGGCTGGCATTTTGAAAGCGAGCGTGTGCGTACCAATGTGTTTGCGATGGAAGACTCGCTGCGGCAAGTCATCGAAGAGTTCCGCAGTCAGGGCAGTGGTCCGTATGCGCTGCGCAATAACACCGTGCTGGAAGGCAGTGAACGCGTTGAAATGATTGTGCGCGACCGCAATCAACCGTCACGCGTGGTAGCAGTCAGGCCGTTGACACGTTTGCTGGACTATAGCTTCGAGCCATTCTCTGGGCGGATTCTGCTCAATCAGTTCTTACCTGCATTCGATAGCGATTTGAATCCGGTATCGCTGCGCATCACCTATGAACTGGATCAACAAACAGAAAAGTTCTGGGTGTTTGGTGCGGATGGGCAATTCAAACTGACCGATAAGTTGGAAGTTGGGGCTTCGGCAGTGGAAGATCAAAATCCATTTGCCGAATTCAAGATGGCCAGCGCTAATTTGGGCTATCGCTTTGGCCCAAATACCAAGTTGGTGGCCGAATTTGCCCGCACGCGCAGTGAGGTGAACACCAATTCGCTGAATCAGATTGGTTCGCAAGGCTTGCAGAATCTGAGCGGCGAAGTGGAAGGCGATGCATGGCGTGTCGAGTTCGGGCACGACGGTGAGCGCCTGGACGCGCATCTGTTTGCGGCGCGTACCGACCCTGAGTTCAACAACGCGGCGTCACCGCTGTTTGGTGGTCGTGGTGAATACAATGCACGCGTCAGTTTTGCACTGGCACCGCGCTTCGATCTGTATGTAGAAGCATTGCGTAGCGAAGACAGAAACCCGTCGGGTGGCAAACGTGACGCGGGCGGGGCAGGGCTGCGCATTGGCGCAACCGAACGCCTGACCCTTGATATCGGTTTGCGTAGTATCCGTGAAACCATTGGTACAACTTCGCCATGGTCAACAGGCACACCGTTTGGGCAAGTGGGTGGTTTGACCGGTGGCTTTGCAACCGGTGCGGGTGGCGGTGCACTGGGCTATGGTTCACAAGCACTTGATCCAGCCACTGGCTTGATGGTGATCAATGGCTCGTCCACAGGTTCTGCCATCACCAACTCATTGCCGGTTGGCACGAAGTTGGAGTCCGATAGCGCCAGAATTGGTTTGGGCTATCGCTTCAGTGATCGCTTCACTGGTGGTGCTGAATATGAAGCCAGCATCAGTGGTGAAGACCGCCATCGTGTGGCTGCGGGTGTTGACTACCACTTGTTTGAACGCAGCCGCTTGTATGGCCGTTACGAAAAGCAAACTGGTTTGACCAGCGCTTATGGCATCACCACGGTGGATCGTGAAGCAGATGCATTTGTTTTCGGGATCGACAGCACGTATCTGCGTGATACACAGGCGTTCTCGGAATATCGTTTGCGTGATGCGATCAGCGGTCGGGATGTGCAGGCGGCTTCAGGGATTCGCAATAACTGGGATATCCGTGAAGGGCTGCGTCTGAGCAGTGCAGTTGAACGCGTGAATGTCATTTCAGGCAATACCGGGGATGCCACGGGCATTTCGTTGGCAATGGATTACACAGCCAACCCCTTGTGGCGTGGTTCGGCACGTGTTGAGCATCGCATTAGCGAGGACGTGAAAGGCACCGATGCAAACGAGGCGTTTGATACCACCTTGGTGCAATTCATGCTGGCGCGCAAACTTAACCGCGATTGGACGCTATTGGCGCGTAACTACCTGCTGAAAACCGATTACAAAGAACGTGGCGATGTATTCCAGGATCGTTTCCAGATCGGTGCCGCCTACCGCGATACCGACCGTAACCGTGTCAATGCGTTGATGCGGTATGAATACAAGCTGGAGCGCGATGAAAGCGGCTTGGTTTGGATGGACGGTTTGGCAGTGAGTGGCAAGAGTCAGGATATCCGCACCCGTGCGCATATCGTGTCCAGCCATGCCGACTGGCATCCATCACGTCCGTGGTGGCTGACAGGTCGGGTTGCGGGTAAGTGGCAGCGTGACCAGTTCGCTTATGACGATGGCGGTCGTGTGAACAGCAGCTTCCGCGCCACGATGGTGTCTGGACGCATCGTGTATGACGTGACTGAAAACTGGGATGTGGGTGTGCTGGCTTCCACCTTCCGTGGCAATCAGGGCGCCAACCAATATGCCTACGGTGTTGAGATTGGGCGGCTTCTGCGGCAGAACCTCTGGCTTTCTGTTGGCTATAACTGGGCAGGTTTTGAAGGTGATCGAGATCTGAATGGTTACGAATACACGCAGAAGGGTGCCTTCCTGCGTCTGCGCTTCAAGTTTGATGAAGATATTTTCCGTCGTGATCCGGTCCGTTACCGTGAACCGACCCGCTGAGGATGACCTAATGACTGACGTTAATACCCCAAACCGTTTGGCACGCACGCTTCTTGCTGCCGCAATTTTCACTGCCGTTGCTGGTACAGCTTCGGCGCAACAAACACAGCTGAACCCGCAGGAAAAGCGGATCACTGATGAGGCCATTCATGCCGATATGCAGGGGTATGAAACCATGCAAGGACGTATCAAGGCATTGAATGATGCAGGGCGTCCAGTGCGTGATTACTATCTCTCGAAGGCACAATGCTGGTTGGATGTGTCCTTCCACGAGTACACCCGCAATGACCGAAGCGCTTTCCCGCAGGAAGCACTGACCGAGTCAGAAAAGTTGATTGTGGATATGGAGAACAATGTCTCTCCCATTCCTACCGATACACCGCTGGTGAATGATGCAAAGTATCTGCGTGATGATCTGTGGCAGCGTTTGCGTGTGATTCATGGCACCCCTGGTTTTGCGTGCGCGCAACAGAAAGTTGCATGCGGTGAAGTGGAATTAGTGCATGCGGGTAATGAGTTCAACCAGCAGCAATGGCGTCACTCGAAGCCGTATATCCAGATTGCCGAAGATTTGGTGAATGATGCGGAAGCTTTGGCGCGTCAATGTGGCCCAGTTGTGGCTGATCCAGTCAAACCAGCGCCCATTCCGCTGATTGCCAATGTGTTGTTCGAGTTCGATAAGGACAAGCGTAAAGATATCCGTGCCTATTCGCTTGAAAGCGTGGATCGTGCCTTCAAGTCGATTGAAGATGAACAGTTGACGTTGACTGGTGTGAAGTTGATTGGTCACGCTGACCGTATGCAGGGCAAGGGTTTCGACTACAACCAAGGGCTGTCACAACGCCGTGCAGAAACCGTGCGTGAGTTGCTGCTACAGCGTGGTGTATCGGCAGACAGTATTCAATACGAATACCGTGGTGATACACAGCAAGTGCAGCGTTGCGAAGGCGTGAAGCCGCGTGCGGCATTGCTGGAATGCTTGCTGCCAAATCGGCGTGTGGAAGTTCGCTTTGAAGTGAAGTAATCACTTCTTGCGGTATCAATAAAAAAGCGCCCAGTTGGGCGCTTTTTTTATATCCGTAACGCGGCATTTACACCACTAACCCGCGTCGCTGACCAACGCCTGCAATTGCTTTTGCATAGTTTGCTTTGAGCGCATCCGGTGAAGCCACATCCATGCCCAGCTCACGTACCTTGCCATCGGTGAGGCTGTAGACCCAGCCATGCACAGCCACCTGTTGTCCGCGTGCCCAGGCATCACTGATGACGGTTGTCAGGCAGACATTTTCAGCCTGCTCAATGGCATTCAGCTCACACAAGGCATCGTGATGCTGCGCTTCGGGAAGTTTTTCCAACAGATCAGCATGTTTTTGTGCCACATCCCCCACATGGCGAATCCAGTTATCCACGAGACCAAGCCGCGTGCCGCGCAATGCAGCGCCAACACCGCCGCAACCATAGTGCCCCACCACCAGAATATGCCGCACCTTCAGTACGTCCACGGCAAATTGAATGGTGGACATGCAGTTAAGATCGGTATGCACCATGACATTGGCGATATTGCGGTGAACAAAGACTTCGCCAGGTGCAAGATCAATCACCTGGTTCGCAGGCACGCGGGAGTCGGAGCAGCCAATCCACAGATATTCGGGGGCTTGCTGCATCGACAAACGTTCGAAGAACGCGGGGTCTTCGTTACTGACACGCTCTGCCCAAGCAGCATTTTTCTTCAGCAGGTTTTCAAGTTCAATGTTCACGCAATATGGCCTATGCAAGAAAAGTTGACGCCGCAGGCA
The DNA here is from genome assembly GCA_964481865.1 of uncultured Thermomonas sp. Classification (GTDB taxonomy): domain Bacteria; phylum Pseudomonadota; class Gammaproteobacteria; order Xanthomonadales; family Xanthomonadaceae; genus Thermomonas. The sequence goes on along the minus strand of CAYZUG010000001.1, from coordinate 110,264 downwards.
GTATCAAATCGACTGCATGCGCCCGCCATCGACAGCCAAGGATTGCCCGGTGATGTAGGCGGCAGCCGGTGAGCTGAAGAAGGCGATCACATTGCCCAATTCAGAGGCTTCGGCAAAGCGCCCCGCTGGAATGCCGTCAAGCAGTCCTTGGGCAATGGTATCGGGTGTTGTGCCAGCCGCCGCGCTGCGGTCGTTCAGGATTTGCTGCAAACGGCCTGTGCGGGTATAGCCCGGCAAGATGTTGTTGACGGTAATGCCCTCTGGTGCCAATTCACGCGACAGTGTTTTTGCCCAACCGGCCACTGCGCCACGAATGGTATTGGAAACCCCAAGATTAGGAATAGGCTCATAAACCGAGGTGGACACCACATTGACGATACGTCCCCATTGCGCCGCCCGCATGCCTGGCAAGACGCTTTGCAACAAGGTCTGCCCGGCAATCAAATGGCGCTGGAAGGCGTCGATATAGGCCGCAGCTTCAGCCGAATGCGCAGGACCACCAGCAGGACCGCCGGTGTTGTTGATCAGAATATGCACAGGTGTGTTGTTAGCCAGGGCTGTGACAGCTGCCTGTAATTCGGTGCTGTTGGCCATATCGGCAACACAGTAGCCGTGAGACTGCTTGTGTGGACGTGGCAGCGCTTGCAGCACTTCCTGTAAGCGTGCCTCACGACGTGCCAGTACAGTGACGTGTGCGCCTTGTGCGGCTAATGCCATGGCGGCGGCATAGCCGATACCTTCCGATGCGCCACATACAAGTGCGTGCTTGCCAGCAAGATCAAGATTCATCAGCAACTCCATAATGCGTGGGGTGAATACAAGAAAACCCGCCGGAGCGGGTCTTGTTGAATCTTGGTGCCGAAGGTGGGACTCGAACCCACACGCTTTTAAGGGCGGCGGATTTTGAATCCGCTGCGTCTACCGATTCCGCCACTTCGGCGCGGGAGCGCATTATAGCCGACTCTATCGATTACGCCACCTTATTTTTAATAATTTTTTTGTGTGGGATGTGATTGAGGAACTGAGCAACCGCTGGAGCGAAGCGTTGTTGATCCACCAAAAAGGCGTCATGTCCTTGTATTGATGCCATTTTCAGGAAGCGTGTCTGGCACCCACTGTGGTGCAACAGGCGTGCAATGTCTTCTTGCTGATTGATTGGAAATAATGTGTCGGTGGTGACGCCAATCACCAAGGCATGTTGAAGTGCAGGATCGTTTTGCAGCGCATCTTCGGCAAGTTCGAAACGATCCATAGCGCGGCTTAAATAGAGATAGCTGGCTGGGTCGAATTGCGTCGCAAAGCGCTGGGCGTGTGCTTCAAGGTAGCTTTCAATGGCGTAGTGGGCGTTGAAGTCGGTTGCACTGGGTGCGGCGGCAGCGGGTGCCTGCGTGCGGCCAAAGCGTTCTTCCCATTCGTCTGCCGAGCGATAACTCAGCATTCCCAGTTTCCGCGCAATACGCATGCCATGTTCGGGGAATTGCGTTGCGCTGTACTCTCCCTGTTGCCAATGCGGGTCTGCACAAATCGCTTCACGTTGCAGGGCACGGATGGCGATAGCATGTGTGGAAGAGCGCAGCGCACTGCAGATATTGATATGCCGTCTGCTGATGCCTGGGAATTGCTGTAAAAGTGAAAGTGCGCACATTCCGCCCATGGAATTGCCGATCAGGCAGTCCAATTGTTCGATACCCAGATGCTGAACCAGCAAGGCAGCCGCATGCGCCACATCGTTGATGTGAAGCTCGGGGAAGTGCAGGCGATAGGGGGCTTGTGTGGCGGGGTTGAGAGAGGCCGGGCCTGTGCTGCCCTTACAGCTTCCTAATGGGTTGATGCAGATGACAAACCAGCGGTTTGTATCAATGGGCTTGTTTGACCCCAGCATCCATTCCCACCAGCCTGGGCTGCTGTCGTTCTGATGTGAGGCGGCGTGCGCATTCGGCGACATGCCAGGCAGCAACAAAATCGCATTGCTGCGTTCGGCATTGAGTTCACCCCATGTTTCATAGGCCAGTCTGGCGTTTTGCAGATGACCACCGGCATGCATCGCAAACGGCGAGGGAAGATCAAACCAGCGGGTGGTGGGGGGGATGAATTCAAACATACGGCAGCAAGATCAAGTGACGCTCTATCATCACTGTCTTTGCCGTGCGTGGTCATGCCGGTTTGGCATACCCACATGACGTTAACGCGGGAAAATCAGACTGGCTGCAATGGCGGCTGAGTATCAGGGGGCATCAATTATCAGAGTGATGGCCTGTTGCGCAGGCTGGTGGACACGCACCACAGCCGACTGCATGGCGCTTTGCTGCTGGCTGGCATCTGCGCTATTGCCCAGACGTGCCAGAAGCTCAACGTCTTCCAGTTGCGAGAGTTTAAGTGTTGGCATCGGACTGTCGGCATCGCTGAGCGTGATGGCAAGTGGAAATTGTGGCGCGGCATGTTTCTGTGCTGCCACGGGCATCGGTGCGCCGTTGATTTGCCGTGCAATGATGAACAGGTGCGGGGTGTCGAATTGCTTTGCGTATTCTTGTGCCGCCGGAGAAAGCTGGACATTGAGGTGCAACAACGGCTGTGCCGTTACGGGTTCGCTGAGTGGCTCAAGACCTGCCATCTGGCGTGCATCATTGATTTCTTCACGCAGATTATTGGCGGTGCTGGTTTCAAGCTGGTTGAGCAAAGGCTCCCACATGCTGGCGGCTTTCGCATGTTGCCCTGCCTGGCGCAGCGCTACGCCTAAAAACCAACGTGCGCGTTGATGCTGTGGGTCTTGTTTGAGTGCGTTTTGCAGCAGTGTTTGCGCTTCAGTATCGAAGCGGCGATCAGGATGCGCCAGTGCACGCGCTTGCGCGGCTTCCGCCAGAATATCGGGATTATCAGGCGCCAGTTTGGCTGCTTTGGCGAACGCATCACGCGCATTGGCGAGATCGTTTTGACGTTGGTACACCTGTGCCAGCAATACCCAGCCTTCTGCCTGTTGCGGGTCACGGGCAAGTGCGGATTTCAGCTGTGCAACTGCTTCCTGCAAGGTTTCAGGTGCTTTGCGAGCCACTGGGTCAAGTGCATGGGGGGTGCCGATAAGCGCGTACAGCAATGCTGTTGATGCCAGCAAAATGACGGTCAAACCAGCGGCAAGTGGACGGGCATGTGACCACAAGGGGCGTAGTAAAACGGCAAAAACAAGAATGCTCAGAAGTGCTGAGATTGCAATAAAAATGCCCATTACCACTCCTGATCGTCATCAATCGCCACGGGGGTGCTTGGGCGACGACGTCGAATGACAGACACCACGACCGCCGCACCAAGCAACAACATCGCTGCAGGGCCAGCCCAGAGCAGCCAGGTGCGTTGTTCAAGCTTGGGGCGGTAGAGAACAAACTCACCATAGCGCTGCACAAGGTAGTCCTTGATTTGTGCGTCGCTCATGTCTTTGCGCATCAGATCCAGCACTTCACGCCGAAGTTGCAAGGCAATCAGTGCGTTGGAATCAGCCAATGACTGGTTCTGACACATCACACAGCGTAATTGCAGGGTCAGGTCATGAAAGCGTGCTTCTTCGTCAGCAGATTGAAAGACCAAAGGGGCAGCGTCGCTTTGTTGTCCCGCTTGTGCGAACACGGACTGGGGCGATACTGCTGTCAATCCAGCGAGCAGTGCGGCAAGCACGAAGACTCTCATGGCTGGGACTCGCTTTCATCAAGCAGTGGCAGAAGTTCTTTTTCGATGACCGCATCGGTCAGCGGCCCGACATGCTTCCAGCGAATGATGCCTTGTGCATCAATGAAGAAGGACTCGGGGGCGCCATACACCCCCCAGTCAATGGCCGTACGGCCTTCAACATCGGCAATGACCACCATATACGGATTGCCGAATTGCTCCAGCCAACGCAGCGCATCTTCGGGTTCGTCTTTCCAGTTATAGCCAACAACACGCAAACGTTTGCTTTCGGCAAAGCGGGTGAGAACAGGATGTTCAACGCGACATTCCACGCACCAGCTTCCCCAGACGTTCAGCAAAAACGGCTGGCCTTTCAGGTCGTTCAGTGACACCTGATACGTCGCATCATGTAAAACCGGCAAGGTAAATGCAGGTGCAGGTTTGCCGATAAGCGGTGAGGGCAGTGCCTCACGATTGGGGGTGCGGCTCATCCATACACCGGCCGCCAGCAGGGCGGCAAGCAAGGCGAACAATGCCAAGGGCAGCCAACGTGACGTTTTCATGTGCGTTCCTTGTGGCGGGTACGGAAGCGTTTGTCGGCAGCAGCGACTGCCGCCCCCAGCGCCATCAATAAAGCGCCAGCCCACACCCAGCGGATGAAGGGTTTGACGTGTACGCGTAGTGCCCATGCACCGCCACCAAGGTTTTCACCTACGGCAACATAGGCATCGGCAGTGATGCTGCGGGCAATACCGGATTCGGTCATGACCTGCCCGCCGGCAAGATAATGCCGTTTTTCCGGATGCAAGACGGCATGAGGTTTGTCATTCAAGAACACCTGTACGGTGCCATAGTCGGACTGATAATTAGGCCCCTGAACTTGCTTGATGCCATCAAACACGAAGTGGTAACGCCCAAGTTCAACGCGGTCACCTGGGGTGACTGCCAGCTCGCGTTGCAGGGACAGACCTTCCACCAGAAGTGCGCCAATCAGGAAAACCGCGATACCGAAATGTGCCAGCACCATGCCCCACATTTCTCGTGTGAGACGGCCACTTTGTCGCAAACGCTGCCAGAGAAAATGCAATGTGCCAGCGCCTACCCAGATCGCGCCCAAAATACCCAGTGCGGTTTTCCATTGCCCCTGTGGGGCTGCAAAGTAGGCAATGATTGCCAGCACCACGGCCAATGCAGCCCAAGGTGCCAGCATGCGCACTGGCTTGTTGATATCGTCGCGCTGCCAGCGGGTGACTGGGCCGAAAGGAATCAATGCAATCAGCGGTGCCATTAACAGCATGAACATGGCGGCAAAATACGGCGGGCCGACGGAAATCTTCCCGAGTTCCAACGCATCGGCAAGCAGGGGGTACAAGGTGCCAAGCAGCACCATTGCACAAGCGGTTGAAAGCAGCAGGTTGTTGATGAGCAACAAGGTTTCACGCGAGCTGCCTGCAAAGGGCTTGGCGTGCGTTTCCGTATCGGGAACACGCAAAGCGTAAAGCAAGAGCGAGCCACCAATCACGATGCCAAGGAAAATCAGAATAAACAGGCCGCGTGATGGATCTGCCGCAAAGGCATGCACACTGGTTAGCACGCCAGATCGCACAAGGAATGTGCCAAGCAGAGAAAGTGAGAAGGCCGAAATTGCAAGCAATAACGTCCAGCCAACGAAGTTGCCTCGCTTTTCGGTGACTGCTTGCGAGTGCAATAAAGCAGCGCCCACAAGCCAGGGCATGAAGCTGGCATTTTCGACTGGATCCCAGAACCACCAGCCGCCCCAGCCAAGCTCGTAATACGCCCACCAACTGCCGATGGCAATGCCCAGTGTTAAGAAGCTCCATGCGATATTCGTCCAGGGACGTGTCCAGCGAAGCCACTGTCGCCAGTCTTTTCCTTCATGGGCATGCTGGGATGCAGGTTCCAATAACGTGGCGATTGCAAAGGCAAAGGGAACTGCAAAGCCAACATAGCCGAAATAGAGCATGGGGGGGTGCAGAATTAAGCCAATATCCTGCAGTAATGGGTTCAGGTCACGCCCTTCCATCGCCGCTGGAAGCAGACGAGTAAAGGGGTTGCTGGTGAAGATCAAAAAAGCCAGAAAACCAACGGCAACAAGCCCCATTACCCCAAGAACGCGGGCAATGACAGGCTGTGGCAAGTGCTTGGAAAACAGCGCAACAGCTGCAGTCCAGAGTGAAAGCACCAATGCCCAGAGCAGAAGCGAGCCTTCATGGGCGCCCCAGACAGCAGAGTAGCGGTACATCACCGGAAGGAGTGAGTTGGAGTTCTCGGCGACGTATTGCACCGAAAAATCGCCGGCCACAAAGGCATAACTCAGGATGACGAATGCCAGACCGACTAAAAGCAATTGCAAGTAAGCGGCTGGGCGAGCCATGGCCATCAGGACGGGCACATGCCGATGTGCCCCCAGCAATGGCAGGACGGTTTGCATCAGTGCCACGCACAGAGCAAGTGCCAGTGTGATTTGCCCAAGTTCAGGCAACATTACAGCGTGCCTTCGGTAGGTGATGTGTTGTTGGATGCGTCTTCCTGCACATTGTGCTTTTTATGCGCAACGCCCATTTTGTCTGCCACTTCCTTGGGCATATAGGTTTCGTCATGCTTGGCAAGCACATCTTCAGCCACAAACACGTCGCCTTGCATGCGCCCGGTGGCGACGACTGATTGGTTTTCACGGAATAAGTCAGGAAGGATGCCGGTATAGACAACGGGTAAACGTGCATCACCGTCATCGACTTCAAAATGCGCTTCCATCGAACCTTGCGCACGCTGGAAGGAGTCTTTCGCCACCATTCCGCCGAGGCGGAAGCGAGCCTGCCCATTGCGCACATTCTCGCCAGCTTCACCGCTCAGCACTTCATTCGGGGTGTAAAGATAGGCCACATTACGTTGCAAGGCCATGGCGACCAGCGCAACAGCAATCGCTGCGGCAGCAAGCACTGCCAGTAACAGAAGAAGGCGGCGTTTACGGGTGGGGTGCATCGGCATAATCAGTCACGCGAAAGCGGCTCGGCCGCATTTTGGAGAGAAGGGGCAGTGTTGCGGGCAAGGCGAAGTTTGACCGCACGGAGTGCCCAACGAATCTGCAGCTTGGGTACCAAATAATCCCAAAGCAACATGCCAGCAAAAATGGCGTAGGCGGCAATGACATATTCAAGATAGGTCATGGATGTGTTCCTTTGACTAAGCTGTTAACCCAGTCTTTGCCGGCTTCACGACGCAGGTTGTCGGCACGCGCTCGCATCAGTAGCGAACCGATGAACCAGAATTTGCTGCCAATGACCATCCAGATCAACGGCGCCATCATGCTGGCATCCATGCTGGATTCACCGAACACGCGAATGGTTTGCCCTTGGTGCAGAGAGTTCCACCACACCACCGACCAACGAATGACCGGTAAAAGCGCAACACCAACGATTGCCAGCAGCCCAGCGGCGCGTGCGGCATTGCGGCGGTCATCAATAGCGGCATACAGCCCCATGATGCCCAAGTACAGAAACAGAAGAATAAGCTCGGTTGTGAGGCGGGGGTCCCAGTCCCACCAAGTGCCCCACATCGGTTTGCCCCAGATCATGCCAGTCAGCAGAGTGACGCTGGTAAATGCAGCGCCAATCGGGGCGCAGGCCATGGCGAGAATCTCACAGAGTTTGATGCGCCAAATCAGGGCGATGGCGGCATAAAACGCCATGATGGCGAAGACCGCCATGCTCATCCATGCCGCAGGAACATGGATATACAGAATGCGGAAACTATCGCCCTGTTGGTAGTCGGCGGGTACCTGAAAAAGTGCGCCGTATAACCCGATGGCCATCACCAACAAGCCTGCAGCATGCGCCCAAGGCGCCCAGCGTGCAGCAAAGCGATCAAAGTACGGGGGTGAGCCAAGTTGATGGAACCAGCGGATCAGCGGAGACATCGTGACCTATCAAATTAAGCGGCTTTGACCATGCCGCACCTATCTTGCCAAGGATACCAGTCTGGGAGGTGGTCTGTATGGCGGTCTGTTGAATGGGTGATAGCGACTTGCTTTACATCAAGAGTGCGCAATGCGCAGCGCGGCGGCGGCGGTAGGTGGGGCAAGTACAGCTGCCATCACCAGGCCAGCACCTAATAGCAGTAATGCGCCGACTGCATCCAGACCTTGCGCATCTGCGGCGACTGCGCCTGCACCCAGCACCAGCACCGGAACATAAAGCGGCAGGGCAAGCAGTGCCACCAAAATGCCTGAACGCCGCATGCCAACGGTCAATGCGGCAATCACCGCGCCCAGAAAGCTCAGAATGGGTGTGCCAAGCAATAACGAAAGCATCAGTACCGGGAGTTGTGCGTGCGGCAAATGCAGGAGTTCGGCAAGCAGTGGCACACAGAGAATCAGCGGCAGGGTTGTGGTCAGCCAGTGCATCAGCGTGCGAATCAAAATCAGCCACCAGAGTGGGACAGGAGCCAGCATCCACTGCTCAAGCGAGCCATCTTCGGCATCACTGCGAAAAAGACTGTCCAGCGCCAATAAGCCAGCAAGTAGTGCTGCCAGCCAGAGGACTGCCGACGCCACAGGCGCAAGCACACGGGCTTCACCGCCTAATCCCAGAGCAAACAACATCACCGTGAGCAAAGCAAACAGTGCCGGTTGCAGCGCGTCACCACGCCGTGCCCATAGTTGTTGAAGATCGCGCTGCATCAAAGCGCGTGCGGCTTGCCACATCATGCGCTGGGCCTCGTGATGTCCAGTGTCTGAGTGCGGACAGGGGGCGCGGCATAGGCGCCGTGTGTGGTGATAAGTGCGGCGCCGCCCGCCCGCAAATGTGCTTGCACCATGCGATTGACCAGATTGATGCCTTCAAGGTCGAGGTTGGCATAAGGTTCGTCAAGCAGCCAAAGCGTAGCTGGTGAAAGCCAAAGCCTGGCAAGGCCGAGGCGTTTTTTCTGCCCCGCAGACAGGGTGCGCAGTAGGGCGTCTTCATAACCGGCCAGACCCACAATATGCATGGCGGAGATGGCGCTTTGTTTGCGCCGCCTGCCATGCAGTCCACACAGGTAGTTCAGGTTTTGCATCGCCGATAAATCGGCTTTCAGACCAGGAAGATGCCCCAGATAGGCGATATGCTTGGCTCGGCGGTCAGCTGTGGCTGGTTGTCCATCAATTTCAATGCGTCCTGTGTCGGCACGCAACAGACCCGCGAGTACGCGCAACAGTGTGGTTTTGCCAGCCCCGTTACTGCCTTGCACAAGCAGCGCCTCGTTTTCGTTCACGCTAAAGTCCAGCGGGCCGAAAACAGGGGTGTCGTCGCGTGAGAAAGCAAGCCCGTGGGCGGCAAACAGCGGGGGATGGGGTGTGGAAATGTCATGCATGCGCTGGCAATTCTACCGATATGCCCAACACTTGGATGCGCTTGCGGCAAGATTACGTACACTTCTCTTTACTTAATTCCAGAAAATACAGCGAATCATCATGTCCATGCCAACTGCATTTCTCCCCAGTGCCAGCAAATTGCCCAAAGTGGGCACCACGATTTTTACCGTGATGTCGCAATTGGCCGCTGAACACGGAGCCATCAATTTGGGGCAGGGGTTTCCTGATTTTCCAGCCCCGCAGCGCATGCTGGATGCACTGACACGCGCGATGCAGGCTGGGCATAACCAGTATTCACCGATGAGTGGGATTCCTGCACTACGTCAGGCGATTGCTGGGAAAACTGAGCGTTGTTATGGATGGCGCCCGAATGCTGAGACAGAAATCACAGTCACCAGTGGTGCAACCGAGGCGATTTTTGATGTGATCCATGCTGTGGTGCAGGCGGGTGAGGAGGTCATCGTGCTTGATCCCTGCTATGACTGCTATGAGCCGGCGATTGCGCTGGCAGGTGCAACAGCCGTGCATGTGCCATTGCATCCAACAACATTTACCCCCGATTGGGATGCCGTGCGGCGCGCGATAACGCCAAAAACCCGGTTATTGATGATCAATAGCCCAAACAACCCATCGGGGGCGATGTTCACACCTGCCGATATGCAGGCACTGATTGCTCTTTTGCGCGGTACACGCATTCTTCTGCTCAGTGATGAAGTGTACGAACACATCGTATTCGACGGGGTGCGGCATGAGTCTGCGTTCTATTACCCTGAGTTGCGCGAGCGGGCCTTCGTGATTTCCAGCTTTGGTAAGACCTATCACTGCACAGGTTGGAAGATGGGCTATTGCGTTGCCCCCGCTGCACTGTCTGCCGAATTCCGTAAAGTGCATCAATACAATGTGTTTTGCTCGTTCACCCCAGCGCAGCATGCACTGGCAGAAATGATCGAAGCCGAACCAGAACACTACGAAACACTGGGTGCTTTCTATCAGGAAAAACGCGATCACTTCCGCACACAACTGCTTGCAACCAAACTCAAGCCGTTGCCTGTGCCGGGGGGCTATTTCCAGTTGGTGGATTATTCCGCCGTCAGTGACTTACCCGATGCCGAGTTTGCCCGCTGGTTGACGGTGGAGCATGGGGTGACCGGGATTCCGCTATCGCCGTTCTATGCACAACCGCCAGAAGGCCAACGTCTGCTGCGGCTGTGTTTTGCGAAAAGCGACACCACCATGCAGCAAGCCATTGAGCGCTTGGCTGCGCTATAACACGCGCTTGACCATGAAAATTGAACACCTCATCGCGCTTGCTTTTTCGTTGCTGGTAACAGCAGCCTTGGTGCTACTGGGGTGGAAGGCGTTGCATGCGCAACCCACTGTGAAAGGAAAGACCGTGACATCACAACATTTGCAGGAACTGTATTTCGGAATGGGCTGCTTCTGGGGCGCGGAAAAGCGTTTGCGTGATGTGGCGGGCGTGGCTGAAATTGAAGTGGGGTATGCCGGTGGTGATGCGCCTAAAGTCGGGTATGAGGATGTCCTGAAGACAGAAGCATTGATCCGTGCCGGGCGTAGCCAAACGGTGAACCATGCGGAAGTGGTGCGTGTGCGCTATGACCCTAAAGTGCTGGATGTGATGCAGTTATTGGCCACCTTCTGGGAGGGGCATGACCCCACACAAGGCGATGCGCAGGGTAATGACATTGGCAGCAATTATCGCAGCGCGATTTATTACACGACGCCTGTACAAAAAGAACTGGCCGAGCAAAGTCTTGCCATCTATCAACACAATCTGTCAGCCGCGGGTTTCGGAACGATCACCACGGAAATCAAACCACTGCGTCATTACAATCGCGCTGAAGAAGCGCATCAGGATTATTTGCTGAAGAACCCGAATGGGTATTGCGGATTGGGTGGAACAGGCGTGTCTTATGGCAAAGATCATGCAGGAACAACGATGCCGGCTCTGGATGGCAAGGCACTTGCTGCCGCATTTCAATTGGTTGTTTATGAAGCCGATGACTGCCCGTATTGCGAACGTTTCAGTGCGGATATTTTGCAAGATTGGGCGGCTGCCGTCCCCGTTGTGCAAACACGCTCACCACGTGCGCCCACAGGTTGGGCGTTGCAAACATCCATCGTTGCCACGCCAACCACGGTGCTCTTTCAGCATGGCAAAGAAGTAGCGCGTTTTACTGGCTATGCTGGTGATGCACAAGCATTCTGGCAGTGGCTTGGTTTTCACCAGTTAACACCAGAACAGCAACGCATCGCATTTGATAATGGCACCGAATATCCAGGAACAGGCGCGCATTTGAACGAGGCACGCTCCGGGATGTATTACGACCCAATTACCGGTAAACCGCTGTTCCGCAGTGATGCCAAGTTTGATAGCGCCTGTGGCTGGCCAAGCTTTTTTGAACCTGTGGCGGATGCACTGGTATTTTTACAAGACAACAGCCATGGCATGCAGCGTATTGAAGTACGCAGCGCCAGTTCAGGTATCCATCTTGGTCATGTCTTCGATGATGGGCCGCCCCCCACAGGCAAGCGTTATTGCATCAATGGCAATGTGCTGACGTTTGTGCCTGACCCCACGTGATTGATATTTAAAAAGGATGTACGCCATGCAAAACCTGCGTGTTTCGATTGTGCAAGGTGATAGCCGTTGGCATGACCCCGTTGCGAATCGTGAGTATTACGGTGGCTTGATGGCCTCACTGCGTGGGATCACGGATCTTGTGGTGCTGCCAGAAACATTCACCAGTGGTTTTTCCAATGATGCGATTGAACGTGCGGAAACCATGGATGGCTCCACTGTGGCATGGCTGAAACAACAAGCACAGCAGCTTGATGCCGCCATCACTGGCAGCGTGCAATTACGCACGGATAATGGGGTGTTTAACCGGATGTTGTTTGTGACCCCGGACGGCGCATTGACGTATTACGACAAACGCCATCTTTTTTCTTTTGCCAAAGAACACACACGTTATGCCGCTGGCAAAGAGCGTGTTGTGGTGACTTGGAAAGGCTGGCGAATTTTGCTGCAAGTCTGTTATGACCTGCGTTTCCCAGTGTTTTCGCGTAATCATTTCGATGCAGGACAGCCAGGGTTGGCCGACTATGATCTGGCGCTGTATGTTGCCAACTGGCCGTCCGTTCGCAGCTATCCATGGAAAACACTGCTGCGTGCAAGAGCGATTGAGAACCTCAGTTTTGTGGTGGGTGTAAACCGCGTTGGGGTGGATGGCAATCAACTGCATTACAGCGGCGATAGTGCCGTACTCGATTTCATGGGGCAGCCATTATGTGAAGCAGCTGATGTGGAAATGGTCACCACAACCACCCTGCAGGCTGCTGAACTGATTGCGCATCGTCAGCGTTTCCCTGCGCTGCAAGATGCGGATGCGTTTGTTTTGTCGGATGACATTTGATGGGTATTTACGCGCTGGAATCGGTATTTCGACCTCACTCACTGGCATTAGTGGGGGGAAGTCCGCGTGAGCGTTCGCTGGGACGCACGATTTTGCAGAATCTTCAGGCCGCTGGTTTTGCTGGGCCAATCGGTGTTGTCAATCCAAAGCATGCTCAGATTGCAGGCATTGCGAGCGTGCCGCGTTTTTCCAAACTTTTATTCAAACCGGAATTGGTCATTGTTGCGGTTTCACCGAATAAGGTTCCAACAGCGATTGCCGATGCGGCAGCAGCAGGCGCACGTGCAGCGATCATTGTCACAACAGGGTTGGGGCGGGGCGCTGGCTCATTGTTGGAAAAAACATTACGCATCGCCCGCAAGCATGGTGTGCGCATTGTTGGGCCCAATTGCCTTGGTGTGATGGCACCGCATGCGCGATTGAATGCCAGCTTCTCGGCAGGGCCTGCATTGCCGGGTGATCTCGCACTGATCTCGCAATCAGGCAGCATTGCCTCGGGCTTGGTGGAATGGGCGCGTTCGCGGGGGGTAGGGTTATCTGCCGCGGTTTCACTGGGGGATGCTGGCGATGTGGATGCGGGTGATTTGCTCGATTGGTTTGCACAAGACGGCAAGACACGCGCCATTTTGATGTACATCGAGTCCATTGGTGATGCCCGCAAGTTTATGTCGGCGGCGCGTGCGGCGGCGCGTGCAAAGCCAGTCATCGTGGTGAAGTCTGGCAGGCATACGCATGGCGCACGTGCTGCGGCAACACACACGGGGGCGCTGGCAGGTTCGGATGCGGTGCATGATGCAGCGTTTCGGCGTGCAGGACTGTTGCGGGTTCTGGCGCTGGATGAGTTGTTCTCGGCAGTCGAAACACTGGGGCATTTGCGTACAACGCAAGGGCGCAGATTGGCGATTCTGACCAATGGCGGCGGCATGGGGGTACTGGCAACAGACCGCCTGATTGATATGGGGGGCACCCTGGCCACGCTGGATGCAGCCACCAGGCAACAGCTTGACGCATTGCTTCCTTGTGGCTGGTCGCAGGCCAACCCGGTGGATGCTCTTGGCGATGCGGATGCCGAGCGCTATGCCGCCGTATTAGCGCAGTTATTAGCCAGCCCGGAAAACGATGCGGTCTTGGCGATGCACGCATCAACAGCCTTGTCATCATCGCAGGCAACCGCAGAAGCTGTTGCCGAATTGCTGGAAAAACGCCCACGCAGCTTGCACAGCAAACCTGTGCTTGGGGTTTGGCTGGGCGCTGATGACACCTCGATTGCACGGCTAGGGAAAGCAGGTGTGCCCACCTATGCCAGCGAAGCCGATGCGGTGCGCGGTTATATGTACTTGGTGCGGCACCATGAGGCGCAACAAGCCTTGATGGAAACGCCCCCAAGCCTGCCGGAAGACTTTGAAGTGGATGCCGCCGCCGCCCGTATGGTGGTTGAGCAGGCATTGGCGCAAGGAAGGCAGTGGCTTGATCCATTGGAGGTTGCCGAGGTTTTGAAGGCTTATGGCATACCGATTACCCCAGTCGTTTTGGCTAAAGACCCTGAACATGCGGTATTGGCTGCAGCAGATTGGTTAGAACAGGGCATGGCGGTTGCCCTGAAAGTCTTATCACCCGAGATCGTGCATAAGTCGGATGTGGATGGGGTGCGCCTGAATCTCACTACTGCAACAGCGGTAAAAAAAGCGGCGAAGTCGATTATCGAACGTGCCCGTACATTGCGCCCAGATGCACGTATCGAAGGCGTTACCGTGCAGCCGATGGTGATCAAACCGAAGGCACGTGAACTCATTGCTGGCTTGGCCGATGACCCAACCTTTGGCCCTGTGGTGGTTTTTGGTCGTGGTGGAACAGCCGTTGAAGTGATTGATGATAAAGCGTTGGCACTTCCACCGCTGGACTTGCGTTTGGCGCATGAACTGATCGGTCGCACGCGTGTCTCTCGCATTCTGAAAGCCTACCGCGATGTACCAGCCGCAGACGAACATGCGGTGGCATTGATATTGGTGAAATTGGCGCAATTGGCGGCGGATATCCCACAGATACGCGAGCTGGATATCAACCCACTGTTGGCAGACCGTGATGGTGTGGTGGCGGTGGATGCACGCATCACCATTGCCGCCTGCGATGACGTGCCCAACAAAGGGCCGTGGCATTCACGCATGGTGATTCGCCCGTATCCGTCGGAATGGGAACGCATGGTGGATCTGGCGCAGGATAACGAGCGCATGTTTGTGCGTCCGGTGCGACCAGAAGACGAGGCAATGTTTCTCAACTTCTTCGAGAAAATCAGCAATGACGACCTGCGCTTACGGTTTTTTTCCACCGTGCGGCATTTCAGCCATGAGTTCATTGCACGCTTGACGCAACTGGACTATGCGCGTTCCATTGCGCTTGTTGGTTTAGGTACCGATTCGGGTGAATTGTTGGGAGTGGTGCATTTGCTTGCCGATGCCAATTTCGAGCGTGGCGAGTACAGCATCTTGGTGCGCTCGGATTTGAAAGGCTATGGCATCGGCTGGAAGTTGATGCAGATGATGATCGAATACGCGCGCAGTGTTGGGCTGAAAGCTATTGAAGGGCAAGTTTTGCGCGAAAACACCACGATGCTGCGGATGTGCAAACACTTAGGCTTTGCAGTCAGTGTGGACCCTGATGATATGACGGTGATGCAGGTGGCGTTGGATCTGTAATTGCAGATGCCACAATCAATGACATGCGAGAAGTAAACGGGCACCTTTCGGTGCCCGTGTTGGTTGTGACATTACTGGAGTGGCTCAAAACGCGCAGTGAAGTGGCGCAGTTGTTTGGGTTGCGACACGATGCGATAGCCCGTGAGTGTCTTTGCTTGACTGGCTGCGTATTGGCAGGCTTCGATCACATAGTCGATATGGCTTTGCGTATATGTGCGGCGTGGAATGGCAAGGCGCACCAGATCCATTGCTGCTGCCTGTTCACTGCCGTCAGGTTGTTTGCCAAACATCACCGTGCCGATTTCACAGCCACGAATGCCGCCGGCTTCGTACAGTGCAACTGCCAGTGATTGGCCGGGGTAATGCAAGGGGTTGATATGCGGCAACAGTGCGCGTGCATCGAGGTATACCGCATGCCCGCCAATCGGCTGCATGACAGGTACGCCAGATTTGAGCAAGGCTTCACCAAGATAGGCCGTGGAACGAATGCGGTAACGCAGGTAGTCGTGGTCAACAACTTCTTTCAGACCTTGTGCAAGTGCTTCCAGATCACGGCCTGCCAGCCCGCCATAGGTGGGGAAGCCTTCCGTCAGAATCAGCAGATTGCGGCATTGCTCGGCGAGGGCGTCGTCATTGACTGCCAACCAACCGCCGATATTGCCCATGGGGTCTTTCTTCGCACTCATGGTCATGCCATCGGCAAGTGAGGCCATTTCGCGCACGATATCGGCGACATCGCGGTTTTGCTGCCCGGCTTCACGTTCACGAATGAACCATGCGTTTTCAGCGAAACGACAGGCATCGAGAAACAGGGGCAGACCGTGCTTTTTGCAAACGTCGCGTGTCTCACGCAGATTGGCCAGACTCACCGGCTGCCCGCCACCAGAGTTGTTGGTAATGGTCATGAAGACCGCAGGCACCTTGCCTTGATTGGCTTGCAGAAAGGCGTCCAAGGCCGCGGTGTCCATATTGCCTTTGAATGGATGCTGGCTACTGGGGTCGCGCCCTTCAGCAATCACCAAATCCACTGCTTGCGCACCGGTGTATTCCACATTGGCGCGAGTGGTGTCGAAGTGTGTGTTGTTGGGGATGATTTTTCCTTCGCCACCCAATACGGTGAAGATGATTTTCTCGGCTGCGCGCCCTTGGTGTGTGGGAATCACGTGCTGGAATGGGAAAAGGTTTTGTACTGCGTTGCGGAAGATGTCATAAGACGGGCTGCCCGCATACGACTCATCGCCATGTTGAATGGCGGCCCACTGGTCACGGCTCATCGCCCCTGTACCAGAGTCTGTCAGCAGGTCAATCATCACATCGTCGGCATGCAGCGAAAACAGGTTATAGCCAGCGGCACGGATGGCATCGCGGCGTTGTGCTTCGGTGGTAATGCGTAATGGCGCAACCGAATGAATACGGAAAGGTTCGATGATGGTGCGAAATTCCACTGCAGACTCCAGAAATGATGACGGTCGCCAACTGCGACCGTCGTCAATGATGCAAACAACTCGATGCTGTTTGTCAAATGGAAAATGCAGCAATACCCAGACTATTGCATCGGGGCGAACTCCCCACGGTTGAACGCATCAAACGCCTGCAAAATTTCTTGCTTGCTGTTCATGACAAACGGGCCATAGCCAACCACCGGTTCATGGATGGGTTCACCAGCAAGCAACAGGCATTTACTGTCTTCTTCCACTTCAATGTCCAGCTGACTTCCCGATTGCGAGAACGTAGCGATTTCTTTGCCCTGCAACGGCGTGTTGTCATTAAGCTTGACGCTGCCAGAGAGCATCACCAGCAGGGTACTCCAGCCTTCTGGTTGTGGCAACTGAACGCGTTTGCCAGCATGCAGGCGCAGATCCCAGACATGCATGGGGGTGAAGGTGCGCGCAGGGCCTTGTTGCTGTGCATATTGCCCGGCAATCAAGCGCAACTGTCCTGCCTCATCGGGTAATGCAATGGCAGGAATATCCGTATTCAAAATCGCCTGATAAGCCGCAGGCGCAGACTTATCTTTTGCTGGCAGATTCACCCAGAGCTGCACGACTTCAAATGTGCCGCCACGTTCAGCGAAGGCTGGTGAGTGAAACTCCTCGTGCAAAATGCCGCTACCGGCTGTCATCCATTGCACATCACCACGTCCAATGATGCCGCCATTGCCTGTGGAGTCGCGATGTTCGACTTCACCCTCATACACGATGGTGACAGTTTCAAAGCCGCGATGTGGATGCTGCCCAACCCCGCGGCGTGCGCTGGTGGGGGAGAAGGTGCTGGGGGCGGCGTAATCGAGGAGTAAGAAAGGGCTACGGAGTGGCACATTCGGGCCGTTGTAATTAAACATGCCATGGACGTGGAAGCCATCGCCTACCCAATGCCGAGCAGGGGCGGTGAGTGTACTCAGGACTTGTTTCATGGAAGTCTCCGTTGTTGAAAGGCCTATAGCCCATGTGCTGCTCAGTATGAATTGTTTCTTGATTGGATTAAATGCGCGTTTCTGATTCTTATTGTTCTATAAATAGCGATAAAGTAATAAAAACAAAGGGCGCGAACGCCCTTTGCTGTTGTGAACTACCGTTGTGGTTAGCGCGGACCTTTCCTTGGCGCGCCACGTCCTGCGCCGCCACCCGGACGGGGGCCACGTGGATCACGCCCTGGTCCATTTCCACCCGGCTTGGAGCCGCGTGGGCGACGAACATCAGAATGATTTGCATAGGGGTTGAAGCCCCCGCCGCTATGGTCTGAAGGGAAGAATGGCGCGTTATCTGGATGCCCGTAAGGCTTTGGTGCCCGTGCTGGACGTGGTGCATCCGGGTTAAAACCACCTTCACGGCGCGGACCCCGTGGTGGACGCGGCGCATCCGGGTTAAAACCACCTTCACGGCGTGGACCCCGGGGTGGACGCGGTGCATCCGGGTTGAAACCACCTTCACGGCGTGGACCACGGGGTGGGCGCGGCGCATCGGGGTTGAAACCACCTTCACGGCGTGGACCACGCGGTGGACGCGGTGCATCCGGGTTAAACCCGCCTTCTTGTGCACGGGGTTTTCCAGTGAATTTTCTGGGACCACGGTTGCCTGGGTTGCGATGTCCTGAAGGGCCTGTATCGACACCATCGGGGACAAACCATGTGCGCATTGCTGCTGGGTTTTCTGCGCCACGTTGTTCGCCGGGACGCATCCGCTGGCCGGGTTGGCGTGGTCCTTTGATTTTCATGCGCTTATCACGTTGAGCAGCAGCTTGGTCACCGCTGACAGTCAAACCGCCGGAAGGCTTTTTGCCACCACGGCGACCACGGTCTTCACGCATGTGATCAAAGCGTCGCAGTTCGCGCCCTTCATCTGCCGTGGTGTGTCCGCCCACATAGCCGTGGCTGCGGGCATTGCCTGCGACCACGGTTTTACCCGCCTTACGCTGCCCAAGTACTGGCATCAGTGTCAGCGCAGAGGGTGTGCCGTCATCTTCCAGTCCCATGGCTTTACGCAGGGCATCGACTTCCGCTTGTGGTAATTCTTGTGATTGACCACGCAGTAACGGCTGCGGCAGTCGGGCTTGCCCATAGCGAATACGCTTCAGGCGGGATACTTGGCAGCCTTGTGATTCCCACAAACGGCGCACTTCGCGGTTGCGGCCTTCTTTCAGCAGAACGCGGAACCAGTCATGGCTGCTCTCGCCAGCAGAACCTGAACCACTGACACGCTCGATTTCGTCGAATTTGGCTGGGCCATCTTCCAAAGCGACACCACGCGCCAAGCGATCAACGATTTTATCGCTGACGTTCTCGTCACCTTCCGGGGCGCGAACACGGCATACATATTCGCGTTCTACTTCGTGGCTTGGGTGCATCATGGCATTGGCCAACTCACCATCGGTGGTCAGCAGCAGCAAGCCGGTGGTGTTGATATCAAGCCGACCAATGGCGATCCAGCGTGCGCCTTTCAGGTTGGGCAGGGAATCAAAAATCGTTGGTCGGCCTTCTGGGTCTTCGCGTGTGGTGACTTCGCCTTCAGGCTTGTTGTACATCAGTACGCGGGAAGGGTCGGTGAGGGCACTGGCGACGAAGGTTTTGCCATCCACTTCAATTTTGTCGCCACCGCTGATGCTCATGCCGGTTTGTGCGACTTCGCCATTAACCTTGATCATGCCATCTGCGATGCGCTGTTCAAGTGCACGGCGGGAGCCAAGTCCTGCCTGCGCCAATACTTTATGCAGACGCTCGGTGATGCGGCTGGCATCGACAGAGGGTGCAGTTTCATGTCTTTTCAGGCTCAGGGGGCGGCGAGGTGTTTCGTTACTCATCAATAGACTCCGACGAGGCGGGTTGCGCGTCGTCTCTTGGGGAAATGGAAACAGAATGTCGGTCTGCTTCGTTGTTGAAACGAGGCGCCTCTTCGGTAGGCGCATCGTGGTTGGGTTGGGTATCTGTTTGACTTGCCGGTGTTTCCGCATCCTTGCTGGTAGCGGCGCCTGCAACAGGAATCGCTGCTTCAAATGGAAGTTGCGGCTCCAGTTCGCCAATGTCTTTCAGCTCGGAAAGTGGAGGTAATTCGTCTAACCGCTTCAAGCCGAAATAATCAAGAAAGGTTTTGGTGGTGGCCAGTAATTCAGGTTTGCCGGGGACATCGCGATGCCCCACCACGCGAATCCAATCGCGCTCTTCCAGTGCCTTAATGATACTGCTATTAACGGTGACACCACGGATTTGTTCGATTTCGCCACGGGTGATGGGTTGGCGATAGGCAATCAGCGCCAATGTTTCCAGAGTGGCGCGGGTGTATTTGGTCTGTCGTTCCGTCCAGAGGCGTGCGACCCAGGGATGTACCTCGGTTTTGACTTGATAACGCCAGCCGCTGGCCACTTCCACCACTTCAACACCCCGTTCGGCGCAGGCCGCTTGCAGCTCCAGAAGCGCAGCTTCCACACTGTTATCGGGCAAGGCTTCATCAAGTGGAAATAAGCTTTTCAACTGCACCAAGGAAAGTGGCTGTGTAGATGCCAGAAGCGCGGCTTCCACAATCCGGGTCACAAGGGATTGATCAAGTGTGGTCATGCGTTTGGTTCGACAGAAAGCGGGTCATCAAACTCGCTGGACAGCGTATCCAATGTTGAAGTATCAGCAGAAGCCAGTGATTTCACATAAATCGGTGCCATGGGGGCTTCTTGCACAATGTCGATCAGTTGCTCTTTTGCTAGGGTCAGCAGGCCAAGAAAAGTCACCACAACCCCGAGTTTGCCTTCTTCAACGGTAAACAATGACTCAAAACGATGGAAACTCCCATCAGTCAGGCGTTCCAGCAGCTCCCCCATGCGTTGCCGAACACTCAGCGCGTCGCGCTTGATGGCATGTTGGCTGAATAGCTCGGCACGTTTGAAAACATCATGCAAGGCCAGCAGCATTTCGCGCAATTCTACTGGTGGCGGCAGGCGTACGGATGCACGTTCGGGAACAAACGCGCTGGCCACGCTGGTGTCGCGTTCTTGTCGGGGGAGGGTGTCCAGATCTTCGGCTGCTTTTTTATAGCGTTCATATTCCTGCAAGCGGCGCACCAAATCAGCACGGGGGTCATCCTCAATGCCTTCCTCACTTGGTGGACGTGGCAACAGCATGCGTGATTTGATCTCAGCCAGAATCGCTGCCATGACCAGATACTCGGCCGCCAGCTCGAAACGCATTTCGTGCACGGCCTGAATGTAGTCCACGTATTGGCGGGTAATTTCCGCGACGGGAATATCAAGAATGTCCAGGTTTTGACGGCGAATCAGGTAGAGCAGCAGATCCAGCGGGCCTTCGAAGGCATCCAGAATGACCTCCAGCGCATCCGGCGGGATATACAAATCCTTTGGGATTTCCACCACTGGCTGGCCAAGCACCACCGCCAGCGGGATTTCCTGTTGTTGAGGAACGACCTGCTGTTCAGGGTGGAAGCCCAGTTTGTGTGGATGTGCCTCGGCGTGCGCGCCGCTGCTGGTTTCGGATGTCATCGCTTGGCGGCCCCCTCCGGGCAGCACCTGTCGCAAAGGCCGCAAGCGGCCGGGCATGATGTTCAATGGCACCAAGCCGAAACGCATACTGTGATGAATGCAGTATCACATCGGGTGGTGAGAGCTGAATGATCGGGCGCTGTGCGGTGAAACCACCAGACAGGACGCAAACCGTAAAACGCAGCCATTACAGACCGGCAAAGATTAAGCGGAGAAAGGGCGGCTGTCTACTGGCAAGCGACTACAATACGGCAATGATTCATGGAGATGATGGCAGATGTGGTATGTGATTGAAGGCTATGACGGCTCAAATGTCCTGGAAAAGCGCCTGGCGGCACGTGCCGATCATTTGGCGCGTTTACTGGTATTGCGGGATGAAGGGCGCCTGTTCGTGGCAGGCCCATGCCCGGCAATTGATGCCGCAGACCCCGGGCCTGCGGGGTTTTCTGGGAGCGTCGTGATTGCTGAATTTCCTTCACTGGCTGAAGCCAAGGAGTGGGCGGAAGCAGACCCCTATTGCGCCGCTGGTGTTTATGCGCGTGTTGAAGTACGCCCGTTTTTGAAGGTTTTACCCTGATGTCAGCGTGGACTGAAGCGGATATCCCACGCCTTAACCCGCTGCGTATCGCCCAAATGCGTGAGCTACTGGAAGCGGCCTTGTCGCCTGTTTCAATTGAAATTCAAGACGATAGCCATAAACATGCAGGGCATGCGGGGAGCCGTTTAGGGCAGGGGCACTTCAGTGTGCATATCGTCAGCAACCGCTTTGTAGGAAAATTGCCCTTGGCACGGCATCGTCTGGTTTATGCTGCGCTTGGCGACATGATGCAGACGGATATCCATGCGCTGGTCATTCGTGCACAAACACCCGAAGAAGCGAATTAACGCATGCGTCTTTCCACCATCAAGCTGTCTGGTTTCAAATCGTTTGTTGACCCCACCACACTGCATTTGCCGACCAATATGACCGGCATTGTGGGGCCGAATGGATGTGGCAAGTCCAACATCATCGATGCGATTCGTTGGGTGATGGGGGAAAGCGCGGCCAGCCGTCTGCGTGGTGATTCGCTGACAGACGTGATTTTCTCTGGCAGCAGCGCGCGCAAGCCTGTATCGCAGGCCAGTGTTGAACTGATTTTTGATAATTCCGACCACACCATTACCGGTGAGTTTGCCGCTTTCAATGAGATTTCGGTCAAGCGTACTGTCAGTCATGATGGGCAAAGTGCCTATTACCTCAATGGTGGGAAGTGCCGCCGGCGTGACATTACAGACCTGTTTCTGGGAACAGGTTTAGGGCCGCGGAGTTATTCGATCATCGAGCAGGGCATGATCTCGCAAGTGATTGATGCTAAGCCCGAAGAACTGCGTGTTTACTTAGAAGAAGCGGCCGGGATTTCGAAATACAAAGAGCGCCGCAAAGAAACCGAAACACGCATTCGCCATACCCGTGAAAACCTGGATCGCTTGGGTGACTTGCGTGAGGAAGTAGACAAACAATTGCAGCATCTGGCGCGGCAAGCACGGCAGGCCGAGCAATACACGGCGCTGCAAGAAGAACGCAAAATTAAAGATGCGCAATGGAAGGCGCTGGAGTTCC
Organism: uncultured Thermomonas sp.; assembly: GCA_964481865.1. Lineage (GTDB taxonomy): Bacteria > Pseudomonadota > Gammaproteobacteria > Xanthomonadales > Xanthomonadaceae > Thermomonas. The sequence continues at coordinate 87,533 of CAYZUG010000001.1, read as the reverse complement.
GGACGTTGGACGTGCGTTTGCAGGGGCTACAGGAAAAACTGCTGCGCGAAGAAACCCGGCTGGAGCAATTGATTGCCGAACAACGGCACGCTGAAGCCGAGATTGAAACAGGGCGAGGGCGACGTGAAGAAGCCAGTGATGCATTGAATGCCGCACAAGCGGCGGTGTATCAGGTGGGTAGCCAGTTGGCACGCATCGAACAACAAATCACGCACCAGCGTGAACTGTCTGTGCGTTTGCAGCGGGCGCGTGATGAAGCCCTGACGGCATTGACAGAGTTAGGTCATACCATCAGCGGTGACCAGCAAAAACTGGATGTACTGCGAGAAGCGGTGGCGGATGCCGAGCCCCGGCTTGCGTTGATGCAAGAAGAAGATGAACTGCGGCAAGATGCCTGGCGGGATGCCGAGAGCAAACTTGCTGATTGGCAGCAGGGCTGGGAAATCCATAGCCGCGAACAAGCCGAAGCGGCACGTGCAGGTGATGTTGAACGCACACGTATTGAACATCTCGATCGACAGATTTTGGATGCGGATCGTCGGCGCCATCAATTGCGTGACGAACGTGCAGCATTGAATCTGGATGCATTAGCTGACGGCTTTGAGCAGCTGAAAATTGAGCACGATACCCGCAAGGAGTCGCTTGAAACCTTGACCGAAGACGTGGAAACCCGCAAGCACAAGAGTGCGGAGTTTCAGGAGCAACAACGCCGCACGCAGTCGGAGCTGGCTGAGCTACGCAAGCAAGCACAAACGGCACGCGGGCGTCTGGCTTCGTTGGAAACACTGCAGGCTGCCGCACTTGGGCAAGAAAAGGGCGCGGCTGCACATTGGCTGCAAACACATGGCCTCCATGATGCCGTGCGCGTTGGTGAGCGCCTGCACGTGGAGACTGGTTGGGAAAATGCAGTGGAGTCCGCGCTTGGGCAGCTGATCGAAGCTGTTTTGGTGGATGCGCCTGAAACATTGGTGGATGCCTTAGGCGAGCTGGGGGAAGGGCGTTTGGCCTTGGTCGCTGCCGATGCTGATGACGGCACGCATTACCCCATCACATCATTGGCTGCCAAAGTGCAGGGGCCGCGTGCAATTCGCCGTCTATTGGCAGGCTTGCATGCAGCGGAAACACTGTCTGATGCACGCGCATTGCAAGCGCAGTTGCCGGTAGGGGATTCTGTCATCACGCGCAGTGGCGAGCGCTTGGGGGATGGCTGGATGCGTATTACACGCTCAGGTGCCGCCAAACAGGGGGCTTTGCTGCGTGAAAAGGAAATTCAAAGCCTGCGTATTGAGATCGAACAATTCCAGCAACACGAGCGTGATCTGGAAGCCAAGCAAGTACAGCTGCGTGATGCCTTATTACAAGCCGAGCAGCAGCGAGAAGATGCGCAGCGTCAGTTATACATGGCGCATCGCAATGTTTCGGAGCTGGCAGGGCAGTTACAGAGCCACCAAGGTCGGCTGGAAAATGCACGGAATCGCATTGCCCGTATTGATGCCGAGTTGGCGCAGATTGACGAAACGCTGGACGTCAACAAAGAGCAAGTCGCCGAAGCACGCATCCGCGTGGAAGATGCGCTGACGCGTATGGGTGATTTGGAAGTGGCCCGGCAAACCTTGGAAGCACAGCGTCGCAATCTTGTTGAATCGCGTGACCAAGCACGTAATGCAGCGCGTGAATCACGCGATGCTGCACATGCATTGGCGTTGAGTCTTGAATCGCAACGTGTGCAGGTTGTTGCCTTGGCGCAGGCATTGGAGCGTATGGGTGGGCAACGTGGGCAATTAGATGCCCGTCTGGGGGATTTGGCGACGCAACTGGCAGAAGGGGATGCCCCCGTGCAAACACTGGAAAGCGAACGCCAAATCGCACTGGAAGAGCGTGTCCGTGTTGATCGTGAGTTGGCGCAGTCACGCTCTGCACTGGAGGGCATTGATGCCGAATTGCGGCAGCATGAACAAGTACGTCAGCAGCGTGATGCACAAGCTCTGACACAGCGTGAAACGATTGCGCAGCAGCGTCTTGATCAACAGGCATTGGTACTGAAAGCCGAGCAATTCAGCACGACAGTGAATGAAGCTGGATTCGTGATGGATGATCTGCTGTCTTCACTGGAAGATGCCGCAGACATCACGCAATGGGAACGGGCAGTGACCGAGCTGGATGGCAAAATGCGTCGGCTTGAGCCAGTGAACTTGGCAGCCATTGCCGAGCATGCGGAAGCTGCGCAGCGCAAAGACTATCTTGATGCGCAAAACATTGATCTCACCTCCGCACTGGAAACCTTGGAAGAGGCCATTCGCAAGATTGACCGTGAAACCCGTAGCCGCTTCAAAGATACTTTCGATCGCGTCAACAGCGGTGTGCAGCAGCTCTATCCACGTCTGTTCGGTGGTGGGCATGCGTACCTTGAGCTGACTGGTGATGATCTTCTGGATACAGGGGTCACCATCATGGCGCGTCCACCCGGCAAGCGCGTGTCCAGCATTTCACTGCTGTCCGGTGGTGAAAAAGCCATGACTGCGGTGGCGCTGGTTTTTGCCATCTTCCAGCTGAATCCTGCGCCGTTCTGTTTGCTTGACGAAGTGGATGCGCCACTGGACGAAGCCAACGTCGGACGGCTGGCTGCCATGGTCAGTGAAATGAGTGAAGCCGTGCAGTTCTTGTTCGTGACCCATAACAAGGCCACGATGGAGGCTGCACATCAATTGTCAGGTGTCACCATGCGCGAACCCGGTGTTTCACGTTTGGTATCGGTAGACTTGGCAGAAGCAGCGCGTTTGGCAGGTGCGGTATAAACAATGCCGGTCTGGCAGCAACATGGTGTTGCTGCAATCCGCAAAACCAAGAAAGGAGAATGTTGAATGTCGGAGATGGCCCTGTTACGCATCGGTATTGCAGTTGCAATCTCGTTGCTCTTTGCCGCGATTATTTTTTTCAGTCGCAGCGAGAAATCGGGGCAGGGGAAACGGCGATCAACGCATCACGATAGGGAGCGCTTTGATCACATCGCTAACGATACCGAGCACACAGAAGCGGCGCACAGCAATGATGCGGAACAGGCGCAGCACGAGCTTCCCTTGCCAGCCGAGCCACAGAAAATGCAAGTAGGAATGCGCCCGAATGATCAATTTGATCGCATCGTATCGTTGTATGTGGCAGCAAAAGCCGGGAGCCGCCTGCACGGGCCGGATATTGTGGTGGCCGCTGAAAAAGCCGGTCTGACCTTGGGCTATATGGATATTTTTCACCGACTTGTGGATGGACGGCCCGAAGCCGGGCCTATTTTCAGTGTGGCCAATATCATCAAGCCCGGAAGCTTTGATTTGGCGAATATCGCCGATGTGGAAACTCCCGCAATCGCTTTCTTTCTGACCTTACCCGCCCCCGTGTCTGCCCTGGAAGCCTGGGAAACCATGGAGCCTGCCGCGCAGCGCATGGCTGACTTGCTGGACGGTATTGTTCTTGACGAAGAACGCAATGCGCTGGGGCGGCAACGCATTCAACATGTGCGCGAAGAATTGCGTACTTATGATCGGCAACATGCTGCCCCCGCATTGACGAAAACCACCCGCTGGTAGCTTTCACAATGAGTGATATTTCTGCCCGCATTGATGCCTTACGGCAGGCATTGCAGGATGCCAACTATCGTTATCACGTGCTTGATGCGCCAACAATCCCAGATGCGGAGTACGATGCGCTACTCCGCGAACTGGATACATTGGAAGCAGCATATCCGGAATATGCTGACCCAGACTCACCCACACGGCGTGTGGGGGCCTTGGCATCAGGGCGCTTTGATGAAGTGGTGCACGTGGTTCCAATGCTGTCGCTGAGCAATGCGTTCAGTGACGAAGAAGTCATGGAGTTTGTTGCACGTATCGAAAAAGAACTGGGGCTTGTGGCACCGGCTTTTTCGGTAGAGCCAAAGTTCGATGGGCTGGCGATCAGTTTGCGCTACGAACAGGGGCGCTTTGTGCGAGGCGCAACCCGTGGGGATGGCAGCACTGGCGAAGATGTGACCGCTAATCTGCGCACGATCAAGGCGATTCCCCTCTGTCTGCGTGGCGATCATGTGCCCGACGTGTTGGAAGTGCGTGGCGAAGTGTATATGCCGCGCGCAGGGTTTGAGACTTACAACACCTGGGCGCGTGCGCATGGCGAAAAAACTTTAGCCAACCCGCGCAATGGTGCGGCAGGTTCTTTGCGTCAACTTGATTCACGGATCACCGCACAGCGCCCTCTGGCGTTTTATGCCTATGCACTTGGGGACGTGTCATCGGCACTGCCGCCCACACATTCGCAAACCCTGCAGTGGTTGCGCACATTGGGGTTACCCGTCAGTCCATGGGTGGCAACGGCTTCTGGCTCACAAGGGCTGTTGAATTACTACAACGACATTGCGGCTCAACGCGACAATCTGCCGTACGACATTGATGGCGTGGTGTACAAGCTGGATCAGTATGAACAGCAGCAGGCGATGGGTTTTGTGGCACGTGCGCCACGCTGGGCCATTGCGCATAAGTTCCCCGCGCAGGAGCAAGCCACTACGGTGGAAGCCATTGATGTGCAAATTGGGCGCACGGGTGCAGTGACTCCGGTTGCGCGCTTAGCGCCAGTCCAGGTGGCAGGTGTGGTGGTCACCAACGCCACCTTGCACAATGCCGATCAAGTGGCACGTCTTGATGTGCGTGTGGGCGATGCGGTCATCGTGCGGCGCGCTGGCGATGTGATTCCAGAAGTGGTGCGCGTGATTGAAGAACGACGTCCGCCGCATACGCAACCTTGGGTCATGCCGACACATTGCCCGGATTGCGGCTCATTGGTTGAGCGTTTAGAGGGTGAAGTGGTGGCGCGTTGTACTGGTGGCTTGGTCTGTCCAGCACAACGCAAGCAAGCCTTGCTGCACTTTGCCTCTCGTCGCGCCATGGATATTGAAGGCTTGGGTGAGCGTTTCGTGGATGCCTTAGTGGAATACGGTTTCGTGCATAGCATCGCCGATATCTATCACTTGCAGGTAGATGATTTCGTGGCAATGAAGCAGCGTGCTGATGAGGCTGCTGGCGAGCTGCCTGATACCGTTAAAGCTGGAAAAATTGCAACAAAGTGGGCAGAAAATCTGGTGGCTGCGATTGCTGCCAGTCGCAGTACAACACTGGATCGCTTGTTGTATGCGCTGGGAATCCGCGATGTTGGTGAAGCAACCAGCAAAACCTTGGCGCGTTATTTTGGCAGTTTGGCCGCTTTGATGCAGGCCGATGAAGCCGCTTTGCAGCAGGTACCAGATGTAGGCCCCGTGGTCGCTGCACGCATCGCCCATTTTTTTGCGCAGCCGCATCAGCGTGATGTTGTGATGGCACTGCAAGAAGCAGGCGTGCAGTGGCCAGAGGGGGTGCCGCAACGCGCAAGTGAAGGCCCATTACTGGGTAAAACCGTTGTCCTGACGGGAAGTCTGACGACCCTGACGCGTGATGAGGCCGGTGCGCGCTTGGAAGCCCTTGGTGCAAAAGTGGCGGGCAGTGTGTCGAAAAAAACCTCACTGGTTGTTGCCGGTGAAGCGGCTGGCTCCAAACTGGTCAAGGCGCAGGAGTTGGGGGTTTCTATCTGGGATGAGGCTGCACTGTTGGCCTTTCTTGATGCACATGAAGGTTGATCGGGCATGACGGCAACAACACTGCGCATGCGCCCCGCACGTAGCGATGAAAAAGAGCTTCTGCTGCAAATGTTGCGTGCATTTTATGAGGAAGATGCCATTCCGTTTGATGCGTCGCGTGTGCAACACGGGCTCTCGTTATTGCTTGAAAGCACAGCACATGGCGCATTGTTGATACTGGAAAGTGATGACCTTTCAGTGGCTGGTTATGCGGCCTTGGGCTGGTGTTTCAGCATGGAGCAGGGCGGGCGTTTTGCACTTCTGGATGAGTTGTATCTTGTGCCGGCTGCACGCGGGCGTGGCTTGGGCAAGCAGGCGTTGAATCTAGTCCAGACGTTTGCACAATCACAGGGCATGTGCGCAGTGCGGCTGGAAGTCAATCATCATAATGCCCGCGCTAAAACGCTCTATCAGCAACAAGGTTATCGTGATGATCAGCGTGATATGTTGACGTTGCCGCTGGAGCTGCGCGCATGATTGAGGCATTGCGACTGCGTGCGCAGCTTAATGCGTTGTTTCGTGCGTATTTCGCCCAACACGATGTACTGGAAGTGGAAACGCCGATACTGTCGGAAGCAGGCAATACCGAGCCGAATATCGATAGCTTCCAGACGCATTTCAGTGGGCATGTGGATGCTGGTAGCAGATTACGCTGGCTGCGTACCTCCCCGGAATATCCGCTCAAACGTCTATTGGCGGCAGGTGTCGGTGATTGCTATGAGCTAGGGCGGGTATTTCGCAATGGCGAAGCTGGTGGTCGGCACAATCCCGAGTTCACTATGCTGGAGTGGTATCGCGTGGGTTGGGATCACCTTCAATTGGTGCAGGAAACCGCCGACATCGTACGCGCCGCACTGGCACTGGTTGGGCGTGATGCCACGCTGCGTGTTGTGACATATCAGGCACTCTATCAAGACACACTTGGGCTTGATCCTTTTGCTGCAAGTATGGCGGAGTTGCAGAATGCACTGGGTGATGTCGGTATTCAGCCAGAAGGACTGACGCGTGATGATTGGCTTGATCTGCTCATGACGCATCGCATCCAACCGCTGTTTCCGCAGGATGTAATGACTGTGGTGCACGATTGGCCAGCCACGCAGGCTGCATTGGCGCGTATCCGTTACGGCAGCATTCCGGTGGCCGAGCGTTTCGAGCTGTATCTAGGGGCGGTTGAGCTGGCCAATGGCTATCACGAATTGGGGGATGCGCAGGAGCAATCCACGCGTTTTGAACGTGACCACGCCATTCGCACGCACCGTGGCAGTGTGCTTCCACCGATTGATAAACGCTTTCTCGCAGCTTTGCCAGCGATGCCGCACTGCGCTGGCGTGGCATTGGGTGTGGATCGGCTTCTGATGACTATGCTGCAAACCAACCGCATTGCCGATGTTTTGGCATTTGATTTCGCGCAGGCATAAAGCTGGGCAGGACGGCTGAGAAATCACCGATAATGAGCGAATGATGACCGCCTCTTTCGATTACGACCGCTACGACCATATTCGCCCCATCCATTGGTTAGGCGATGCGCTGCAGCTTCTTGACCAGCGCGTACTGCCATTTACCGTGCACCATGAAATCTGCACGACCAGCGATGAGGTAGCTTCCGCCATTCATGCCTTGACTGTGCGCGGGGCGCCCGCAATCGGTATTGCCGCTGCATGGGGCGTGGTATTGGCAGGCAAGGCGGTACAGGCAAGCACAGGGGCCGCGGCATTGTTGGCCATCGAGCCAGCCCTCCAGCGATTGAATGCCGCACGTCCTACCGCTGTGAATCTGGCATGGGCATTGGCGCGTATGCGGACGGCCTTGCAGCATGCAGGCGAGGATTGGCGTGATGTTCTGGAGCGCGAAGCCAAGGCGATTGCCGCGGAAGACCTTGCCGCAAACCGCGCCATGGGGCGTGCTGGTGCAGCGCTGATTGCCTCGGGAAGTGGTGTACTGACGCATTGCAATACGGGTTCGTTGGCAACATCCGGCTTCGGAACAGCATTGGGTGTCATTCGTGCTGGCGTTGCCGAAGGTCGCATCCAGCGTGTTTTCGCCACTGAAACACGGCCTTGGAATCAAGGCGCACGCTTAACCGCATGGGAGCTGCAGCAAGATGGCATTGCGCCTACCTTGATCGCCGATTCTGCGGCTTCGCATTTAATGAAAACAGGCAATGTGCAATGGGTGATTGTGGGTGCCGACCGCATTTGTGCTAATGGTGATACCGCGAACAAAATTGGTACGTATCAGTTGGCGATTGCCGCCAATTATCACGGTGTGAAAGTGATGGTGGTGGCGCCTTCTTCAACGGTGGATATGGCGACGGATACGGGGCATGCCATCGAAATTGAAGAGCGTGACCCTGCGGAATTACTGACATTCCAAGGTCAGCGCACGGTGGCTGAAGGGGTGTGTGCATGGAATCCGGTGTTTGATGTTGTGCCACATGACTTGATTGATGCCATCGTGACCGAAAAAGGGGGGGTTGAACGCCCCGATCAACAGCGTATGCAGCAGTGTTTTGATGCACTAAATGCTTGATTCAGCAAGCCGCGCAGGTGCTTTAGGTGCCTGAAAATGCTATACTTCAGCGTTGCAACCTTTCCCGCAATTATTCCTTTGCATGATGTGTTTCGTGCATGCGCATTGCGGGCCTGACATTTCGCTGAAACGGATAAACGATGGCCGATCTCGCCAAGGAAATCATCCCCGTCAAACTGGAAGACGAGATGCGGCGCAGCTACCTCGATTACGCAATGAGCGTGATCGTGGGGCGTGCGCTTCCCGATGTTCGTGATGGTTTGAAACCTGTACATCGCCGCGTCCTGTTCGCCATGAATGAACTGGGCGCGCATAGCAATAAACCGTATTACAAATCCGCACGTATCGTCGGTGACGTCATCGGTAAATATCACCCACATGGTGATATTGCGGTCTATGACACGCTGGTACGCATGGCGCAACCGTTTTCGTTGCGCTACATGCTGGTGGACGGGCAGGGTAACTTCGGTTCGATTGACGGCGACAGCCCAGCGGCGATGCGTTACACCGAAGCCCGCATGTCGCGGCTCAGCCATGAGTTGATGGCGGATATCGACAAAGACACGGTTGATTTCCAGCCCAACTACGACGAGAAAGAATTAGAGCCGAGGGTCATGCCGACGCGCGTGCCTAATTTGCTGATCAATGGCTCGGCAGGTATCGCGGTGGGCATGGCCACCAATATCCCGCCACACAATCTTGGCGAGGTGGTGGATGCCACAATCGCACTGATTGACAACCCAGAAATCGATATTGATGGGCTGATGGAGTACATCCCCGGCCCGGATTTTCCCACAGCCGGCATTATCAATGGTGTGGGCGGTATTCACCTTGCCTATCGCACTGGCAAGGGGCGCGTGCGGATGCGTGCCAAGGCCGACATTGAAGTAGCCGACAATGGGCGCGAGTCGATCATCGTCACCGAGATTCCGTATCAGGTGAACAAGGCCAAGCTGATCGAAAAGATCGCCGAGCTGGTCAAAGAAAAGAAGCTTGAAGGGATCAGTGAGCTGCGCGACGAGTCCGACAAGGACGGCATGCGCATCTATATCGAAATCAAGCGGGGTGAATCAGCCGAAGTCGTGCTGAATAACCTGTATCTGCAAACGCAGATGGAATCGGTATTCGGCATCAATATGGTGGCGCTGGTTAATGGTCGCCCACAGTTGTTGAATCTCAAACAGATTCTTGAAGCCTTTGTGCGCCATCGTCGTGAAGTGGTGACACGCCGCACGATTTTTGAATTGCGCAAAGCACGTAACCGCGCGCATATCTTGGAAGGCTTGACCGTTGCACTGGCCAATATCGATGAAATGATCGAGTTGATCAAAACATCGGAAAACCCAGCCATGGCGAAAGAACGCATGTTGGCACGGGTGTGGCAGCCAGGCTTGGTTGGCTCACTCTTGGCTGCAGCGGGGGCGGAAGCGTCGCGGCCGGAAGATCTGCCCAAGGGTGTGGGGCTGTTGGCTGCAGGCTATCAGCTGACCGAAACCCAGGCGCAGCAGATTCTGGAAATGCGCCTGCACCGCCTGACAGGGCTGGAGCAGGAAAAACTGACGGATGAGTACCGCCAGTTGTTGGAAGAAATCGCCGGTTTGATCCGTATTTTGGAAAACCCGGACGTGTTGCTGGATGTGATTCGCACAGAACTGCGTGATCTGAAAGCCGAGTTCAATGATGAGCGCCGCAGTGAAATTCGGGCCTCTGAAGAAGATCTCGATATTCTTGATCTCATTGCACCGGAAGATGTTGTTGTGACGCTTTCGCATGCAGGGTATGCCAAGCGTCAACCGGCAACGGCTTATCGTGCGCAGCGGCGTGGTGGTAAGGGGCGCAATGCCGCTGCTACCAAGGATGAAGATTTCATTGACCAACTGTGGTTAGTGAATACACATGACACCCTGCTCACCTTCACCAGCCGTGGGCGTGTGTTCTGGCTGCCGGTTTATCAGCTACCGGAAGCAGGGCCGAATGCGCGTGGCCGCCCGATCATCAACTGGATTCCTCTGGAAGAAGGCGAAAAGGTGCAGGCGGTGCAGCCCGTGCGTGAGTATGAGGAAGGCAAGTTCGTGTTCTTCGCCACCAAGAACGGCACGGTGAAGAAAACCCCATTGACCGAATATGCCTTCAAGCTGGCACGCGGCAAAATTGCAATCAATCTCGCCGAAGACGATGCCTTGGTGAATGCACAGCTGACCGACGGCACGCGCGATATCCTGTTGTTCGCCAGCAATGGCAAGGCAGTACGCTTCGACGGCGAGACCGTGCGTTCCATGGGACGCACCGCCACCGGCGTGCGTGGCATGAAGCTGGCCGAGGGCGAACATGTGGTCAGCCTGATCGTGCAGGAAGGTGATGGCGATATTCTCACCGCCAGCGAAAACGGTTATGGCAAGCGCACTGTGCTGGATGAGTTCCCGAAAAAGGGGCGCGGCACGCAAGGCGTGATTGCAATGAAAACCAGCGACCGCAATGGCGCATTGGTTGGCGCAATTCAGTTGACCGATCATCATGACGTCTTGTTGATTTCGGATGGTGGCACCTTGGTACGCACTCCGGCATCGGCGATTTCACAAGTCGGGCGTAATACGCAGGGGGTCACCCTGATGCGTTTGGCCGATGGTGAGAAGCTGCAAGCGATCGAACGTCTGGATGCTTCCCTGGATGAAGACGACGAAACATCTGCTGTGGATGCAGCTTCGGCCAGTGATTCCGAATAATCGGTATCAAACTTGAAAGTACGCAAAAGCCCGGTCTGCTGACCGGGCTTTTTTATGCCGAATGAAAAGTTCGTTGTGTCGGCACTATACTTCTGAATCACTCTTTCAGACGGGGTTCCAGGATGATGCCCTTACCGCGCGTATCTTTTCGAGTATTGCAGGTGTTTTTTGTTTGCATGCTTGCTTTGCTGACGGCTTGTCAGCCCAACACACAGGGGCAGTTGCCTGAGGCGGGTGGTGAAGCGATTAAAGCTGAACGTGCTGACGTTGAAGGCTTTGCGGTTGTGCGTGCATGGCCAGCGCAGCGGTATGGCGATCTGACAATCGCCATTGAGTTTTCCCAAGCTCTGGAGGGAAGGCAGGACTTCGACGCATTGCTGCAGATTGATGCCGAGCATAAAGACGGTAGCGGTTGGGTGCTGAGTGATAACGGAAAAGTGCTTCGCTTTCCTTATGTGGAAGCGAACAAGACCTATGCCATTACTGTTTCCGGCCATCTGGCTGCTGCTGATGGCAGCACCTTGGGCAGATTGGTTGAACTGAAAGTCTTCACCGGTGAGCTGGAGCCGGTTGTTGGCTTTGCTTCACAAGGCAGTGTGATTCCTGCAAAAGAATCACGTGGCTTGCCTGTGGTGTCCATCAATGTGGATGAAGTTGACGTTGAGTTTTTGCGTGTTCGTGACAGCGCGTTGAGTCGGTTTTTTGTTGAGTATCAACAAAACGGGCGGCGGAGTAATTGGGAACTGGATGCATCGTGGTATGACGACGACGATGAGAATGGCCAGCAACCAATCTCGAAGCTGGCGGAGCCGGTGTATGTCAATCGTTTTATCTTGGGCGGCGAACGCAATGAGCGTGTACTGACGTATTTGCCCATTCAGTCGATCAGTGAGTTACAAAAACCCGGGCTGTATTTTGCGGTGATGAAAAAAACCGGCAGCTTCAAGGGTGAGTTTGAAGTGGCTTGGTTCACGGTTAGCGATATCGGCCTGCATGTGCGTGCTTACAAAGACAAGGTTTTTGTGCATACCGCTGCATTGGCGAATGGCGAAGCCTTGAATGGTGTGGATTTGACGGTGCTCAATGCACGGGGTGAGCCGGTTTTCAAAGGCAAGACAGATGCAAACGGCAATGCACTGTTGAACTACACCCTCGATGCAGGCCATGTGTTGACGGCAATGCGCAGCAAAGACATGTCGCTGCTGCCGTTCAATCAGCCAGCACTGGATCTGTCGGAGTTCTCGGTGGCCGGGCGCGAACACGCCTGGTTCGATGTGTTCGCATGGTCAGGACGTGATTTGTATCGCCCCGGTGAGCAGGTGCGTATCTTGGCATTGCTACGCGATTTTGATGGCAAGCCGGTGCCAGCCAAGGGTGATAAGGCGCAATCACTGTTTGTTCGTTTGAAACAGCCCGACGGCAAAACGTTTATTGAATCGCGCATTGAACCCAAAGCGCAGGGATTTTTTTCATTTGAGCACCTCATTCCTGCAGAAGCTCCTACAGGACGTTGGCGTGTTGAGTTCCGCACAGATCCTGCAAGTAAAGAGGCTGTGCAAGGGATGCAGCTGCATATCGAGGAGTTTCTGCCTGAGCGCATGAAACTGGATCTGCTCGTTGCTGAAAAACGCCTGCAACGCGGCAAACCATTACGTGTGAAGGCGAAGGGCGCGTATCTGTATGGTGCACCGGCAAGCGAGAATCGTTTTACTGCAAAAATGACACTGGCGGTTGATCAGCATCCTTTGGATGATGTGGTTCCAAAAGCAACCAAAGGCTGGTTTTTTGGTGACCCAACCGTCAGTTTGTCCAATGATGATGCGGATGTGGTGGATGAAACACTGAATAGCAAGGGCGAATTACACCAGGACATCCCACTACCTGAATCCATTAAAGGGGACACCCCTGTACGTGTCACGTTGTTTGGCAGTTTGTATGAAAGTGGTGGACGCACTGTCAATCGCAGTATCACCCGCACCGTGTGGCCGGCCGATGCCTTGGTGGGCGTGCGTCCATTGTTTGATCCTGCTGAAGGGGTCAATGCCAATACCAGTGCGGGCTTCGAGATTCAGCGTTTTGCGCATGACGGTGAAGCCAAACCGGTAAAAGCGGTGCAAGTAAAACTGGTGCGTGAACATCGTGATTACCGCTGGCAGCACGACGATAACAGTGGTTGGCAATACGATTTCACCCGGCGCTATGAAACCGTGCGGACACAAACATTGGATCTTGCTACCACTGCGACACGTTTTAATGCGCAAGTCGAGTGGGGAGATTATCGTCTTGAAGTGTATGACCCGGATACCAGATTGACGATGCGTTATCCCTTCCAGGCAGGTTGGGGATGGGGTGATGCTAACCGTGGCCTGGATGCACGTCCCGACAAAGTGAAAGTGGCGCTTGATAAAACAAGCTACCGTGCAGGCGATACGTTGAAAGCCACATTGACCCCACCGCATCCAGGCAAGGGCATGGTGATCGTGGAAAGTGATCGCATGCTGTATGTGCAGTCACTGGATATCAAGCAGGGGACGGTTGTTTCCATTCCTGTCAGTCAAGACTGGGAACGGCATGATGTGTATGTCACTGCCTTGGTTTTCCGTGGAGGTAGTGCAATCAGCAAGGTCACGCCAGCGCGTGCGGTTGGTGTGGCGCATGTTCCAATGGATCGCCGTGACCGACGCGTGCAGGTCACGCTTTCTGCGAATGCAACAATGCAGCCAGATCAGCCTTTGCAGGTCACGCTAAGTGCGCCGGAACTGGCGGGAAAAACGGCGCATGCCACGGTATCGGCAGTGGATGTGGGGATTCTGAATATCACACGTTTCCCTGTGCCTGATGCATCCACGCACTTTTTTGCGCAACGGCGTTTAGGCGTCGATGCCTACGATATTTATGGACGCGTCATTGAAAGTTTTGATGGCACTCTTGCCAAGCTGCGCTTCGGTGGTGATATGGGCTTGAGTGCGTTGCCGCAGGCACGCAGACCCACCGCCCGTGTGCAAACCGTGGATTTGTACTCGGGTGCCGTCAAGCTGGATGCCAAAGGCAATGCCAAGGTCAGCCTGCCTGTGCCTGATTTCAATGGTACCTTGCGTGTTTCTAGCCTGGTGTATTCCGACTCCACATTCGGCCAGCAATCGGCTGAAGTGGTGGTGCGTGCACCGATTGTGGCGGAAGCCAGCATGCCGCGTGTGATGGCACCGGGGGATCGCGCCACGGTTACGCTGGATATCAGTAACTACACAGGGAAAGCAGGGCAGTTCCAAGTGCAGGTTGAAGGCATCGGCCCTGCTGCAATCGCTGATGGAAAGCGCACAGTACAGCTTGCGGCGGATGCAAAAACCACATTGAGTTTCCCGTTGACGGCACGCGAAGAGTATGGGGTAGCACAAATCCGTGTGCGGACTGATGGCAATGGAGTGAAGTCCGAGCGGCGTTATGAGTTGCCAGTGCGTCCTGCATGGCCATCGGTGACGCGTTCACAGACGCAGGTGCTTGAGGCTGGTAGTGCGGCACAGTTGGATGCCAGTTTTGCTGCTGGTCTGATGCCTGGTTCTGTGCGCGCCCGCATGCAAGTCAGTGCGTTACCGCCAATTCCGTTTGGTGCGGCATTGCAGGGGGTATTGGATTATCCCTATGGCTGTGCAGAGCAAACGACCAGCAAGGGCTATGCCGCGCTTTTGCTGGATGCACAAACGGCTGAACGTTTCGGTGTTTCGGGGCTGTCTGCACAGCAGCGACGTTTGCGTATGGAAGGCGCTTTGGGGCGTCTTTCGTCCATGCAAGTGCGGAACGGGCATTTTTCAATGTGGGGAAACAGTAACGACCCCGACCCCTTGCTGACACCATATATCGCTGACTTCCTGCTGGATGTGCGTGAGGCTGGCTTTGTTGTGCCTGAAACTGTGCTGCAATCCGCGTTGCAACGCTTGAGTGATGATTTGCTTTCCGGCGGTGCAACATTCTATGGGCGGAAAAACCGTGAGTACTTGAAGTTTGCCAATCAGGCGTATGCCGCCTATGTTTTGGCACGTGTGAATCGTGCCCCCTTGGGTACCCTGCGCACCCTGTATGACAATGATCGCAAGCACACCTTGAGTGGCCTGCCATTGGTACACCTGGGTCTGGCTTTGGCGATGCAGGGCGATAAGCAGCGTGGCGAAAAGGCTATTGCCGAAGGTTTTGCCTACAAGACAGACCGACAAGGCTGGCTGGGTGATTACAGCACGCCCTTGCGTGATCTGGCATTGATGGTGGCACTGACACGCGAACGTGGTTATCACAAAGCCGCTTATGACACCAACGTCATGGCGCTGGGGCGCGCCCTTGAGGCGCGACGACGCGCATCGTCCTGGTTCTGGCTCAGTACGCAAGAGCAGATGGCATTGGCGCGCCTTGGTAAGAGCTTGTTGGTTGATCAGAAAAAGGATATCGCTGGTACGTTGATTTTTGGAGGTACGGAAGAAACCATCGCTGCCATCAAGAGCTTTGCCCGTGACCTGGACTATGCCGAACTCAGCAAAGGCATGCGTTTTATGCCACAAGGTCAGCCACCTTATTTCGCCAGCCTCGATGTGGCGGGTGTGCCGCGAACGGCGCCGCAGCCAGACAGCAGCATGGTGAAAGTGGAACGCAGTCTGTTTACGCTGGATGGTCAGCCTTGGTCACCCCGGCCATTGAAGGAAGGCGAAGCATTGATTGTGCGCGTGGCGATGACAGCAGATCAAAGCATGTATGACGCACTCTTGACCGATCTTTTACCGGCAGGTCTGGAAATCGAAAACTTCAATCTCACCGATGCGAAGCAATGGGAAAACGTGACGATTGACGGTTTTGATCTGGCTGACCGCAACAATGCAGTCCATGTGCGGCATGAGGAATTTCGCGATGATCGTTATGTGGCGGCAGTTCGGCTTGAAGCGGGGCAGACCGAACAAGTCTTCTATTTATTGCGCGCAGTGACCCCGGGAAATTACACGGTGCCACCGCCGCTTCTGGAAGACATGTACCAGCCGACCTTGCGTGGGGTAGGGAAAGCGGTTCCTGAACGTATCAGCGTGGTGCAGCCATGACATCCAATTCCTCTCCCGACACTGGGAGAGGAACACGTCGAACCCATGTGCTGCTGGGGCTGCGCTGGGGCTTAGCGGTTTTGTTGCTGCTGCTCTTGATACTGGATCAGGCATTTCCATTGCCTTTATCTACAAAGCAAGACCTCAGCACGGTGGTGGTTGCCCGCGATGGCAGCCCACTGCGTGCCTTTGCCGATGCACATGGCGTATGGCGCTATCCAATGACATCCGAACAGGTGTCACCTTTGTACTTGCAAGCGCTGCTGGGTTATGAAGATCGCTGGTTCTGGCGACATCCGGGCATTAACCCGGTGGCGATGTTGCGTGCAGCAGGGCAGATGCTGGGAAGCAGACGCATTATCTCAGGTGGGTCAACGCTGACCATGCAGGTGGCACGGATTATCGACCCTGCATTGCATGCTGGGCAGACACGCTCACTGCATGGCAAAGTTCGGCAAGTGTTACGCGCACTGCAACTGGAAGCCCATCTTTCCAAGCATGACATTTTGACCCTGTATCTGGAGCGCGCTCCCTTCGGCGGCCCCATTGAAGGCGTGGAAGCCGCAAGCTGGGCGTATCTCGGAAAGTCGTCCACGCGTCTTTCACATGCAGAGGCGGCACTGCTGGCAGTACTGCCGCAGGCACCAAGCCGCTTACGACCCGACCGACAACCCGAGCAGGCACAGCAAGCACGCAATAAACTTTTGGCGCGAATGGCAGCGCGGGGATTTTGGTTGAAGGCGAATGTCGAAGACGCATATCTTGAGCCTGTGATTACCCGCAGGCTGCAACAACCGATGCAAGCGGCATTGCTTGCGCAACGCTTGCATGCGCGTATGCCAGAACAACGGCGCATCGTCAGTACGCTGGATGCGGAAATGCAGCAAGCATTGGAAGAGCGTGTTGCTGTGTATTTCTCACAACTGCCTGAGCGCACTTCAGCAGCATTACTGGTGGTGGACAATGCCAGCATGCAGGCGCGTGCCTATGTCGGCTCCTTGGCGTTTGCCGACAAAGCGCGTCTTGGCCATGTGGATATGGTGCAAGCTTGGCGGTCACCCGGTTCAACATTGAAACCATTTTTATACGGCATGGCGATGGATGATGGGCTGATTCACTCAGAAAGCCTGCTGGTAGATGCACCGCAAGGGTTTTCTGGCTATCGACCTGGAAATTTTGATGCCGCGTTTAGCGGGCCTGTGAGTGCTGCCGAGGCATTGCGGCGGTCATTGAATGTACCTGCCGTGGACTTGCTTGATCGTGTCGGGGCTGGGCGCTTTGCAGCGCGATTGGCGCATGCGGGGGTGGAGCTGCGCTTCCCACCGGGTGCATCCCCCAATTTGTCGTTGATTCTGGGTGGAACGGCAGCGCGGCTGGAAGATCTGGTTGGTGGCTTCGCTGCGTTCTCACGTGCGGGCATTTCTGGGCGGGTGCGTTATACCGATGATGCGCCGCTGTTGGAGCGCCGGTTGTTATCACCGGAAGCTGCATGGATCGTCAATGAAATCCTGGCATCTGCAGCACGTCCCGGAGAGCGTGCAGGGATGTTTGATACCAGTACACGCCCACGGGTTGCCTGGAAAACCGGAACCAGCTACGGGTTTCGTGATGCATGGGCGATTGGCAGTACGACGTCTTATACCGTGGGGGTTTGGGTGGGGCGACCTGATGGCACGCCATTACCCGGACAATATGGTGCTGTCACCGCTTTGCCGCTGTTGTTTGATGTGATCGACAGCTTGCCACGCCAGCGCAAAGATGCCTTGCCACTCCCGAAGCCTCCACATGTTGCCGAGGTCGATATTTGCTGGCCACTGGGCACAGCCGCGCAGGCACAAGCGGCTTCTCTCTGCAAAAAGAACATGACCGCATGGATTTTGAATGGCAATGTGCCGCCCACCTTGCCAGAGCGGCAAGTACGGTTATGGAGTGTTGGTGTTGAACGCTTTGAGGTGGATGCAACAACAGGCTTGCGACTGTCTGCAGATTGCCAGAAGCCACATCAACGGCAGTCACGGCAGTTAGCGCGCTGGCCGGTTCTGGCAACGCCATGGCTGCCTGCTGCATGGCGTGAAGCAGCGACGCTACCGGCGTTATCCCCCGATTGTGCAGATGATGGGCGTACTGCCGCCATGCCATTGCAGATTGATGGTGTTGCCGACGGTATTCGTCTCAGCGCCCCGCCTGGGCGTCAACAGGGTGTCAAACTGGCATTGCGCGCATTGGGCACGACATCATCGGTGCAATGGCTGCTGGATGGGCGCTGGATCGGGGAAACGCAGGGTGCAGCTCAATGGGTGTTTGAATTAAAAACACCCGGCAAACACACGCTGACTGCATTGGCAGATAACGGGGCGTGGGATAGCCGGGTGCTGACGATGCTGGATATGCACGCAAACGAGTAGCTTATGCACCCAGCTCGGCTAATACATGCTCAGCAGAAGACACATGAAACTCACCCGGAGCTTCCACCCAGAGCTTTTGCACAACGCCATCGTCAATCAACATGGCAAAGCGTTTGCTGCGCATCCCCATGCCATAGCCGCTGATGTCCATTTCCAGACCCATAGCACGCGAAAATTCGGCATTGCCATCGGCCAGCATGCGCAGACCATCAGGGGCGTGCTGGCTCTTTCCCCAGGCTTGCATCACAAACGCGTCATTGACGGCCATGCAGGCCACATCAACTCCCTTGGCTTTGAAAGCATCAAACTCTGCGATATAACCAGGCAGGTGGCGTTCCGAGCAGGTCGGTGTGAAAGCACCAGGAACAGCGAACAGAACGGTTTTTTTGCCAGCAAACAATGCACTGGTTTCGGCTTTCTGCACGCCATTTTCAACATACTGCAATGTGGCGTTTGGAATACGCTCACCGACTTGAATCGTCATCATGAAGCCTCATGTTAGGTGGAATCCGTTAGTCTAACGCGCTGGGTTTGTGTTGCGTGCATCTCCTCAGCGTGACGTAGTTGGAGCGTGGAATGGAATTCAAAGATTATTACGACATCCTTGGTGTGGAACCCAGTGCGGGTGATGCAGAAATCAAGACGGCCTATCGGCGCTTGGCGCGTAAATATCATCCTGATGTCAGCAAAGAAAAGAGTGCAGAAGAGCGCTTCAAAGCCGTCAACGAGGCATATGAAGCCTTGCGTGACCCTGAAAAGCGCAAGGCCTATGACCAGTTGCGTGCAAGAGGCTACCGTCCTGGAGATGACATTCACCCACCACCGGGTGGATTCCGGCAGGGCGGGGCAGGGCAGCCCGATTTCGATGAAATTTTTTCTGGCGGCGCTGGCGGCGGCTTTTCTGATTTCTTCGAAAGCCTCTTCGGGCGTGGCCGTGGTTCTACAGGAACGCGCAATACACAAGCACCACAAGGTGACACGCGGGCGAAGCTGGCAGTGCCATTGAAAGTGGTTTATGCAGGCGATTCCATGCGCATCACGGTGGCAGGCCGCACTCTGGATGTGAAAGTACCCAAGGGCATCCGTCCGGGACAGGTGATTCGTCTAGCCAAGCAAGGCAATGCTGGGCGAGATTTGCTGTTGGAAGTGGAATATGCGGCAGACCCACAGTTTGAAGTGGATGGGCGCAATATCATTTACACCTTGCCTGTTGCACCTTGGGAAGCCGCATTGGGTGCCACCTTACCAGTGGCGACATTAGGCGGCACCGTTGAATTGAAAATCCCCGCCGATTCGGAATCGGGGCGCAAGCTGCGGCTGCGTGGACGTGGTCTGCCTGGCAGTGCGGGGGCCAATTCAGGCGATCAAATCGTTGAGCTTGAAGTGCTTGCTCCTAAGCCACAGAACGATACACAGCGCAAAGCCTACGCCAAAATGCGAGATGCGTTTGGCGCAGACTGGCGTCGTGCGTAGTCGTTTATTCGATACCGATGTCAGCCAGTTTCAACAGCATGTGACTCAGCTTGCTGTTGGGCTGCTGACAACGTATTTGGTAATGATGGCGGACAGTTCAGCTTCTTTGAAAGGCTTGGTCAGATATGCCTTTGCACCTTGACGCAGCCCCCAAACACGGTCGGTTTCCTGATCCTTGGTACTGACCAGAATAATCGGGATGTGCTGCGTACTGGGTTCCCTCGCAATCGACCGCGTGGCTTGAAAACCATTGAGGTTGGGCATCACCACGTCCATCAGAATCAGGTCTGGAAGCTCGCGTTTGGCGACCTCGACGCCTGTTGCGCCGTCTTCGGCAGTGATTGCTTCATGTCCAAGTTTTTCGACAATGCGCCGGATGTTCATGAGCTGCGAAGGCGAATCATCAACGATCAGAATGCGTGCCATGGAAGTCCTCAGGTGTACGCTTGGATTGTAGCGGTCTGCATCGGCTCTGCAAGCGACTTTAGTTGGTTTCTGTGATGCGCACCAAGGTGCGTCCTAGGCCGCCACCAGAAAGTAGGCGGTGGAAGGTGTCTGGTAACCCATCCAAAGTAATTTCCTGTGTGCAAATACGTTCCAGTTGCTTTGGTTTCCAGTCAGAAGCAAGACGCCGCCAGACTTCCTCACGGATATCGCGTGCTGTTCCTGCCGAAGCCACCCCCAGCAGTGAGACACCTCGGATAATGAAAGGCATCACGGTTGCGTGTAGTTCGGGAGAGGCTGCCAACCCACAACTGGCAACATTGCCATAAGGGGCGGTGTGCGCCAGAAGCGCAGCCAGCATTTTTCCGCCGACATTATCGAGGCCGCCACCAAAGCGGGCAGAATCCATGGGTTTGCTTGTGGAGAGCGCCTCACGCCTCAGCACTTGGCTGGCTCCCAAAGTCGTCAGATAGTCGGTATGTTCGGCTTTGCCACTGATGGCATGCACCTCATAACCCGCTTGGCTGTAAATCGCCACAGCCAATGAGCCCACACCCCCGGTTGCACCAGTCACCGCCAATGGGCCGAGTGCAGGCGTCTGCCGGTTTTCAGTCATCCGCAGCAGCCCCAAGGCTGCGGTGAAACCAGCGGTGCCAAGAATCATCGCTTCGCGTGGGCTTAAGCCTGAAGGCAGCGCCACCACCCATTTGGCATCGAGGCGCACGTATTCGCTATAGCCGCCATCGCGGGTTTCCGACAATCCGCTGCCGGTGACCAAGACAGCATCCCCTTCCTTGAATGTTGGGTCGGTTGAGGCCACCACATGCCCAGCCACGTCGATGCCGCCAATCAGTGGAAACTGGCGCAAAATTTTGCCTTGCCCAGTGCCTGCTAATGCATCCTTGTAATTGACCGACGAGTAACTGGCTTTGATGACCACTTCCCCTGGATTGAGATCATCCAGTGTCAATTTTTCCAGCCCGCTGCGATAGCCATCAGCGTCGTTGTGAATCCGAAAACCGCGAAAATGTGTGGGCAGGCTCATACATCCTCCGTTGATAATTTCAGTTGGCTGCGGCGTTTTTCATCCAGCCATTTGTCGGCTTGTGCAGGTGTGTAGTGACGCATCCACGTCAGAACAGCGTCGATATCGGTGCCATGCAGCATATCGGTGCGTTGCTCTGGATGCAGGAAACGTTCTTTTACCATGGTGTCGAGCATATCCATCAATGGTTGCCAAAACCCATTCACACCTAAAAAGGCGCACGGTTTTTTGCCTAAACCAAGTTGCCGCCAGGTCAGCATTTCAAACATTTCATCCAGGGTGCCAAAACCGCCGGGTAGGGCAATGAAACCATCGGCAAGCTCAAACATGCGCTGTTTACGCTCGTGCATGCCGCTGACCACTTCCAGTTGAGTGATCCCTTTGTGCGCGACTTCCCAGTCCACCAATTGCTGTGGAATGACGCCGATCACCTGCCCACCACCTGCCAGCACGGCATCCGCCACGATCCCCATCAGTCCGACATTGCCGCCGCCATACACCAGCGTGATGCCTTCTTGTGCAAGACGCTTGCCCAATGTTTGCGCAAGTGCCGCGTAGGCAGGGTCAGAACCGGCATTGGAGCCGCAATAAACACATATTGTTTTCATGGATGAATTATCGCCTGATGGAAACGAAAACGGCGCACTTGCGTGCGCCGTGGTGCATAACATTGCATGGGCGGTCAATTGACCTTGTGAATCGCTCGCTTGTGTACCGCCATCGCTGCATCGTGGACTGCTTCCGATAGCGATGGGTGAGCGTGGCAGATCCGGGCGAGGTCGTCGGCACTGCCCTTGAACTCCATCGCCAGTACACCTTCGTGTACCAGTTCGGAAACATTGGCACCAACCAAGTGCATGCCCAGAATCGTGTCGGTTTCGGCATGTGCCAGTACCTTCACGAAGCCTGCTGGCTCGGCCATTGCCACAGCGCGACCCACAGCTGCAAACGGGAAGCTGCCTGCCTTGTACGGCACGCCCTCGGCTTTGAGCTGCTCTTCGGTCTTACCGACCCAAGCGATTTCAGGTTCGGTATAAATCACCCAAGGAATGGTGTCGAAGTTGACGTGACCAGGCAGGCCAGCAATGAGTTCAGCAACCGCAATGCCTTCCTCAAAACCCTTGTGTGCCAGCATCGGGCCGCGTACGCAGTCACCTACAGCCCACACACCATCAACGCCGGTATGGCAGTGATCATCCACTTCAATTTGACCACGCTCATTCACGCGTACACCTGTGCCTTCCGCCAGCAGGCCTTGCGTGGCTGCGCGACGACCGACTGCCACCAGCAGCTTGTCAACGACCAACTGCTGTGCGTTGCCCTTGTCGTCGGTATAGCTGATGTGAACGCCGTCTTTCTTGACTTCAGTGGAGGTGCATTTGCAGCCCAACTTGATGTCCAGACCCTGCTTTTTGAATTCACGTGCTGCCACTTTGCTGACTTCAGCATCGGCAACGGCAAGGAAATTCGGCAAGCCTTCAAGAATCGTGACTTCCGCGCCAAGGCGTTTCCACACGCTGCCCAGTTCCAAGCCGATCACACCCGCACCGATCACCCCCAGACGCTTGGGAACTTTGTCGAAATCCAGTGCGCCTTCGTTATCGACAATATGCTCGCCGAACTTGGCAAACGGCAGTTCAATGGAATTAGAACCAGCTGCGATGATGATATTGGTGCCTTTCAGCTCGACAGTGCTGCCGTCGTGCTGCTTCACGCTGACCACATTGCCCGGCTGCAGCTGACCAAAGCCATAGAATGGGCTGACTTTGTTGGCCTTGAACAATGCGGCAATACCGCCAGTGAATTGTTTGACGATGCCGTCTTTGCGGGCCACCATTTTTTTCACGTCAATCGCTGGTTTGTCGAAGCTGATGCCATGCTGGTCGAAGATGTGCCCCATGTTCCAGAACTGGCGGCTGGAGTCCAGCAGCGCCTTGGAAGGGATGCACCCCACGCGCAAGCAGGTACCGCCGAGGGCAGGCTTACCGTCCTTACCCAGTGCCGCATCCACACAGGCGGTTTTCAGACCCAGTTGGGCGGCACGGATAGCCGCGTGGTAGCCGGCAGGGCCGCCGCCAATCACGACGACGTCAAATTGCTGTTGTTCGCTCATTGTCTTGCTTCCTTAGTCTGCAAACAGGAAGCCCCGCAGGGCGGGGCTTCAGGCTGGATTACATGCCCAGCAGCATGCGATGCGGGTTTTCCAGCTGGTTCTTGATGTCCACCAAGAACAGCACGGCGTCCTTACCATCGATGATGCGGTGGTCATAAGACAGTGCGATATACATCATCGGTGCGGCAATCACTTGCCCATTTTCGACAATGGCGCGTTCCTTGATGGCGTGCATGCCAAGGATGGCGCTTTGTGGCGGATTGACGATAGGGGTGGACATCAATGAGCCGAAAGTGCCGCCATTGGTGATGGTGAACGTGCCACCTTGCAGGTCTTCCAATTTCAGGCCACCTTCGCGGGCTTGCTTGGCATAACCAGCAATGCCAGCTTCGATATCGGCAAAGCTCATGCGTTCGACATTGCGCAGCACGGGTGTGACCAGCCCCTTGTCGGTTGATACCGCCACCGAGATGTCAGCGTAGCCATGATAGATAACGTCGTTACCATCTACCGAGGCATTGATCACCGGGTATTTTTGCAGCGCATTGGCAGCGGCCTTGGCGAAGAAGCTCATGAAGCCCAGCTTGATGCCATTGGCTTTCACGAAGTCGTCTTGCAGTTCCTTGCGCATTTCCATGACCCTGGCCAAGTTCACTTCGTTGAACGAGGTCAGCATGGCGATGGAGTTCTTCGACTGCATCAGACGCTCGGCGATGCGAGCACGCATGCGTGTCATCGGCACGCGTTCTTCTGGACGCGCGCTGGCGCCCAATGGGGCGGTCTTGCCCGCGGCAAAGTTAACGATGTCTTCCTTGGTGACCATGCCACGACGACCGGTGCCGGCCACATCAGCAGGGTTGACGCCTGAGGTGGCAGCAGCAAAGCGTGCGCCTGGGGGCACATCTGCGGAAGCGGCGGCAGGAGCCGCCTTGGCAGGTGCGGCAGCAGCGGGAGCCGCTGCCTGTGGTGCTTCTGCCGCTGGTGCTGGGGCAGCTGCTACGGCACCTTCTTCAATCAGCGCAATGATTTGCTGGCTGGTGACGGTTGCACCGGCTTCAAACTTGATTTCTTTCAGCACGCCGTCCACTGGAGCCGGCACTTCCAACACCACTTTGTCGGTTTCAAGATCAAGCAGGTTTTCGTCACGCTTGACAGCATCACCGGCTTTTTTATGCCAGCTGGCAATAACGGCGTCTGCAACGGATTCGGGAAGTACCGGGACTTTGACTTCGATGGCCATAGGGGATCCTGTGGAAAATACGATGAATGAAGAGGTTAGTCGGCAATGGTGTCGCTGATGACGGGATTGACCAATGCATCGGCCAAGAGCTGGTTCAACTCGGCAGTATGCTCGCCCATATGACCAGCAGCAGGTGACGGTGAACCCGGGCGACCGGCATAGCTAATCGATTGCTTCGATTGCAGGCAGGCACGCAGATGGTGCTGAATCTGATACCACGCGCCTTGGTTCTGTGGTTCTTCCTGACACCAGATTACTTCAGTGGCCGAAGCAAAACGCTTGAGTTCGGCAACCAGTTCCGGGCGTGGGAATGGATACAGCTGTTCCACGCGAACCAATGCAACATCCTTGATGTTTTGCTTCTGCGCTTCTTCCAGCAGGTCGTAATAGACCTTGCCCGAACACAGAACAACACGCTTGACCTTCTTGGCCGTTGCAGTGGTATCGGGAATCAAACGCTGGAATTCACCCTTAGCCAACTCGTCCAAGCTGGAAATGGCCAGCTTATGGCGCAGCAAAGACTTCGGTGTCATGACCACCAGCGGCTTGCGTGTTGCTTGGTGCATCTGCCGACGGATCATGTGGAAGTCTTGTGCCGGTGTTGTCGGAGCACAGACCACCATGTTGTTTTGTGCGCACAGTTGCAGGAAGCGCTCAAGGCGTGCCGAGCTGTGTTCAGGGCCTTGACCTTCGTAACCGTGTGGCAGATAGAGCACCAAATCGCTGAGGCGATCCCACTTGGCTTCACCAGAGGCGAGGAACTGGTCGATCACCACCTGCGCACCGTTGGCGAAGTCGCCAAATTGTGCTTCCCAGATGTTCAGCGTCATCGGGTCAGCGCTGGCATAGCCGTATTCAAAGGCCATGACCGCTTCTTCACTGAGTAGCGAATCAATGATGGTCACATCTTCTGGGTTTTTCACCAGTTGACGCAATGGCAGGTAATAACTATCGGTGTCTTGGTCGTGCAAGATGGCATGGCGGTGGAAGAAGGTGCCACGGCCACAGTCTTGCCCCACCAGGCGCAGGCGATAGCCTTCATCCAGCAGCGTGGCATAGGCCAAGTTTTCAGCAAAGCCCCAATCGGCTGCTTGTTCACCAGCTGCCATTTTGCGGCGGTCGTCATAGATCTTGGCAACGCGACCGTGCAATTTCACCGACGCGGGAATGCTGGTGATTTGCTTGGCCAGTTTGTCCAGAGTTTTACGCGCAACCTTGGTGTTGACGGGTGTCGCCAGCGTTCCCTTGAGGAAGGGCGCCCAATCCACTGTCAGTGCATCAGCTTGTGGCGCAGTCAAGTCAGTGGTGACTTCACCTGCATCTAATTTGCCACGATATCCATCAACCAACGCTTTAGCGGCGTCGGCAGTCAGTGTGCCTTCGTTGACCAATTGCTCGGCATAGAGTTCGCGGATGGTTTTCATCGAGCGAATCTTCTGATACATCACCGGCTGGGTGGCTGCTGGCTCATCGGCTTCGTTATGGCCGTGACGGCGGTAGCAGACAAGGTCGATCACCACGTCCTTGCTGAATTGCTGGCGGAAATCAAAGGCCAGTTCAGCAATGAAGGCGACTGCTTCCGGGTCATCCCCGTTGACGTGGAAAATGGGGGCTTCCACCATTTTTGCCACATCGGTGCAGTACAGCGTTGAGCGTGCGTCTTCCACGTGACTGGTGGTGAAACCCACCTGGTTATTGATGACCACATGCAGGGTGCCACCAACAAGGAAGCCACGTGCCTGCGACATTTGCAGCAGTTCCATGCCCACACCTTGACCCGCAAACGCGGCATCACCGTGAATCAATACCGGCATGACCTGCTTGCGTTCGGTGTCGCCACGACGCTGTTGGCGCGAACGTACGCTACCAGCCACCACCGGGTTGACGATTTCAAGATGCGATGGGTTGAACGCCAGCGCCAAGTGCACAGCACCGCCTGGGGTGGCGACGTCAGCGCTGTAGCCCATGTGGTATTTCACGTCACCTGTATGGGCGTGTTCTTCACCACGGGTATGCTCAAAACGGCCTTCAAATTCATCAAACAGCTTGCGTGGTGGCTTGCCGAGTGTGTTGACCAACACGTTCAGACGGCCACGGTGCGCCATGCCGATGACGATATCCTTGACGCCTTGGCTGCCTGCACGACGGATGGCAACATCCATCAGCGGAATCAAAGAGTCACCGCCTTCCAGCGAGAAGCGCTTTTGCCCGACATATTTGGTATGCAGATAGCGTTCCAAACCTTCGGCAGCGGTCAAGCGCTCAAGGATACGTGTTTTGTCTTCTTTGCTGCGGCCATAGTTACCGGACGCTGCTTCTAGGCGTTCATAAATCCAGCGGCGCTGCTCGATATTGGTGATGTGCATGAACTCTGCACCAATACTGCCCGCATAAGTGGCACGCAGGCGGGCATGCAAATCACGCAGTTTCATGCGCTGTTGGCCGCCAACACCACCCGTGCTGAATTCGCTATCAAGATCGCGATCCGACAACTGGTGGAAGGCAAGATCAAGATCCGCCGGATTTCTTGGGGGAGTCAAACCCAGTGGATCGAGTTTGGCGCCCAAATGTCCGCGTGAGCGGTAAGCCGTAATCAGACGACCAACATGGCGTTCACGTTCATCGCTGACACCGTCTCCAGAAACAGCAATGCCGCGCGCGGCAAGGCGTGCGGCCTCGGAGATGTGCTCAATAATGGCGGAATGCGGAATGTCGCCTGCTTCGCGGCCTTTCAGACCATCGAAGTACTGCTTCCATTTGGGGTCAACACTATCCGGAGCAACAAGATATTGCTCGTACAGGTCTTCGATATAGGCACCATTGGCGCCGAGCTGGGAGTTTTGTGCAAACTGCTTGAGGAGACTGTCCACGGTGTGGCTAGCAACCTTAGTTGGGTGGGTGGAGGGGACTTTTTGCGTGGGTATTTTGTAAAACCAACACAAAAATGAATGCGGTATTTCGAAAGGAACAGGATTATAGCCGCAGGGCAGGGTATCTGACACCTGCCAAGAGACAGAAAATCAGGATTTACTCAGATTCCAAGGGCGCGATAGGCCGAAACTGGTTGTGAACGCTCCCAGATCTCGTCAAAACGTGCGTGCAGTTGCCGAACACGCGCCCGTGAATTCACGCCTGCTGTTCCTTCAACACGATCACCAACCGGGCGGAAATAATAGCCGCCACTTTCATTGGCAATCAGTGCAGCACGATCTTCGCGATAAGCAGGATCATCCACTTCTCGAAACTGAAATTTGCTGGGCAGACGTTGGGCAAGATCAAGCAGTTTGGCGTGCGCTGCTTGCGGTGCGGCGGCGTCATGCAAAAGCACGCAAACTTGCGGGTTGCGGCCTGCGGTCACCAGATTGCGCAGGGCTGACAGAATATCGGTGTTGTCATACAGCCATGCTTCAAGGTCAAGGCTACGAATGATCAGCTTTTGTCTGGCGTCTTGAATGATGCGCGTAGCAACGCTGATGGCGGCAGGGTGATCGATGATGCGGATAGGGTCGGCATCGGGAGCAGACGGTGCTGATGGTGTATTCATGCCTCTTCATCCAATGCAAGGTGAAAATGCCCAGCCGCCATCAGTGCATGGATAGCGGTTTGCCCAGTGGTACTGCATGCTTGGTAAAACCCCCAATCGACACCATCACAAGCGGCGAGTGCCTGCGCATCGTCAATCGACATATGGTGCGTACTACCACCAGCATACAACCGTGCGCCACCTGTTGCATCGCGTCGCCAGGCCATACGTGACCAAGGGTGACGCAATAACACGGCACCTTTTCGCAGGGCTTGTGCCAATGTTTGTGGCGCTGGTGGAGTGTCGATGGCGGCTGGCATCACTGCACAGCGATAGGTGGTCATGAAGCTACCAAACCAATCGGCAAATTGCTCGGGATCATCCATGCGTAGCTGGCGAAGCGCGGTATCTACTCGCGCCAAGGCTTGCGCATCAATTTCAAAAGGATCAGCAGGAACAGTGAGGCTCTCATCCGAATAGCGCAATGTTTCGGGCGCGTCTGCCGCCAGAGTATCGACATAATCCCCTAACAATTCAGCAACCGCTGGTGCGCGCATCCCTAGCGAGAATGTCAGGCAGGGATCAAGCGCGACTCCATGATGCGGCACACCTGGTGGGAGATAGAGCATGTCACCTGGTTGCAGCACCCAGTCATGCGTTGGTTGAAATTCACGCAGCAGTTTGATGTCCACATCATCGCGGAAATCGGTCTTGGGGTTGGCGGAAGCATCAATCTGCCAACGACGCTGACCTTGAGCCTGCAACAGGAATACATCGTATTGATCGATATGCGCCCCGACTGAGCCACCGGTGGCAGCAAAGCTGATCATGATGTCGTCGATCCGCCAGCGCGGTAAAAACTGGAAATGGCTTAAAAGTGCGCGAATATCCGCATCCCATTTATCAACGTCCTGAACCAGCAACGTCCAGTCATGATCAGGCATGCAGGGAAAGTCGTCTTCGGCAAACGGTCCATGCCGCACCTGCCAGCGGTCATGGGACGGGTCGTGTTCGATCATGCGTGCCAGCACGCCATCTTCACAGGCCAGCCCTGCCAGATCCTCCGGTTCAATCGGTGAAACAAAATCCGCGAAGGCATTGCGAATCAATAACGGGCGCTTTTGCCAGTAATCACGCAAAAACTGCTCCGCTGGCATCCCCAGTGGTGCCAATGCAACCGCATCAATCTCAATGGGGAAGTCTGCGGCCATGATCAGATATCCTTCGCCAATGTGGCCGCCAAGCCGGTATAGCTGCCAGGGGTCATAGCAAGTAGGCGTTGCTTGGCATCGTCTGGAAGTTCCAGTGTGCCGATGAAGTGACGTATCGATTCCGCCGTCATGTCCTGTCCACGCGTCAGTGCTTTCAATTGCTCATACGGGTTGGGCAAGCCATGGCGACGCATCACTGTTTGTACGGCTTCCGCCAGGACTTCCCAGCTGGCGTTCAAATCGGCATTGAGCCGTTCGGAATTCATGATGACTTTGTTCAAACCACGCTGTAGCGCATCAAAAGCAACCAATTGATGACCGAACGCTGTACCTAATGCGCGCAGAACGGTGGAGTCGGTGAGATCACGCTGCCAACGGCTGATGGGAAGCTTGGCGGAAAAATGCTCAAACAAGGCATTAGCAATCCCAAAATTGCCTTCGGCATTTTCAAAGTCGATGGGGTTGACCTTGTGTGGCATGGCGCTGCTTCCTACTTCGCCTGCTTTCACTGCCTGTTTGAAATAACCCAGCGAGATATAGCCCCAGATATCGCGGCACAGATCAATGGCAATGGTATTGATGCGCTTGGCGACATCACACAATTCAGCCACACCATCGTGCGGCTCGATTTGGGTGGTGTAGGGCTGCCAAGTGAGCTGGAGTGATTCCACAAACTGGCGTGAAAAAGCCTGCCAATCCACCTCTGGGTAAGCCACGCTGTGGGCGTTGTAATTACCTACGGCACCATTGATTTTCCCGGGCATCGGCAGACTTGCCAATACGTCGTACTGGCGCTGCAACCGGGCCACCACATTGGCCAGCTCTTTGCCTAAAGTGGTGGGCGAAGCAGTTTGCCCATGCGTGCGTGAAAGCATCGGTTGCTGGGCAAAATCATGCGCCATTTCGCGCAGCTTGTTGATCAGTTGCGTCAACTGTGACGTAACGACATCGTGCCGCGCCTGACGCAACATCAATGAATAACTGAGGTTATTGATATCTTCACTGGTGCAGGCAAAGTGCACAAATTCCAGTGCAGGGGCGAGTTCCGCGTCGTCTTTGAGCTGTTCTTTGATGAAGTACTCAACGGCTTTGACATCGTGATTGGTGGTGCGTTCAATTTCTTTGACGCGTGCGGCATGCGTCACCGAGAAATCATTGGCAAGTGCACGCAAGCGCGTCATGGCGGCCTCTGAGAAAGCGGGCAGTTCAATAATGCCTGGGTGTGCTGCAAGCGCCAGCAGCCATTCCACTTCCACCTTGATACGCGCTTTGATCAGGCCATATTCGGAAAAAATGGGGCGCAACGCATCCACTTTGGCGGCATAACGGCCATCAAGCGGAGATAGGGCAGTAAGGGCGTATGACATGGTAAAAAGTTCAAGGGGAAGTGGGGAACTGCAATTCTAACCTGTGCTGGCGTTATCCTCTTGGTAATCACTCAACGGAGCAGGTCATGGCCAAACGCAAAGGGTATCGCAGCGAACACGACAGCATGGGCGAGTTGCAGGTGCCAGAAGCAGCGTTATGGGGCGCTCAAACCCAGCGTGCGCTGGATAACTTCCACATTTCCGGGAGGCCGATGCCGGCAGCATTCGTGCGTGCACTGGCACTGTTGAAAGCTTCGGCAGCACTGGTGAACGGGCATCTTGGTCTGTTGGATAGCAAACGCGCTGATGCCATTGTGAATGCTGCTACCGCTGTGGCCGGAGGTGCGCATGCGGAGCATTTCCCCATCGACCGCTATCAAACAGGGTCAGGCACCTCCACCAATATGAATGCCAATGAGGTGATTGCGCACGTGGCGGGTAAGGCAAGCAAGCTGGATATTCATCCCAATGACCATGTGAATCTAGGGCAAAGCAGCAATGACACCATCCCCAGTGCGCTGCGGGTGATGGCGGCACGTGAAACCGAAAGCGCATTGCTGCCCATGCTGGAACACTTGCGCAACACCATCGACGCGCAAGCCAAGGCCATTGGCGGGGTGGTAAAAACCGGGCGCACGCATCTGATGGATGCCATGCCGATGACGTTTGCGCAGGAATTTGGCGCATGGTCGGCGCAGCTGGCGTCGGCGCAGGCACGCATCGAAGACAGTCTGAAACGCGTGCAACGTCTGCCCATTGGCGGCACCGCGATTGGCACCGGCATCAACGCGCATCCAAAGTTCGGCAAGAGTGTGGCGAAGGCATTAAGTGCCGCTACTGGTCTTGCCTTCACTCAAAATGCCAATACCTTTGAAGGTATTGCAGCGCAGGATGACGTGGTAGAGCTTTCCGGTCAGTTGAGTGCGCTTGCTGTGGCGTTGACCAAGATTGGTAACGACCTGCGCTGGATGAACTCCGGCCCGTTGGCGGGCTTGGGGGAAATTGAATTGCAGGCGCTACAACCGGGCAGCTCAATCATGCCGGGCAAAGTCAACCCAGTAATCCCTGAAGCGCTGGTGATGGTATGCGCACAGGTGATTGGCCTGCATCAGGCCAATACCATTGCGGGGCAAAGTGGCAACTTCCAGCTCAATGTGATGCTGCCGCTGCTGGCCTGCAACCTGGATGAAGCCATCGGCATTCTGAGCAATGCCATGCGCGAACTGGCCGATAACGCCATCGCTACGTTGAAGATTCGCAAAGACAATGTGGCGCAAGCGCTGGATCGCAACCCGATTCTGGTTACAGCCTTGAACCCGGTGATTGGCTATGAGAAAGCCGCCCAGATCGCCAAAAAAGCCTACGCCAAGAATCGCCCGGTACTGGACGTGGCGTTGGAAGACAGTGGCTTACCAGAGAAGCAACTGCGCAAGCTGCTGAAACCGGCAGAGTTGACCAAAGGTGGTATCAAGAAATAACAAGAAAACGCCAAGCCCAATAATTTGCTTGGCGTTCTTGCTTGGTGTTGCCTTAGAGTTCTGAAAAAGGCAGCGCGGTAAAATTGAAATGACCTTCGGCAGAAGAAGGGCCTTTTGCCGCGGCTTCTTCTGACTTCATGCCCTTGGCGTTAAAGCTTCCTTTGATCGAAAAGCTGCCATCGTCATTGCGTGTGAAGTGATCAAGCGACAGTGTCACATCATCTGATGTGTAAGTATCAAACACGCTGTTACCCTCTGGCCTGAATTTGATGCGACTATCGCTGGGAATTAACTCCAGGGTTTGATTGTTGAAGGTCATAGTGATCATCAGTTCAGCGTCATTGGCAGAGGTGCCTTTGAGTTCAACTAACAACCAGCCGAAACGGCGCATTTCCATGACTGAGGAATTGCTGATGGTGCGTCCCGCGACCGCATGAGCCAGCTCACTGATATCGGAGCTCTGAACGGAGATGCCAGAGTCTTGAACACGCGCATTGGCTTCCGCGAGTTTTTGCTGGCTCTGGGTGGTTGCCAGCTTGCGTTCAGTCTCTTGGCCAAAATCATCGGAGATGCGTGTGGCGAGTGAGCGAAAGGCGATTGCTCCGTTGCCCAGATCAGCAACAAATTCACCTTGAATTGTTTCGTTTTCTTTCAGTGGCACAAAACCGTCTTTATCTTTGCCGATGGCTTTAGTGCTTGCCGAAGCACTGGCATTGGCAAGTGTCTCTGCAGCTGCATCCGTCCTTATACCCGCGGTGTCAGTTGAAGCAGATTGATCTGCACTGCACCCAAGCAAAAATAAAAAACAAAGGCTACAAGCAAGAAAAACTATGTGTTTCATCATGGACTCCTGAGCGAAGGCATACATGCGCCGTGTACTGGATACACACGTCAAATCCAACGACTGGAGGACAAGGAAGAGCCGCTATGCTTATCCGTTAGGGTTGAACGTAATCGGCACAACGACTTCACTGCTGACAGGTTGTCCGTTTTGAGTGGCAGGTTGAAACGTCCAGCGTCTTAATGCGCTCAGTGCGGCGCGATCCAATGCACGATTGCCGCTGGTTTTAACAATATCCAGCTGGCTGACACTACCGTTGGCGGCAATGCTGAGTTTGACTTGCACCGTACCGCCAGCACCTTGGCGCATCGCTGCTGCGGGGTAATCAGGAGCAGGGGTGTTGATGGGGGTGGCAGAGGTCGTTGCCGTGTTGCTTACCGCAGACGAAGGCGTATTGGTGGTGGCAGCCTGAGTGGCTGGTGTTGTGCGTGTCTGCTGGGGCGGTGCGGCAGGAAGCTTGGCAGGTGTTGTGGCATTGATATCAAGCCCACTGGCGTTGTCACCATGCGCAAAATCCGGTGGTAGTGGGGCAGGCAGGGTGTCAATCTGGCCGACATCCACGCTCGAACCATCAGCCTTATAAAAGTCGTATGTCTTGCGCGACTGCATCCAGACAATCAAAAACAACAGCAACCCCACTGCAAACGCTGCTGCCAATATTTTTAATGTATTGGCTGGCAGCGAGAGGGTGAATGCCGGTTTTTTGGAATGGGATGCGGACATGGTGTGTGAACGATAGTGTGATCTGGCGACAAACAGGTCAAGTCACGTGTGCTACCCATCTGCGATTTCCAAATGGAAGCTGGCGCCATTTGTTGCGTGCTGGGTGATAATAGACGCCCTCATTGGTTTTGTCTGAACACTCATGCTTGATCCTATCCAGTTACGCAACAATCCCCATGAACTTGCCGAGCGTCTGCGCACGACGCGCGGTTTTGCACTGGATGTCGCACATTTGGAGACGCTGGAAGTCAGCCGCAAGCAGATCCAAATTCGTACGCAAGAATTGCAGAACTTGCGTAACACGCGCAGCAAGCAAATTGGCATGTTGAAAGCCAAGGGCGAGGACGTGTCGGTGGTGATGGCGGAGGTAGCTGGTTTTGGTGAAGAACTGAAAGCATCGGAAATTGAGTTGGAGCGCATTCGAGCCGAAATCGAAAACATTGCATCAGGCATTCCTAACCTGCCTGCGACTGATGTGCCGCTGGGTGGTGGTGAAGCCGAGAACGTTGAACAGCACCGCTGGGGCATCCCACGGAACTTCGATTTTGAAGTCAAAGATCATGTAGAGCTTGGGGCGCGCCATGGTTGGTTGGATGGTGAAACTGCAGCCAAATTGTCAGGCTCGCGCTTCACCGTGTTACGTGGTCAATTGGCACGTCTGCACCGTGCGCTGGCGCAGTTCATGCTGGACCTGCATACAGGTGAACATGGTTACGAAGAAACCAATGTGCCGGTGATCGTCAATGCTGAATCCATGCGTGGTACCGGGCAATTACCCAAATTCGAGGAAGACCTGTTTTCCACGATGCTGGGTGAGCATAAGCGTTACCTGATTCCTACCAGTGAAGTGCCACTGACCAATATCGTCCGTGACGAGATTCTGGACGCGGAGCGCCTGCCACTGCGCATGACGGCGCATTCGATGTGTTTCCGTTCCGAGGCAGGGAGTGGCGGCCGGGATGTGCGCGGAATGATCCGTCAGCATCAATTCGAAAAGGTTGAGCTGGTCAGTATCACCAAACCAGAAGCCTCCGAGGCTGAGCATCAGCGCATGACCCGCTGTGCCGAAATCGTGTTGGAAAAGCTGGGGCTGCCGTATCGTAAAGTGTTGCTGTGTACCGGCGACATGGGGTTTGGTGCGATCAAGACCTATGACCTGGAGGTCTGGCTGCCTTCGCAGGATACCTATCGCGAGATTTCATCCTGCTCCAATTGTGGCGACTTCCAAGCGCGTCGCATGCAGGCACGCTGGCGCAACCCCGAGAGTGGCAAGCCCGAGCTGGTGCATACTTTGAATGGTTCTGGTGTGGCGGTTGGGCGCGCCCTAATCGCAGTGATGGAGAACTACCAGAACGCCGATGGCAGCATCAGCGTCCCGGATGTTCTACGTCCTTACATGGGCGGTATTGAGCGCATTGCGTAAGTCCATTGGCAGGCAGTCATTCGTTGCAATTTTTGCCTGAACCGTGCTGAAATGCCCGCAATTGTTCTGCCAATGGAAAGTCAGCGTGCAAGATCTCAATGACCTTTACTACTTTTCAGTTGTTGTGGATCACGGCGGCTTCGCCGCTGCCGAGCGCGCTTTGGGGATTCCAAAATCACGATTAAGCCGTCGTATCTCTGCACTTGAAGCTGAACTTGGCGTGCGGCTTTTGCAACGCTCAACCCGTCGCTTTGCAGTCACTGATATCGGTACCAGTGTGCATCGGCATGCGCAATCGATGTTGGCAGAAGCACAGGCAGCGCGCGAAGTCGTGGATCGATTGAGCGCTGAACCGCGCGGCAGTATTCGGGTGAGTGTGCCGGTCGCGATGGCACAGCAACATATGCCTAAACTTCTGCCAGAGTTCATGGCCTTGTATCCGAAAGTGCGAGTGCAGTTGATTGTCAGCAACCGCCGCGTTGACGTGATCAACGAGGGCGTGGACGTAGCAATGAGGGTGCGTAGCAAATTGGATGACGATGGCAGCCTTGTGATGCGCAGCTTCGGCCCAATCCAAGAGTTATTGGTTGCCAGCCCTCGTTATTTGAATAAAGCAGGGCGCCCCAACATACCCGAAGAATTGTCTGAGCATGTCACGCTGAGTGTGAGCGAAGATGATGCACGCCAGCGCTGGGAACTGCATGGTCCTGATGGCGCCGTGCGCCGTATTGAATTACAGCCACGTGTCACTGGTTTTGATTTCCCCATGATGCTGGCTATGGCAGAAAATGGCATCGGAATTACGCTACTACCTGAAACCATTTGCGCTGATGCTGTGCGTCAAGGACTGTTGGAAGTGGTTTTGCCCGACTGGCGCTTGCCACAAGGCATTGCGCATGCCGTCTTTGCTTCACGCCGTGGCATGTTGCCAGCAGTGCGTGTCTTTATTGACTTCCTAGCGAAACGCATCCCACCATTGTTAGAGGTAGCGCGTTTAGAGTGCGCGGAATCTGATGTGACACCATAGTGTCATTGAAGATGGCGGAAGCGGTGAGATTCGAACTCACGGTGACATCGCTGCCACGGCGGTTTTCAAGACCGCTGCCTTAAACCACTCGGCCACACTTCCGTTACCGCGTAATTATGACACACAATGCGGAAAAGCTCATCCAGCATTGTGTCGAAATTATCTGAAAACTGGCACACTGTGTGGATGCCTTATACCCCTATCGTTGCCACACTTGGCTATGTGCTTTCGCCGGATCGCACACAAGTCCTGATGATTCATCGTAATGCCCGCCCAGGTGACCAGCACCTTGGCAAATACAACGGGCTTGGCGGCAAGCTTGAACCAGATGAAGACGTACTGGCAGGCATGCAGCGTGAAATTCTGGAGGAAGCAGGCATCGTGTGTCATGCCATGCGACTGCGTGGAACAGTCAGTTGGCCGGGGTTTGGCAAGCAAGGGGAAGACTGGCTGGCCTTCATTTTCATCATTGAGCAATTTTCTGGGCAGCCCTTTGAGCGTAATCCCGAAGGGACGCTGGAATGGGTGGCGCGTGATCGTCTATTGGAGCTTCCTCTTTGGGAAGGAGATCAGCACTTCCTGCCTTTGATTTTTGATGATGACCCCCGCCCATTTCACGGTGTAATGCCTTATCGTGACGGCAAGATGCAGTCGTGGAAATTCTCGCGTCTGTAGCCACAAAAACAACATGCAGTAGAGGAGTGATGGAATGACAACGGTGAAAGCTTGGGGTACACATGCGGCTGATCGCGCATTGGAGCCTTTATCCATCACACGCCGCGATTTGGGTGTCCATGATGTCCATATTGCAATTGCCTATTGCGGGGTGTGCCATTCCGATGTGCATACCGCACGTTCAGAGTGGGGGACATCACGTTACCCTTGTGTTCCCGGCCATGAAATAGTGGGAACGGTGACAGAAGTAGGTGCGCAGGTGACACGCTTTTCTGTCGGCGATACGGTGGGCGTGGGCTGTATGGTAGAGAGTTGCCGACATTGTTTGTCATGCAACGACGGTCTTGAGCAGTATTGCGATAACGGCGCTGTGTATACCTATAACAGCCCATGCAGTGATGCGCCTGGGCATACTTTGGGAGGGTATTCGCAGCACATTGTCGTTGATCAGGATTTCGTGTTGCGTATTACCCACCCACAGGCGCAACTTGCAGCGGTTGCGCCTTTGCTGTGCGCCGGCATCACAACGTACTCACCATTGCGGCATTGGCTGACGGGCCCCGGGAAAACGGTTGGCGTTGTGGGGATCGGCGGGTTAGGGCATATGGCGATCAAACTGGCGCATGCCATGGGCGCGCATGTCGTGGCGTTTACCACCAGTGCGTCAAAGCGAGATGCCGCATTGGCCTTGGGTGCAGACGACGTGGTGATTTCCACGGATGCCGAACAACTCAAAGCGCAGCGCAATCGGTTTGATTTGATTCTTGATACGGTGGCGGCCAGTCACGCGTTGGATGACTACACACAATCGTTAAAACGCGATGGCACATTGGTGCTTCTGGGGATGCCAGAAGCCCGTCACCCTGCAGCGGATATGAGTCGTCTTGTTGTCCGCCGTCGCAGCATTGCCGGTTCACTGATTGGTGGTATTGCCGAAACCCAGGAAATGCTGGACTTTTGCGCAGAACACGGCATCACCTCTGACATCGAGTTGATTGCTGCTGATGACATCAATACAGCTTATGCCCGCATGTTGAAAAGCGATGTGAAATATCGCTTTGTTATTGACTGCAACACCTTGTAATCAGTCAATCTGGCGGGCAGGGTCGGCTAATTCGAGTTCGCGCAAAATCACACTGGCCTGTGTGCGATTACGCACGCCAAGCCGTTCGAAAATCGCCGTAAGGTGCGCTTTGACTGTGCGTTCTTGCACATTGAGTCGATCGGCAATTTGCTTGTTGAGCAGGCCTTCTGCGGCCAATGTCAGAACACGAAACTGCTGCGGTGACAAACTGGCAAGACGGGCAGCAAGATCTGCATCCCCAGGTGCGCTTTGCGCACGCGATACGCTGGCACGCAGTGATGCGGGAAGCCATGTTTCACATGCCAGCACACTGCGAATAGCGCCGCGCAGATCATCCATTCCCGCACTTTTCGGCAAATAACCAGCAGCACCGTGATCAAGCGCACGGCGAACAACACGCGGGTCATCATTCGCTGAAACCACGACGACTGCCACACTGGGGAATTGCGCACGAATCGCCGCCAGTCCTGCCAATCCATGATTGCCAGGCATGTGCAAGTCCAGTAGAACCAAGTCGATATGCGGCTGCGCTTCAAGAACCGCCAGCGCTTGTTCCAACGTACCAGATTCAAAGAGCTCGGCATCACTAAGTGCATCCCGTGCCGCTTGTTTAAGTGCGGCACGAAATAGCGGGTGATCATCAGCGATAAGAAGCGATGGCATCGGTGCAGTTCAATTCAAACCGGTCAGTGTTATTGCGCTGTCCAACCACCATCCACTGGCACGGTGGTGCCGGTGATGTTATGCGCTTCGCGACGACACAGGAAAACAGCCAGTGAAGCGATTTCATCGGGAAGAGTCATGCGCAAACTTGGCTGCTTTTCTGCCAGCAGGGCGCGCACGCCATCATCACGGCTGCCACCTTGCTGGCGGGCAACGATTTGAGGTTCGATCAGCGGTGTTTCTACCCAACCTGGACCAATGCAGTTGACGGTAATGCCACCCGAGTCACGGCTGCCTTGGGCGGCGTATTCCAGTGCTGCAACTTTGCTCAAGCCAACGATGCCGAATTTACTGGCGACATAAGGTGCTTTGTCTTTGGATGCAACCAAGCCATGTACGGATGCGACATTGATAACGCGCCCAAAGCCACGTTCAGCCATGGCTGGCATGGCCAGTCGCATGGTGTGGAATGCTGAGGACAGATTGATTGCGATGATGTCGTTCCACTTCGCAACGGGCATTTCATGCAACGGCACGGCATGCTGGATGCCCGCGTTATTGACCAAAATATCGACGCCGCCATTGGCCCAAGTGGCAATCTCGCCCATCATGTGTTCAATCGCGGCAGTGTCGCGCAGGTCAGCGTCGAAATAACGTGTGCCACCTTGCCCTGCAGCATCGACATCAGCGATGGCTGCTGCGATTTGTTCTGGGCTTCCCAGGCCATTGATCGCTACGTTGGCACCAGCGCTGGCAAAGCCGCGCGCAATGGCCAAACCAATGCCAGAAGTACTGCCTGTTACCAGTGCGGTACGGCCTTGTAGAAAAAGATCAGTCATGTGTGGAAGCTCGCAAAAGAGGCGTGAGCATAAACTAGCAGGAATGGCCGCTATATTCGTGGTACGAAGGTACGATGAATTGCACTTACACAAGCGCTAAGGTCATGTCATGAAAATCTATCAACCTCTCTCATTGATGGCCTCGGCGCTGTTACTTGCTGCATGCGGCAGTGCGCCAGTGACCAAAGGGCATGCAACCATGTTTACTCAGGAGCGCAGTACGATCCATCGCCAAGCCGATGACTTGCTGACTGCAGGGCTGGGGGCTACGGGTTTGCAAGCAATGCAACCGCCTGCATTTGCTAATCCAGAACAACCTACCGCTGAGGAACTGCGTCGCCGGGCTTTGTGGAGCAATTGGCGTGGAATTGCCGACCTCGCGCCCGGAGGCGGTTTCGGTACCGTGTATGGCAGTTTGCAAACGGTGCCCGGGCGTGAATTCAGTGCTTTTGCCACGCTTCCGAATGCACGACAGCCGCATCGTGTGTTGTTGCAACTCCCGGATGCCTTCGATACGAAAAAACGCTGTGTTCTTGTTGCGCCCTCATCAGGCTCGCGTGGTGTTTACGGTGCGATTGCCGTTGCTGGTGCTTGGGGGCTGCCGCGTGGTTGCGCCGTGGTTTATACCGATAAAGGCACTGGAAGCGATTATTTTGACTTAGACGCCGG
This sequence comes from uncultured Thermomonas sp., assembly GCA_964481865.1. GTDB lineage: Bacteria > Pseudomonadota > Gammaproteobacteria > Xanthomonadales > Xanthomonadaceae > Thermomonas. Next base: position 47,313 of record CAYZUG010000001.1, on the reverse strand, counting down.
CTTGGGCTTTGATGCCGCGGGGCACGTGGCGACAACCGATACGCCTCTGGCATTCAAACCCGAAAATACCAGCGGGCAGGGCGTGGCATACAAACATGCACACTCCCAAGACAACCCCGAAGCCGATTGGGGGCAGCATGTAAAACAAGCGGCGCAATTCGCGCTGGCAACCTTGAATCAGCAATTGCCCGAACACGCCCCGTTTACCTTTGCCAATACCCGTGTCATCGCGGTGGGGATTTCCAATGCAGGTGGCGCGGTGTTGCGGGCAGCAGAAGACAGCGCGCCTTGGTTGGATGCAGTGGTGGCGGGTGAGCCCAATGTATGGGCAGATGCCCCCGGTTCTCGCAATTTGTATGACTATGGCAGCGAGGCCGCATTGTTGATGTCATGTGCATTGCCGCAACTGGGGATTCCTGCCATGCCAGGAACTGAATTGAGATGTGCAGCCCTGGCAGCGCGTGGTTTGTTGTCAGGCGATAGCCTGGAAGCACAACAAAAAGATGCGCTTGAACGCCTGCATCGTTCAGGTTGGACAGATGCTGCACTGCGTGCGGGCGCTCTTTCGGTGGGATTTGATTTATGGCGCGCTGTGGTCGTGGGTTATGCCTCAGCCTATGGGCGTTATTCGCATGATGCACACCCATGCGGTTACCGCTATGCCGCACAGAATGCTGATTTGAGTGCGCGTGCCGTCAATGCAATTGAGCGTGCAACATGGTGGCCCGATGGCAGTGGTATTCCCCCAGGCATTGGTGCAGGCATCATCGACCCACAGCCGTTGACAGATATGGGGCTAACGGGTTTGCAATGCCTGCGGGCGCTTTGGACCGACGAAAGCGCCGATGCACAGCGTGTGAAGCACGGCATTGCACAGACACGCGCATCAGCACCGCGTGAAGGTCTGCCTGTTGTGGTGGTGCATGGGCAGGACGATGGTTTAGTACCGATGGCGTTTTCCAGTGCGCCTTATGTGCACATGGCGAATGCCGCCGGGCGCGATGTGCGTTATTGGCAAGTCGACCATGTTCAGCATTTCGATGGTTTTCTTGCGCTTCCACATTTAGCCGCCTCGTATCTGCCGCTGCTGCCTTATGTCTATACCGCCCTCGACCGCGTCGATGCGTATTTGGATGGGAAAGGCGCATTGCCTGAAAGCGCACAGATTCAAACAGTGCCGCGCGCAGGAAAATCATTAACTGTTGAACATCTGGCAATACCGCAAAAATAAGCAGCGTATTGAGTTATTCGCTAAGTAATTGAATGGCAACGATGTCTGTAGGTTGCTATCATATTGGCGACTTTTGGAGGACTCATGGCAACAACATCAAATGATTTTGCGGCGATTGCTCGCCAATATTGGGATATGTGGGGTAACGCCTTGCGCGATGCAGCCCCAGCAACTGGTTTTGATACCGGCATGCCAAATATGTCAGGCATGCGCGATATGCTCGATACATGGACCAAGCAGGTTGGTGGTGCAAGTCCATTCGGCAATATCCTCAACCACTTCAATCACCAAAACAGCGACTGGTACACACAGATGCAGCAAGTTGCTGCACAGTTTATTGGTCGTGATCACCGTGCCAGCGATGTCGTTAATGCATGGAAAAATGCGTTTGGTAACAGCCATCCGTTTGAAAGCCTGCTGGAAAGCATGCGTGGCCCAGGGCTTGAAAGCATCATGCAGTGGTCGGAATCAGCCGCGCCCTGGATGAACTCAAAACGTAACGATCTCATCGCAGCATTGGATATGCCTGCTTTCGGCATGAACCGCGAACACCAAGAGCGCATGCAAGCGTTGGCGAAAGCGCAATTGCAAATGCAGGCGGCATTCGATGCATTCAATGGTCTGTTGTCGAAGATCTCTCAAGATTCTTTCCACCGCTTTGAATTGATGCTGGCCGAGCGTGAAGAACCAGGTCGTCAGTTGACCACCGTTCGCGCCTTGTTTGATCTTTGGGTGGATGCGGCTGAAGACGCATGGGCCGAAGCTGCACTGTCACAAGAATATCGCAGCATCTTTGGCGAACTGGCAAATGCACAAATGCGTGTGCGTTCGGCGCTCAAAGCGATCAATGAACACACCGCCAATATGCTGGGTCTGCCAGGCCGTACAGAGCTGGATAGCGCGCATCGGAAAATTGCAGAACTGGAAAGACATGTGCGTCGCATGCAGCGTGAAGCTGCAGCCAAACCTGTGGCGAGCAAGCCCGCTGCTGCACCACAAGCACAAGCGCCTGCAGTCAAAGAAACTGCAAAGCCTGCGATCTCCACCATCGTGGAAAGCAAGCCCGCTGCACCTGCGGCAAGCCGGCCTGTTGTTCAGGCTGACCTTATTCCCGCACTCAAAACACCAGTGAAGCCAGCAGCGAAGCCTGTCGCAAAACCCGCCGCAAAGCCTGCGGTGAAAGCAGCCAGTAAGGCGGCTGCCCCAGTGAAAGCTGCAACAGCGAAGCCTGCGGCACCTAAAGCTGCACCAGCAAAGGCTGGCAAAGCAGTAAAGTCCGCCAAGCCCACCACAACTTCGGCAAGGAAGCGTTGAGATGAATGGTCCATTGAATTTCACAACTGAATCATTGGTTGAAGAAACCATCAAATTGCAGCGCAAGCTGACCGCAGGTATCCAGACATTGCGTGAAATGGATGATGTCGATTTCGGCGCAACACCACGCGAAGAGGTCTGGCGTGATGGCAAAGTCGTGCTGTATCGCTTCCGTGGCAACCGCACACCCACAGCAAAAGTGCCACTGTTGATTTCTTATGCGCTGGTCAACCGCCCCTATATGGTGGATCTGCAAGAAGACCGCTCACTGGTTAAAGGCTTGCTGGAACGCGGTGAAGATGTGTACGCCATTGATTGGGGTTACCCCGATCGTTCGGACCGCTTCCTGACCTTGGAAGACTATATCGAGCGTTTCCTTGGCGGCGCGGTGGATCATTTGCGTGAAGCCTATGGCTTGCCAGCAGTCAATTTGTTGGGTATCTGCCAGGGTGGGGTGTTCTCGCTGTGCTACGCATCGCTGAACCCAGAAAAGATCAAAAACTTGATCACCATGGTGACGCCCGTCGATTTCCATACCGAAGACAATATGTTGTCGAACTGGAACCGTGAAATTGATGTCGATTTGCTGGTGGATACCTTGGGTAACGTACCTGCCGACATGATGAATCTCACCTACTTGATGCTCAAACCCTGGCGTTTGTTTGCACAGAAGTATGTGGGTATGGTGGACATTCTTGACGACAAGAAAGCGATGGAAGACTTCTTGCGCATGGAAAAATGGATCTTCGATTCCCCCGATCAAGCGGGTGAAGCCTTCCGTGATTTCAGCAAGCAATTCTTCCAGGAAAATCGCTTCGTGAAGGGCGGTGTCACCGTGGGTGGCCGCGATGTGGATTTGGGTATGGTGGATATGCCTATCCTCAACATCTACGCCGAACAAGACCACTTGGTGCCGCCGAATGCGTCACGTCCACTGCGGACTATGGCGGGCACGGAAGACTATACGGAGCTGTCGTTCCGCGGTGGTCATATCGGGATTTATGTTTCAAGCCGTGCGCAGAAGGAAGTTCCGCAAACGATTCACGACTGGCTGGCGAAGCGTTCGCGTTAATTCATGTCGCGCTTGTTACTAATCACAGTGCAAGCGCTTGGCATGATCTGGGCATTGCCAATAACGGCGCTGGGCTTCATTGCCGGCGCCGTTGCCGTTTCTGCGGGGGCAAACGTGTGGTGGAGCTCACGCGATTTAGCCTTGGTTTTTCAGAATGTCCCTTGGGGGCCGGGCGGGGCGCTGACCCTCGGGAATGTCGTTTTGCATACGGGTCGTGATGTCAATTGCAGTTGCACAACCTATGCGCATCGTGCTGGCTTGCGTCAGGAAGCATTGATTGTTTTGGCTGACCATGAACGGGCGCATGTCTATCAATACATGGTCTTGGGCGCTTTTTTCCTGCCGTTGTATTTTGCCTGCGGTGGCATCAGTGTGCGAAATCGTTTCGAACAGGCTGCCGACCGTTATGCACAAACTGGCAAGGGGTGGTGGCCATGGTGATGGGATGAATGCAGATTCAACGTGTACGGTCTTCCACTTCAATATCCGCCATTACTTCACCTTGCTGGTTCACAACCAAACGCACACGCTTTTGCAGATAGTAAAAACTGGCTCGATACAAGCCGGTATCTTCTTCTGTGCCGCGTTCACACAGTTGGCTGATTTTCCGTTGCTGCAGAAGCTGGGAAAACGTATTGCCATCCAGCCCCAAGGCGCGGGCAACCTGATCACCGTCAATTTCAATTTCGACGTGTGGGTTCAACGCGATAGGAATCGACTTAGGCATGGGCACATGCTCCACAGTGGAGTGCTAGCAGTGTCACTGCTGACGTGCATGTATTGCCATGACAAAGATCAAGGCAGGGCAAGTGCCTGAAACAACAAAGGAGCCAATCGGCTCCTTTGTTCGAAACATGCAATCAACAGGTCTTAGTTGATATTTTGCAAATCACGCAATTGCGATGGCTGACTGGCGTAATAAGCAGCCACGTCGGCAATTTGCTGATCGGTCAATGGCTTGGCTTGCGCAATCATCAGTTCAGCTGTACCGCCACTGCGTTCGCCAGCACGGTAGTGCATCAGCGAGTAAGCAAGATAATCGGCATATTGGCCACTGATTTTGGGGTACATGCCATCCAGCGGCTGGCTGCCATCCGCACCGTGGCAGGTGGCACAGGCGGCAATCCCTTCGCCACCTTTGGTCGCCAGTTCACGGCCAATATCAATGCGACCCTCAGGAAGCCGTGTGACGGAAGTGGCGTTATTAGCGGCACTTTCGTGACCCGCCTCACCGCCACTGCACGCAGACAGGCAAAGGGCTGAAGCAAGTACCAACAGGGTTATGGAAATCTTGTTCATGGCGCAGCACTCACTTCAGGTTGGACAGGTAAATGGCGATATCCGCGATATCTTGGTCAGAGAAGTTCTCTGCCTGTGCCTGCATGGTGGGGTGCTTGCGCTTGCCAGAACGGTATTCCGTCAATGCATTGCGCAAATATGTCTCGGATTGACTGCCAATTTTTGGAACATGGTAGCTGGGATAGGCATTTTTATAGCCAGTCAGCCCATGGCAACCACGGCAGGTATAGGTCAGACCCTGTCCACGGGTCATGTCACCCGTGGTGGGGCCGGATGAAGCTGGGGTGGAAGGGGTTTGGGCATTAACGGCAGAAGCCATGAAAAACAAGGCCAAACTTGCAACTATCGGCAGCGTTCGCATCATCGGGCTGTTCCGGGATAGGAGGAATGGGATACCGCAAAGCGGTATGGCTTACCCAAGAGTATAGCGATGGATTCATTCACTTCCCATACATTCTTTTATTGTTTGTTCTCACGAGTCAAAAGTATGACCTTTGGCGCATATCTGCATAAAACACACTGGTGATATACTGGACTACAACACCAAACAAATAGCATCACTGCCTCTATGCACGCTTCCGTCACCACGTTCCAGCGCTATTCCCGCCGCAGTTTGCTGCCGATCGGGCTGTTTTTTGCAATTTTGACGCTTACCGCGTGTAAAGGCGGTGACATGGGGGCATCGAAAGGTGCAGATAAAGAGAAAGCTACAGAAGCTGTGCCTGTGGAAGTTGCCAAGGCAACACAACGCTCAATTACCGCAAGCTACAGCGGTACTGCCGCACTTGAAGCACGCGCAGATGCACAAGTGGTGGCGAAAACATCCGGTATCGCCCTGAAAGTATTTGCTGATGTGGGGCAACATGTAAAGGAAGGGCAGGTACTGGTCACGATTGATCGTGATCGTGCCGTCCTGCAAGAAGCACAGGCAGATGCGCAAGTCCGCAAGTTGGAAGCTAATTTCCGCCGTGCTAGTCAGTTGGTTGAGCAAAAAATGGTCAGCATCAACGATGTGGATCAGCTGCGTTTTGATCTTGATAACGCCCGCGCTCAATTACGCATGGCGCGGCTGGAACTTTCGTATGGGCAGGTCGTTGCCCCGATTTCAGGAATTATTGCTGCACGTGACATCAAGGCCGGCAACTTCGTGCAAATCAATTCGCCCATTTTCACCATTGTGGACACATCGCAGTTGGAAGCTACGCTCAATGCTCCCGAGCGCGAAATTGAAAAGCTCAAGCCAGGGCAGCCGGTGCATCTTGTAGTGGATGCATTGCCCGGAAAAGCCTTTGAAGGCCGTATTGACCGTGTTTCGCCCGTCGTCGATGCGGGAAGTGGCACGTTCCGTGTCATCAGCGCCTTTACCAGCCAAGAACAATTACAGCCTGGGATGTTTGGCCGTATCCAGATTCGTTACGACCAACGCGCTGATGCGCTGGTTATTCCGCGCAATGCCTTGCTTGAAGACGGTGGTGCGCCATCGGTGTATGTGGTGCACGATGGCAAAGTGGTTCGCGCCGTGGTCGAACTTGGCTATGACGACGGCCCTTGGGTGGAAGTCCGCAAAGGTCTGAAAGCGGGGGATCAGGTGGTGGTTGCCGGTAAGGCGGCGCTGCGCGAAGGGAGCGCAGTGAAAGTGCTGAAGATTGATGATGCAGCCGTTCCTTCTGAAACAACGCAGGCAGCCCAATGAGCAAGGAAAGCGTGCATGACATGCCTGCCAGCACGGGGTTCAGCCTAGTCGAATTTTCAACACGCCGCCGTGTCACAGTGGCAATGATGACGGTGACGATGGTGCTGTTTGGCTTGATTGCCTTGGGTAGTCTGAAGGTCAACCTGCTTCCTGATTTAAGTTACCCCACTTTGACTGTACGCACCGACTATCCGGGTGCGGCGCCTTCGGAAATCGAGACACTGATCTCTCAACCGGCAGAAGAAGCACTTGGGGTGGTCAAGGGGTTGCGTAAACTCAAATCGATTTCACGCACCGGGCAAAGCGATGTGGTGCTGGAGTTCGCTTGGGGAACCTCCATGGATCAGGCGAGCCTGGATGTGCGCGACAAAATGGAATCGCTGCAATTTCCACTGGATGCAAAGCCACCAGTTCTGCTGCGTTTCAACCCATCCACCCAGCCGATTATGCGGCTTGCACTTTCTCCGAAACAGATGGGGGAAGGCACAGAAGCAACACGCCAATTGATTGAGCTGCGTCGCTTCGCCGATGATGACCTCAAACGCAAGTTAGAACCTGTTACCGGTGTTGCGGCGGTGAAGGTGGGTGGTGGTCTGGAAGATGAAATCCAAGTCGATGTAGACCAACGCAAATTGGCGCAACTTGGCTTGAGCCTGGACAATGTGATCCAGCGGTTACAGCAAGAAAATATCAATATCTCCGGTGGTCGCCTTGAAGAAGGCTCGCAGCGTTATCTGGTGCGTACCGTCAACCAATTTGCCACAGTAGAAGAAATACGCAATATGCTGCTGACCACGCGCTCGGCAGCAACCGATAACAGTGGTGCGCAGCAGGCGATGCGGGTTGCAGCCGCCAGTGGAAACGCCAGTGTGATGGCCGCGCTTTCCATGCAAAACCGCGGCAGCGCTTCAGGTGGTGGTGCCGAAGCCCTGCGCCTGAAAGATGTGGCGGAAGTGCGCCAGTCGTATAAAGAACGCGAAGCTATCATCCGTCTGGATGGGCGTGAAGCTGTTGAGTTGGCGATTTATAAAGAAGGTGATGCGAATACGGTTTCCACCGCTGATGCCATTGAAGCAAAGCTCAAACAAATCCGTGAGCAATTGCCGCGTGATATCGAACTGAGTCTGGTTGAAGATCAATCCAAATTTATTCGCAATGCCATTCGTGATGTGAAAGTAGATGGGGTCATTGGCGGCATGCTGTCGATTCTCATCATTTTCCTGTTTCTGCGTGATGGCTGGAGCACATTTGTCATCAGCTTGTCGTTGCCTATTTCCATCATCACGACTTTTTTTGTCATGGGGCAGCTGGACTTGAGCCTCAATGTCATGTCACTTGGTGGCTTGGCACTGGCAACTGGACTGGTGGTCGATGACTCCATCGTGGTGTTGGAATCCATTGCCAAGGCGCGTGAACGTGGCTTGGGGATTTTACAAGCGGCGTTATCTGGTACACGTGAAGTCAGTATGGCAGTGGTGGCATCCACCCTAACCACCATTGCCGTATTCCTGCCACTGGTCTTTGTGCAAGGAATTGCCGGTCAGCTGTTCCGTGATCAAGCGCTCACCGTCTCCATTGCAATTGGTGTGTCCTTGGTTGTAGCGATGACGTTGATTCCAATGCTCAGCTCACTGAAAGGTCGTGCACCGATGGCCTTCCCGGAAGAGTCAGCTGCTTCTGCATGGCAACCTGCACATTCCTGGCAAAGGCCGGTGTATTACGCCGGCAAGGGTGTTGGCGGGCTGATACGGTACAGCTTCTTTGCATTCGTTTGGTTGTTGATTCGCTTTTGGCGCGGACTTGTTGCGGTTATCTCACCGGTCATGGGCAAAGCCAGTGATTTGGCGATGGCACCTTATGCCAAGGCAGAAAAAATCTATTTGCAACTTTTGCCCGCCGCCTTGCGCAAGCCCTGGCCTGTCTTGCTGGTGGCAGGCTTGGCGTTTGCATTGACGTTGGCGAGTTTGCCCTTTTTAGGCACCGACTTGATTCCACAGCTGGCGCAAGATCGTTTTGAAATGACTGCCAAGCTGCCACCAGGAACACCGTTGGCACAAAGTGATGCGCTGATCCGTGATGTGCAGTCAGTGCATGCAAAAGATGCTGGTGTGCGTGTGTTGTATGGCGTCTCAGGTACAGGCACACGCTTGGATGCAAGCCCAACAGAAAGTGGGGAAAATATCGGCAAGCTCAGTGTGGTCATGCAACACAATGATGCTGAAACGGCATTGACCGAAGCATTGCGCAATACGATGCAAAACTATCCTGGCGTGCAAGTCGATTTCGCACGGCCCGAGTTGTTCAGCCTGTCGCCACCCTTGGAAATTGAAGTGGAAGGTCAGGACCTTGATGGTATCCGTGATGCGGGGGCGAAACTTGCACGAATGCTGCGCGCTAACGCGCATTACGCAGATGTGAAGTCAACCGTTGAACAAGGTTTTCCGGAAATCCAGATCGTTTTTGATCAAGACCGCGCAGCCGCCCTGGGACTGACCACGCGACAAATCGCTGATGCTGTGGTGAAAAAAGTTCGCGGCGAAGTTGCAACACGCTACAGCTTCCGCGATCGCAAGATTGATGTTCTGGTGCGAGCACAGGAATCGGATCGCGCATCGCTTGAGGATATCCGCCGATTGATTGTGAACCCGGGGAAGGGCGCTCCTGTGGAATTGGCCTCGGTTGCGCAGGTCATCGCCACCACAGGGCCCAGTGAAATCCACCGCGCTGATCATCGCCGCGTTGCCATTGTTTCAGCCAACTTGCGTGATATCGATCTTGGTACGGCCATTCGTGAGGTTGAATCGATGGTGAGCCAAGACCCATTGGGGGTTGGTATCGCAATGCATATTGGCGGGCAAGGGCAAGAGCTGGATGAATCACTGCGCTCATTGCTCTTTGCTTTTGCGCTGGCAGTTTTTCTGGTGTATCTGGTGATGGCTTCGCAGTTTGAATCCTTACTGCATCCCTTTGTCATTCTTTTCACCATTCCCTTGGCGATGGTAGGGGCGGTTGCCGCCTTGTTGGTCACACGTTCGCCGGTGTCCGTTGTGGTGTTTATCGGGTTGATTTTGCTGGTTGGTCTGGTGGTGAAAAACGCCATCATTCTGATTGATAAGGTCAACCAATTGCGTGAGGAAGGTGTCAGTAAACGTGAGGCATTGGTGGAAGGGGCGCGCTCGCGTTTACGCCCAATCATGATGACCACACTATGCGCCGTTTTTGGCTTCCTGCCGCTGGCGCTGGCTTTCGGTGACGGGGCGGAAGTCCGTAGTCCAATGGCGGTGACAGTGATTGGTGGCTTGCTGGTTTCCACCTTGCTGACCTTGCTGGTGATTCCATTGGTGTATGACCTGCTTGATCGCAAACCTGATGCGTTTTATGCCGAACGTGGCCGACGTGCGCGTCAAGATGCCGAAGCGGTTGCTGAAGTCGTCGCGCATGAGGGTGATGTGTTGACCCAAGGCATCACGGGGTAACCAGGGATGAATATCACCGAGTTATCAATTCGACGGCCGGTCACCACCATCATGCTGTTTGTGTCGATGGTGGTCATCGGGCTCATTGCCTCATTTCGTTTGCCTTTGGAATCACAGCCGGAAGCCAGCGCACCGTTCTTCTTTGTGCAACTGCCTTATGCAGGGTCAACTCCGGAGGAAGTGGAACGCAATCTCGTACGCCCAGTAGAAGAAGCGCTTGCCACCATGTCTGGCATCAAGTCGATGAATGCCAATGCAAGTGCCGACAGCGGTGGTGTCTTCGTCCAGTTTTCAGACTGGGGACGCGACATTGCCGTTGCTGCCTCGGAAGCACGTGAGCGTATTGATGCTGTGCGCGACCAGCTGCCCGATGATTTCCGTCGTTATTTTGTGCGGCGCTGGAGTACAGGTGATCAGGAAGCGATCAGCCTGCGCCTGACCAGCCAGGAAGACCTCACCGCACGCGCAGACTTGATTGAACAAAGCATCAAACGACGGCTGGAACGTTTGCCAGGTGTTGCACGTATTGAAGTTGAAGGTGTGCCCGTGCAGGAAGTGGTGGTGGCTATTGAGCCAGACCGCCTAACTGCCAATGGCGTGGTGTTGAATGAATTGGTCAGCCGCCTGCAAGCGGCGAACTTTTCTATCTCAGCAGGTGAGATGACGGACGCAGGGCGGCGCTTGCGTATTCAACCCAAAGGCGAATTGACTGATCTTGCACAACTGCGTGAAATGCCGATCAACCGCAATGGTATTCGCTTGGGGGATATTGCAGATGTCGCCATGCAACCCAAGCGCATGACCTATGTGCGACAAATTGATGGCCGCCCAAGTGTTGGCGTGGATATTTACAAAGAACGCGCCGCCAATCTCGTTGATTTGTCGAATGCTGTTGAAGCAGAGCTGGCGGCATTGTCAAAAGACCCTGCAATGCAAGGCATCACCGTAACCGTAACGGAAGACCAAGGGCAGCAAGTGGTCAGTTCACTGACTGCGCTTGCTGAAGCGGGCATTATCGGGTTACTGCTTTCCATTGCCGTGCTGTACTTCTTCTTGCGGCACTGGCCATCCACATTGATGGTGACATTGGCCATTCCCATTTGTTTCATCATGACCTTAGGGTTCATGTACTTCGCCGGCATCACCCTCAATATTCTTTCGATGATGGGATTGTTGTTGGCGGTGGGCATGTTGGTGGATAACGCCGTTGTGGTGGTAGAAAGCATCTACCAAGAACGCGAAAAATATCCCGACCAACCGCGTCTGGCATCCGTTATCGGAACACGCCATGTGGCGATTGCCTTGTCAGCAGGCACCTTATGCCACTGCATCGTGTTTTTGCCGATGATGTTCGGCGAAAAAAATATGCTGACCATTTTTCTGACCCAGCTTGCGGTGACGATTTCGGTGTCGCTGCTGGCTTCTTGGCTGGTGGCCATCAGCCTGATTCCGATGCTGTCAGCCAAAATGCAAACCCCACCCGCAGTGAAATCGCCGCTGATTTCTCGTTTGCAAACCCGCTACGCCAATATCCTGCGTTGGACATTGTCGCATCGCGGTTGGAGTGTGGCGGGCATTGTGTTGATCAGCGCGCTCAGCATCGTGCCAATGAAGCTCAGCAAAGGGGATGCGGGGGATGAAAGTGACCCAAGCAAGGTCGGGATTTTCTACCAGTGGCAGGGGTCGTATTCAAAAGAACAAATGGGACGCGTCGTGGCGGATGTTGAGCGCTATATCGATGACAACAGGCAGCGTTTCGCAGTAAAGCAGGTCTATTCACGCTATGCCGAGCAGGGCTGGGCAATGACCCAAGTAGAGCTGACAGTCAAAGAGCCGGATGCGGCAAAAAAGATTCAGGATGAAATGCGTGAGGGGCTGCCGAAGTCAGCGCGTGCCAATATCGGTATTGGCCGACAAGGCGGCATGGGCGGCTCGGATCAAAGCATTTCCTTCAACTTGGTGGGCGATTCAACCCAGGTATTGAAAGAGCTGGCGGATGACATCGTGCCGATTCTGGCGAATGGAAAAACACTGCGCGATGTACGCGTTGACTTGGGTGATGCCAATAGTGAGCTTTCCGTGCGTGTGAACCGTGAGCGCGCAGCCGCCTATGGGTTTTCGGCACAACAGGTTGCGCAGTTTGTCAGCTTGGCATTACGCGGCTCCAGCTTGCGTGAGTTTCAACGTGGTGATGTGGAAATCCCGGTGAGTGTGCGTTTTAAAGGGGCGGAGCAATACGGGCCAGCGGAGTTGCAATCATTTACGGTGCGCTCCCCGGATGGCCGCAGCGTCCCTTTGCTTGCGATGGTGGATATTGATTTGCAACCTTCGGCACGCACCATTCAACGCATGAACAGGCAAACCATGCTGAAAGTGCAAGCCAGCTTGGCGCAGGGAAGCAGCTTGCCGGATGCGCGTAAGGAAATCGAAGACACACTCAAGCGTATCGACTTCCCCCCCGGCTATGGCTCCAGCTTTGAAGGCGGCGGGTTTGGGATGAATATCGACATGAATCAGCAAATGTTGCGCAATGTCGCAATTGCCTTGGTGCTGATGTTCATTGTGATGGCTTCTGTTTTTGAATCCTTGCTCTTTCCCGTGGCGATCATGAGCAGTGTGGTGTTTTCCATCTTTGGTGTGTACTGGGCACTGTGGTTAACCAATACCGAGTTCAACATCATGGCGTTTATCGGCATTTTGGTGCTGATGGGAGTGGTGGTGAATAACGGCATCGTGATGATTGAGCACATCAACACTTTACGTCGTCGCGGGTTAACGCGTGCCGATGCCTTAGTGGAAGGAAGCCGTGAGCGTTTACGCCCGGTGATGATGACCATGGGCACCGCGATTCTGGCGATGATTCCCATCGCATTATCAAGCACACAAGTGGCAGGGGAAGGCCCCCCGTATTACCCGATGGCACGTGCAATTGCAGGTGGTCTGGCGTTTTCCACCGTGGTGACACTGCTGTTTCTGCCCACGATTTATGCGCTCTTGGATGATTTACGCGCAGGTACGGGACGGCTTATTGCACGTGCCCGTATGAGCCGTGCTGAACGTCAAGCCAGCATAGGCTGAGCCGAGTCTCGGCAAACATGCATCAAAGCAGTTTGCCGAGGATGGCAGCACCTGAAATCCACACACCAACCGCACTACCGAAGCTGGCAAACAAAAACACCAACACCACGCGGCATACCCGGTTGCGATACCAGCCTGCCCATGTTTGTGCATCGTCGCGCAATGCCAGGAAATCAGGATAGGCTGGCTTGCGAAGATGCACTTCAACAAGTGCGCTGAACATGCCGGGCGGCATACCCGGGCGAAACGGCTTAAGTGGTGCAGTGATCGCTGCCACCAAAATACTCAATACATGTCCGCGTGCCAGCAATGCACCTAATGCTGACAAACCACTGGTCCACATCACCCATTGCAAGAGCAGTTCGCGCCCCATGGCGCGACCACCATGGGTATAGCCCCACGTGATGCCGCCGATGATCAGCGTCATCAGGATGAGGGTGATCCATGGAATGTTTCGCTTCTTTTTGACTGCGCTGAGCTGTTCAAGCAGCACCTCTGGGGCATGTTCTTCTTCCGCCAGATAACGCGCCATGCCTTTCAAATGCCCAGCACCCACCACCGCCAGAACATGCTTTGCACCATCGTTCCGCTGTCGCAATTTGGCGGCCATGTATTGATCGCGCTCATCAATCAGCGTGGCATACAGCGATGGGGTTTCTTTGGCAAATTCGCCAAAGCTTGATTCCAGCATATCGCCTTCTTTCAGGCGTTCGATATCTTCTTCGGAAACTTCTTCGCTGGTCAACAAACCGCCACCGACACCGGCAATCAGCTGCACGCGATCCCACCAGCTCAAGCCCTGCAAAATACGGCGGAAGGTGATGCCAACATCCCGATCAATCAACTGCATGGATAATCCACGCGCCTCGGCTTCCATTGCTGCCATTTTCAGTTCGGCACCTGGCTCAATGCCGATTTGCTCTGCCAGGCGGCGCTGATAGGCCGCCAGGGCAAGGTTGGCGGCGAAGGGGGCGATGCGTTTTTCACGAATCACTTTTACCAAGTCCAATTGCGCCAATGAATCCGGCTGTGTCAGCGCTTTATGCCGCTGGCTATCCAGCTCAACGGCCACTGCATCAAAACGCCCGCTGTCGATCGCTGATTTCACCGCATCGATACTGGCTTTTGACACATGTGCCGTGCCCAGCAAGGTGTAGTGCACGCCATCGCGTTCAAGTTCGATGATGGGCTGTTCGGCAAAATCTGCAGGAGGTGTCTGGGATAAATCAGTCACGGTAGCGCTTCACAAGATCGGCATAGGCATCAATGCGACGGTCACGCAAAAATGGCCAGATGCGGCGCACATGTTCACTTCGCTGCATATCGACATCGGCCAGTAGCAATGTTGCTTCGGTACCCGCTTCTTGCAGCACTTCACCTTGCGGGCCAAGCACAATGGAATTGCCCCAGAAATCAATACCAGACGCCCCCAGCGGCGACGTTTCATGCCCGACACGGTTACACGACAGAACCGGCAGGCCATTGGCGACAGCATGCCCGCGATGACTTAATACCCAGGCATCACGCTGCCGGTTTTTTTCATCCTGCACATCATCCGGATCCCAACCGATCGCGGTGGGATACAGCAACAGTTCGGCACCGGCCAATGCCATCAATCGCGCCGCTTCCGGATACCATTGATCCCAACAGATCAAAACGCCAAGGCGTCCTACCGAGGTGTCAATTGGGGTAAAACCTAAATCACCTGGCGTGAAGTAGAACTTCTCATAAAAACCCGGATCGTCGGGGATGTGCATTTTGCGGTATTTGCCAGCCGTGCTGCCGTCTGCATCAAACACCACAGCAGTGTTGTGATACAGCCCCGTTGCCCGCTTTTCAAAGAGTGAACTGACCAAGACCACGCCATGTTGCTTGGCCAGCTTGCCAAGACGTTCTGTGGATGGCCCTGGAATCGGTTCGGCCAAGTCAAATTCATTCACGGATTCGTGCTGGCAAAAATAAGCGCCGTTGTGCAGTTCTTGCAGCAGTACAAGTTTCGCACCCGCTGCCGCCGCTTCAGCAACGCGCTGCGCGATGACGTCAAGATTGGCGTCGGCTGTGCCGTAATTGCGCTCTTGTACAAGCGCAACTGGAAGTTTGGAAAAACGTCGCATTACAACAATCCTTTCGGTAATTGCATGGTGATGCAGTGCAGACTGCCGTTTTGCCAAATCAATGGACGGCAAGGAATCTGCACAATCTCGCGCCCCGGAAATGCCTGCGCCAAGACGGCTGCGGCTTTTGCATCAGCCGCGTCGTTGTACGCCGGCATCAAAACAGCGTCGTTGATAATCAGGAAGTTGGCATAGCTGGCAGCGAGGCGTCGGCCATCATCAAGCACAGGGTTTGCCCAAGGCAGCGGAAAAAGCCGGTAGGGTTGACCTGCTTGAGTACGTAACGCGGCGATCTCGTCGGCCATGGCCTTCAGCGCAACAAAATGTGTATCCGCTGGGGCATCGCAGGCCTGAAAAACGATGGCATCACCCGGTGCAAAGCGGGCGAGGGTATCGATATGTGCATCGGTATCATCGCCTTCCAGATACCCGTGATCCAGCCACAACACACGCTCTTGCTGAAGGGTGTGTGCCAGTCGCTCACTCAGGGCTTCACGTGAAAGTGTGGGGTGGCGCTCATGCATGCAATGCCATGTGGTAAGCAAGGTGCCAGCGCCATCGGTTTCGATGCCGCCGCCTTCAAGTGCAAAGTCGATGCGTAGCCGCTGCGCATCCTTGAAAACACCTTGCGCATGCAGTGTTTCCACTAAGCGGTCATCCAGCCCTGCTTCAAACTTTCCACCCCAGGCAGTGAAGTGGAAATCCAGTAATTGAAACCTCTGTGCGGCATCGGTGTCAGTGCTGGCCGATGACGAGCAAAGCGTAATCGGCCCGGAATCACGCAACCATGTGTCGTTATAAACCACATCCACAAAGCGGACGCGTGCCATATCAACCTGTGCCGCTTTCAGCATGGTTTCGGCATGTGCTTGCAACGTGGGTGAGGCCACGCAAATCAATGCTGGTTGGAAGCGCGTTATCGCGGCAACAAGCTGCACATAGGTTGCTTCCACATCCGTTAGGCGTTCAGCCCAATCAGTTTCAGCATGTGGCCAAGCAATCAGCACAGCCGATTGGGGTTCCCATTCGGCTGGGAAACGTAAAGCAGAATCAGTCATTCGGAATCAGCGGTGAGGAGGTTTTGGGCCGATTTCATCGGGCGTCGCTTGATTGAGAACCGTGTTGATGACGCGATTCTTTTCAAAATACACGGTGAAAGCGGGATAGACCCAGCGTTGAATGGTGGGCCATTGTTTTTTCTGGCCGCCGCGGGCATCAAGCGTGTTGGTTGGTTCGCCGAATTGCACTTTGACTTGTGCCATTGACATGCCATGCGTTGGCATCACCGCATGCGATTGTTGGACGCGCTGAATCAGCAAGGTGTCAGCAGAGGCTGAGGCAATTGCCGCTGAAGTGGATAACGCCGTAAGTGCACAAAACAGCAAGATGTTGCGAGCCGTCATCGTCATGGCAAACCCCCGTGGAATGAAGCCGCTATTCTAAGCCCATACCACGCGGCTCATATGCAAAAAGCCGCCTTTCGGCGGCTTTTGTTTGCACATTGCGCTTAAATCAGCGTTGACGTGCCTTGAAACGTGGGTTGGACTTGCAGATCACGAAGACCTTGCCACGACGGCGAACTACCTTGCAGTCGCGGTGACGGGCCTTCGCCGACTTCAAGGAAGACAGGACTTTCATGATGAAACCTCGGCAAATGGAATGGAAAATACGTTAAGCCGCTCATTCTACTGCTATTTCACGGATGCATGCAACATTTTCAGCGGTAGGGCATACTGCATCCAGTCCACCCACCTGATGCCGTCGCGCACAAGATGCGCTCGAAGGAGGAACCATGTTGGTTCGTTCGGTGAAGATTTTGCTTGGAGTTGCGCTGTGCGCTCTTGCGACTCCAGGGCTCGCACAAGACGGAAATATGCCTTGGCAAGAATATGCACGCCTTATCGAGCAGGGTCGGGAGGTCGCCGTACTTGATGTAAATAGCATGTTCGGTGACAAAGTGGATCTGTACTCAGGCGCGCTGTCGTTCTCCCAAACCGACGTCTCAATTCCTGGCAATAACACGCTGCCAGTAACCGTTGCCCGCAAGCTGTCCATTTACGATCGTCGGCACTATGGAGGTGCGGCACGAGGTGCATTTGCCGATTGGGAAATCGACATCCCCAACGTCAATGGCGTATTCGCCACCACATGGCATGATGATCGCTGTTCCGTAGCCGTGCCTCCATACCTGTGGTTGGGGCGGGTGGCTCCCGATGAATACTGGTCCGGTAATCATGTCGACCTGCCTGGGAGTGGGGAAATGTTGCAGGCTGATAGCACCCACCCCCAGCCGACCACCGGCGGCTCATATGCGTGGATCACCCAGGGCAATACCTATTTCAGTTGCTTGCCGAGCATCAAGAACGGCACGGGTCAGGGTTTCCTGGCAATTGACAAGGAGGGCAACAAATACTGGCTCGATCACATGGCTCAATACATGGAGCCCCCCTATAAATCGGTAGTCAGAACCGCCTCGCCAATAACGATGAGCTTCACGCGACGTAAAAATGTCCTCTACGCCAGCCGAATCGAGGATCGCTTCGGTAACTGGGTCACGTACAGCTACGCTAATGCCTATGATGAACGGGTCAGACTGACGGGTATCGTTTCCAGTGATGGCCGCAGCCTGACGCTGCTGTACAACGCTAACGGTTTCGTGTCCTCGCTTAGTGATGGCATCCGAACCTGGATCTACCAATACTCGGGCAATAACCTGACGGGCGTGCAACTACCCGATGGCAGCAGTTGGGTTCTGGCTTTGTCAGACTTGTCTCACGCTGTCATGTTGAAATCCAATGATCCTAATGACTGGCGCACCTGTTTCAGTCTGGATGAGGCATTCTCAGCTAATGTCACCGGCAGTATCACGCACCCCTCTGGAGCTACGGCAACCTTTTCTGTCGGCTCCGCCAACCTGGGTCGCAGCAACGTCCCGGGGCTTTGCAGGAACTACGACCCTCCGGACTCACTGAGCAAAGACACTCGCGACGACTTTCCCATCCTCCCAGTTCAGTGGGTCTCTTGGGTGACCAAGAGCAAACAGATTCAAGGCCCTGGCCTCGCCACGATGCTGTGGACCTACGACATCGGTAGTGGATGGAGCTGGCAGTATCCGCCGGGTACGACAGAGCCAATCTGCGGATCAAGCACCTGCCTCGATCCTGTTTGCCTGAGCGACAGTTGTGCTGGTCATCGCACCATGCTCATTAATGGCCCGAACGGCACTTGGGATCGCTACACCTTCGGCAATAGCTACCGCTACAACGAGGGCAAGCTGCTCAGACATGAAACCGGAGCAGGGGCAGGAATCATCCTCCGAACCACAACCCACACCTACAACTACGCGACCAACGGCCAGCCCTATGCCGAGAAGATTGGCAGCAGTCCGCAGCCACGCGGCGCGGGCTTCGAGTCCGAATATCCGCGTCCACTGATCAAGACAGACATCGTACAGGACGCTGCGCTGTTCACATGGGAAGTTGACAAGGGCTGCACAACATCGGGAGTCTATTGTTTAGACACCTTCGCACGTCCGACCCGTGTAATCCGCACTGGAAATACTGCGGGCGGCGGTTCCAGCGGCCCCACCGTGCCTCCAGCTTCGGCACCGACGCTGGCCGCGCCGACAACCAGCAGTACAGGCAGCTATGGACTGAGTTGGTCTACGGTGACATTGGCGACAGATTACGAACTGCAGGAGCAGCCTGGAAGCGGCAGTTGGAATACAATTCAGCTCGGCCCGGAAACCGGTGCATCAGTCGATAGCAACCCAAATGGAACGTGGAATTACCGGATTCGAGCCTGCAACGTCAATGGTTGTTCCGGCTGGTCGACGACGAAGACTGTCTTGGTGAGCCTGCCGCCGACGGTTCCTGTCCTTACAGCCCCAGCCACCAATAATACCGGGAGATATACGGTTTTTTGGGCAAGTATTTCGGGAGCGACCCGCTACGAACTGGAGCAGCGCAAGGACACCGGTGCCTGGAGCACCATCCATAACGCTGCAGACACCAGCAAGGAGCTGAACTGGCAGATATCGGGAACTTATGACTACCGTGTTCGTGCCTGCAATGTTGGTACATGCGGCGCTGATTCTGCAATGTCCAGTACCGTCGTCACGCTGGCCTCGCTGGGTGCCCCCACGCTGACCGCACCTTCATCCATCGCACAGGATAGACCCTTCACCGTGCGCTGGACAGTGATCTCCGGTGCGACCTACTACGTACTCGAACGCAATTATGCCGGTAGTAATTACGAGGAAATCTATTCTGGTGCATCCATCAGCACTCCACAGTCCCTGTCTATCACAGGAAACTATGGCTATCGGGTCAAGGCCTGTAATACCACTGGCTGCGGTTCGGGTTCGCTGCCAGCGTCTGTCATTGTAATCGTGGGCCCATAGGTCATCCCTCGTGCAAGGAGTATGCAAGATGCGGACACAGTTTGATTTACTTATGGGTGAACGAACCACTCGGTGGATGGGTTGGCTGCTTGCGGCTTTGTCCACGTTGCCGCTGGCTGTGCAGGCGGAGATTTACACCCGCACCGAAGTCATCGAGTACCACGATAATCTCTCCAGATGGGTGATCGGACAAGTCGCTAAGACCACCTGTGTTGCTCCTGCAACAGTACTACCGATGGGCTGTGGTGCTTCGGGCACGGTCATGTCCGAGACGATCTACGATGGCACGCATGCACTACCGCTGGTCAACAAGCGCTTCAACAAAACCGTGCAAACCCTGACTTGGGACACTACCTCCACCGTCGCCAGCAGCCAGCTTGGCACGGTCAAGACGGTGGCCGACGGCAATGGCAATGTCATTACACCCTCAAGTTGGAAGCGCGGCATCCCGCAGTCGATCAAATACCCCGGCACACCCGAGTTACCCTCCGGAGCCACCCAGTCGGCGGTAGTGAACGATGCGGGCTGGATCACTTCAATTACAGACGAGAACAGCTACACCACCAATTACACCCATGACGCCATGGGTCGCCTCACCAGCATCGCCTGGCCCACCAGCGACAGCACCGCCTGGAACACCACAACCCAGGTCTTCCAGCAGATCGCCAGTGCCGAATACGGCATTCCTGCCAACCACTGGCGGCAGACAATCAGTACCGGCAATGGTCGCAAAATCACCTATTTCGATGCCCTGTGGCGGCCACTGGTCGTGCGTGAGTACGACACCACCAACGAACCGGTCACACAGCGTTTTCAGCGCTTTACCTACGATCACGAAGGCCGCGTCACCTTCGCTTCATACTCGGCCATGGCGCATAACCCAACGATCGGCACCCATACCAGCTACGACGCGCTGGGTCGCGTGGTACAGGTGCAGCAGGACAGCGAACTCAGCCCAAGCCTACTGACCACCACCGAGTACCTGACAGGCTTCCAGAGTCGCGTCACCGACCCCAAGGGTCACCAGACCACCACCTCTCACCTAGCTTGGGATCAACCCAACACCGATCTTCCCACGCACATCGCCCAAACTGGCAACAGTCACACCCACATTACCCGTGACGTGTTCGGCAAACCCATCCAACTGCGCCGCAGTAACAGCAGCACTCCGGGCGGTGGCACCGGGGTTGACCGTGCCTACGCCTATAATGCCTATCAGGAAGTGTGCCGCAGCGTCGAACCGGAAACCGGCGCAACCCTCATGGGTTACGACAATGCTGGCAATCTCAAATGGAGTGCTGCAGGACTGCCCAGCGGCCAAGCTTGCGAAGCCAACGGCACCACCTCTGCCGTTGCGGCAAGGCGTGTGGATCGCAGTTATGACGCCCGCAACCGCCTCACCACGCTGGCCTTCCCAGACGGTAAAGGTAACCAGAGCTGGGGCTACACCCCCGACGGTCTACCCGCCAGCATTACCACCCACAACACCAGCGGTGGCACTGTCGTCAGCAACAATTACGCCTACAACAAGCGTCGTTTGCCTGTGCAGGAGACGATGGTTGCCGATGCCCTGAACACCTGGGCCCTGACCTACGGCTACAACGCCAATGGCCATCTGGACAGCCACGGTTACCCTGCAGGCTTGAGCACCAACTACAGCGTGAACGCCCTTGGACAGGTGACGCAGATCACCGCACAGGACGTGACCACGGTGAACGTGGTGAGCGACGCCAGCTACTTCCCGAACGGGGCAATCAAATCGTTCACCTACGGCAACGGTATTATCCACACCACGGTGCAGAACACCCGTCAGCTACCGGAGTGGATCGGCGACTGCAAGGCAGCGGGTAGCTGTCTATTGGCCGACCGGGTGACGCACCAGCAGCTGACCTACGACCGTAACGGTAACGTCACAGCCATCAACGACCACACGGTTGGTGGCAAACAGAGCCGGGGCATGAGCTACGACACGCAGGATCGCCTGACCCAAACCACCTCCAGCATGTTCGGCACGGCCAGCTACGACTACGATGTGCAGGACAACCTGATCCGTGTGACTGTGGGCGCATCGGGTCTGTACCCGGCTCGCGACCACTGGTACTGCTACACCAGCAACAGGCTCGACACCGTGCGCACCGGAAGCTGCTCGGGCGGTATCGTCAGCAGCCTCGGTTACGACGTACAGGGCAACATCACCAGCAAGGGCGGCCAGAGCTTCGGGTTCGACTACGGCAACCGCCTGCGCAACAGCGGCGGAGTCTCGCAATACCTGTACGACGGCCACGGGAGGCGGGTACGCTACACCGGCACAGGGGTGACTCCGTATCTGTACAGCCAGTACGACCAGACAGGCAAGCTGCGCTGGCAGCGCGATGAACAGACCAATCAACGCATCCGCTACATCTATCTGGGCAACCGGCTGGTGGCCGAACACCGCAAGCCCATTGGGATCAACACCCCAACGATTGAGTACCTGCATGCGGACGCACTGGGCAGCCCCATTGCCAGAACCGATGCGGCCAAGGCAATCATCGAAACCAGCGAGTACGAGCCTTACGGGCGGCTGGTGAATCGTGCCAATGACGACAAACCTGGCTACACCGGGCATGTGCAGGATGCGGCGACCGGGCTGACATATATGCAGCAGCGCTATTACGACCCGATGCTGGGTGTGTTCCTGTCCGTTGATCCGGTGACGGCGTACTCAAACCCGGTTGGCTCGTTCAATCGCTACAAATACGCCGCGAACAACCCTTATCGGTTCTTAGATCCAGATGGGCGATATGAAAGCCCGGCATGGATGCGGGCAACAATTCCTGGTCAAGCGACTTGGGATCATGCGGTTACATCCTTCCAAGCCGGTAACTACGGGCAGGCTGCTGTTCAAGGTGTAGTGGCTATCGCCGAAGGTACTGCTGGAATTATGACGCTTGGTCAGGCACAAGCTGGCGCATCGGCTGGTCGTGTTGCGTTCCAAGAAGTTGCTGCAATCAATGCTGGGAAACAAGGCGCCGTTGAATCTGCAGAGACGTTATCAAAGGTCAATCCAAAGACTCTCTTGGGGCGTCAAGGACGTGATGAGATGTCAGGTAGCCAAGTAAAACGCTTGGTGAGCGACATGAAGGCAAACGGTTTTGATGCCTCCAAGCCTGTGGACATCGCCAATGTAGGCGGCAAGAAGGTAATTATTGACGGCCACCATAGGACAGAGGCTGCGATTAAAGCTGGAATACAGGAAATTCCAGCTCGAACCGTGCCAGTAACTGAGCAGCAGGGTGCTCAGTTGATGCAAGAAGCTGCCGAAGTTAGGCGTCTTCGAGGTAACTGACATGTCACCAATTACAAAAAATATGCTTGAGGAGTTCTCCTTGCTTCAGGGCAAGCTTCTGACAAATTTTTTTGCCAGATACCCGAATGCAAAAGACAGGTTCATGCATGAATGCCCCAAAACGGGATTCATTGAAATTGAGGGCAAAAAATGGAAATTCATAAGGCATGGAGCTGGGGTGATGTTCATTGGCGATGAGACATCTGAGGTTGTAGATGCGCACCGCATCTACGCAGATATTTATGAAGCGTTCGATGCGTGGCGTGTGCTTCAGTACGCAGAGAGCAGAGGTATATCTGCTATCACTGAACGCTCCGTTCAAGAATCTTTAGAACGAATGCTTCGGCATAAAGAAATCGAATTAATCCAAGACAAGCACTTGTATAAAGTTCGGGCTTAACGGCTCCGCCACCTGATCGCCCATAACGCACAAGCCCGCATTGCGGGCTTTGTTGTTTGTGGGGATGTGGTGCGCGGCTACTGATACGCGGCGATGAAGGTATCGATGATGCCGAGCGGTTGTGGTTCGTGCTTGCCTGCAGATCATCACTCCGGCATGCTGCTTGATTCTTCCACCAGCAGTGAATACCCCTTCAACTTGTGATCCATTTTGCCACCATCGCAAATACATCGCCGCATGTCGTGTCAAGGTGTGCACGTTTGCGTCGCACTCGTTCCAGGTGGCGTATCCGATCCGAGCTTCCTCACATCGCCCGCGACATCTTCGGCAAACCCATCCAACTGCGCCGTAGTAACAGAAGCAGCTTTGGCAACCGGCTGGTGGCCGAACACCGCAAGCCCATTGGGATCAACACCCCAACGATTGAGTACCTGCATGCGGACGCACTGGGCAGCCCCATTATCAGAACCGATGCGGCCAAGGTAATCCTCGAAACCAGCGAGTACGAGCCTTACGGGCGGCTGGTGAATCAGCTCATCTCGCAGCGATGCAGGCTTTGTTACTTACGTGATTTTGATTACTTATATGGAGATCGGCGATACTGCCGTGATGAAAGACACCACCGCCCCTGTTCTTACCATTGATGGCCCCTCTGGCTCGGGAAAAGGCACGATCAGCCGTCTTGTTGCTGCGCAATTAGGCTGGCATTACCTTGACTCTGGCGCACTTTATCGTGCTGTTGGCATTGCCGCTGGCTGGGCAGATATCGACCTCTCGGATGCATCGGCGCTGGTGCGCTGCGCGTTCGACACCCATGTCAGTTTCCGTGATGATGCCAATGGTGAACCGCGGGTCATTGTGAATGACGTGGATGTTACCGATGCTTTGCGCACTGAAACTGCCGGTGCAGCCGCCTCCGCCATTGCCGCCATTCCAGAAGTGCGCGCCGCATTGAAAGAGCGTCAGCGCGTGTTTCGCCAACAACCTGGGTTGGTTGCAGATGGGCGAGATATGGGAACGGTGATCTTCCCTGATGCGGCTTTTAAGGTGTTTTTGACCGCCAGTGCCGAAGAACGTGCGGAAAGACGTTATAAGCAGTTGAAAGACAAAGGGGTTTCCATCACAATGGACGGTCTGTTACGCGAGATCCTCGCCCGTGACGCCCGTGATGCAAATCGCGCAGTCGCACCATTGCGGCCGGCCAATGACGCCGTTCACATTGATACAACTGGGCTTTCCATCGCATCGGTTGTAGCGCAGGTCTTGTCTGTCGTGTCAAAACCCGTCGCTTAACGCGGCAAGGTCTTTGCGAACAGAAACCATGCCGTAGGTGCCTTGCATCTGCGGTTCCATTCACTCACACATGGCCAAGCGCATGTTGCGCAACCGCCAGACCCAAGGTGGGTAACCCCGTTCGTGTGGGTTACCCGTGTATCCACCTGAGATTTTTATGAACTCCGTAGCTACCGAATCCTTTGCCGAACTCTTCGAGCAGAGCCAGACCAATCTTGCCAAACTGAAGCCAGGTGCCATCGTCAAGGGCATCGTCATCGCCGTCACCAATGACGTTGTTGTGATCAATGCCGGGCTGAAGTCCGAAGGCATTGTGCCGATCGAACAATTCCGCAATGACGCGGGTGAAATCGACGTCGGCGTTGGTGATGAAGTCAAGGTTGCCCTCGACTCGCTGGAAAACGGCTTTGGTGAAACCCTGCTGTCCCGTGAAAAAGCCAAGAAGGCCATGGTATGGGATGAGCTGGAAGAAGCCCTGGAAAAGAACGAAACCATCGTTGGTCGCATTGATGGCAAGGTCAAGGGCGGTTTCACCGTCAATATCAAGGATGTACGTGCATTCTTGCCGGGCTCGCTGGTTGACGTGCGTCCTGTGCGTGACCCCGTGTATCTGGAAGGCAAGGAACTGGAATTCAAGCTCATCAAGCTTGATCGCAAGCGTAACAATGTGGTTGTCTCCCGCCGTGCCGTGGTTGAGACCGAGCATTCGGAAGAGCGCGAACAGCTGATGGAGAAGCTGGTTGAAGGCGCCATCCTGAAGGGCGTGGTCAAGAACCTCACCGATTACGGCGCATTCGTTGACATGGGCGGTATCGACGGCCTGCTGCACATCACTGATATGGCATGGAAGCGCGTGCGCCATCCGTCCGAAGTGGTGGAAGTGGGTCAGGAACTGGAAGTGCGCGTGCTCAAGTACGACCGCGACCGCAACCGTGTTTCGCTGGGTCTGAAGCAAATGGGCGAAGATCCGTGGGATAACATCGCTCGCCGTTACCCCGCCAACTGCCGCGTATTCGGTAAGGTTTCCAACGTCACCGATTACGGTGCATTCGTGGAAATCGAACCAGGCGTGGAAGGCTTGGTACACGTGTCCGAAATGGATTGGACCAACAAGAACGTCAACCCCGCCAAGGTCGTGCAGGTTGGTGACGAACTGGAAGTCATGGTATTGGATGTGGACGAAGAACGCCGCCGCATCTCGCTGGGTATCAAGCAGGTCACCAGCAACCCATGGGAAACCTTTGCTGCCATTCATAAGAAGGGGGACAAGGTCTCCGGTCAGATCAAGTCGATCACCGACTTCGGTATCTTCATCGGCTTGGATGGCGGCATTGATGGGTTGATCCATCTGTCCGACATCACCTGGAGCTCCACCGGTGAAGAAATCGCCCGCAACTACAAGAAGGGCGATACGCTGGAAGCCGTGGTCTTGGCTGTTGACCCAGAACGTGAACGCATCTCGCTGGGTGTGAAGCAAATGGAACAAGACCCGCTGGGTCAGTTCATGGCTAACCATCCGAAGGGCAGCAAAGTCACCGGCACCGTGAAGGAAGTGGACGCCAAGGGCGCAACCATTGACTTGGGTGAAGGCGTGGAAGGCTATGTGTCTGCTCGCGATATCAGCGACGACCGCATTGACGACGCCAGCCAAGTGCTGAAGGTCGGCCAAGAAGTTGAAGCCAAGTTTGTCGGTATGGATCGCAAGGGTCGCAGCTTGCAGCTGTCGATCAAGGCCAAGGATGAAGCTGAAACTGCAGAAGCCATTGCCGAGTACAACAAGGCCAATGCGGATGCTGCCAGCGGCACCACCAAGCTGGGCGCACTGCTGCGCGAACAGCTGAACAAGGCAGACTAAGTCGTCTGACTGGTTTGACTACGTGGCGGCTCGGAGTCTTCCGGGCCGCCCGTCTTCAACTCTGATATCCCCACGCATCATGACGAAATCCGAACTTGTTGAACTTCTTGCGCGCAAACAATCGCATTTGAAAGCCGATGATGTTGATATGGCAGTCAAAGCCTTGCTGCAGATGATGAGTACAACCTTGGCAGCGGGTGAGCGTATCGAGATTCGTGGTTTTGGCAGTTTTTCGGTGCACTATCGGCAACCACGCACCGGGCGCAACCCGAAAACCGGGGATGCTGTGGCGCTTGCAGGCAAACATGTGCCTCATTTCAAGCCAGGCAAAGAGTTGCGCGAACATGTGATTGATGTTCAGCCCCTGCCCACGCAGAGTGACGCCTGACCCATCAAGCAATACACCTTCCGCAGTGGGTAGATGCATAATCCCTATGTCTGCATGCTGCATGTCATCGGCAAATAGGAAGTCGCAATGGATTTTCTCGATCAGTGGATTTGGTTTGTCATTTTTGTTCCGCTGACCGGGCTGTTTGGCTGGGTACTTGGACGCCGGGGTGGTGAACACCATAGTGGCGATCAGGTCAGCAAACTCTCAACCACCTATTTCCGTGGTCTGAATTATTTGCTCAATGAACAGCCAGACAAGGCGATTGAGCTTTTTCTGCATGTGGCAGAAATCGATAAAGACACCTTCGAAACACAGATCGCCTTGGGTCATTTGTTCCGCCGACGTGGCGAGGTGGATCGTGCCATTCGTCTGCATCAAGCACTTGCCCAACGCACCGACCTGACAGACGCACAAAAAGTGGAAGCACTGTCCGCGCTTGGTGAAGACTATATGCGCGCTGGCTTGCTGGATCGCGCTGAAACAGTGTTCAGTGAATTGACACAACTCGACCAACGCGCACCGCAGGCCTTCAAGTATCTGGTTGGCATTTATCAGTCAGAACGTGACTGGGAACGCGCCATCCACAATGCGCGCCGCTATGAGGACGTCAGTGGCGAACCCATGGGCAAACTGATTGCCCAACTTGAGTGCGAGCTGGCAGAGCGTCAACGCTTGCAAGGCGATGTCGACGCCGCAAGGCAATCCATTATCAGAGCCTATGCGGCAGATCCAACAGCGGTACGTGCAGGTATTGCTGAAGGCAAGTTGGAATCGGATGCTGGCAATGCGCAGGCCGCTATTCGTGCCTTCGAGCGTGCAGCACGGCATGATCCTGAATTCCTGCCACTGATTCTTCCCAGCTTGTTGGAAAACTACGACAAAGTAGGCGAGCGCAGTGGTGCAAAAGCATTTCTGAGTGGCATGTGCGAACACTATCGCGGCATCGCCCCAGTGCTTGCGCTGGCACAGATGCTGGAGACCGAAGAAGGCATTACAGCAGCGCGGCGTTATTTGGCAGAGCAACTAAAAGACCGACCTTCCGTGCGCGGTGAAGCCGCACTGATCGACTTGAGTCTGGCCGAACACATGGATGCCGAGCTGACCTTGCATGATCTGAAACACATTACCGACCAGCTTTTGGTGCGCAATCCCAGCTATCGCTGCAATAAATGCGGCTTCGGCGCACGCAGCCATCATTGGCAATGCCCAAGCTGTAAAGAATGGGGCACGGTAAAGCCTTTATTGAATTATGCCGTGGTCTGAAACCAGCGTTTTGTATTTGATCGCTGGCATTAGTGCAGTCATTTCCGTGTCTGCCACCATGCTGGCGCATGCCTATGCATATCGACGTGGCTTGCTTGACCAACCGGGTGAGCGCCGCAGTCATCACGCTGCCACACCGCGTGGCGGTGGCATCGGTATCGCCCTTGCCACATTGATGTGCTGCATTTATTTTGCATGGCAAGGTGAGATTCGCTGGCTGTATTACGGCATGGGGTTGCTGCTGGTAACCGCCATCAGTGCATGGGATGACCATCGCCCACTTTCAGCATCATTGCGTTTGTTTGTGCATCTTCTGGCGGCTACTGTCATTGCAATTGGGGTTTATCGCTTTGCTTCGCTGCCATACGCGGTACTGGCGTGGCTACTGGTGCCGTTCTTGGTCAACGTCTGGAACTTCATGGATGGCATCAATGGCATTGCGACATCGCAGGCCATGCTGGTGGCATTTTTCCTGTTCATGTTGTTGGATGGAACCAGCGCACTGTTTGCTGTGGCAACTGCAGCGGCATGCCTGGCGTTTCTTCCGTTCAATATGCCAAAAGCAAAGATTTTTCTGGGCGATGTAGGAAGTGGCGCACTGGGCTGTATCGTGGCGATCTTGCTATTGGAAAGCCTGCAGAAAGCGCCAAGCTTTCTTTATTGGCCACTGATTGCACTGCCAGTGTCGGCGTTTGCATGTGATAGCGGCATGACCTTACTGCGTCGCATGTGGCGTGGCGAACCGTGGTGGCAACCGCATGTCCAGCACCTTTATCAGACCATGGCAAGGCGGTATGGCCATCTACCGGTCACCCTGACCTATGCAGTATGGACGCTTGTGATGGGGCTGATTATGCTGCCGGGAGCCAAGCTTTCTGGTGAGATGGCCGCATTACTTGCCATAGGCATTGCAAGCTTGGCTGCATGCATCTGGCTTTACCTTCAGCGGCAAGCAATACAGGATCAAGCAGGTTGATGTTATGAGCACATGGATCAAGCAGGTCAAATACCGCATGCCGCGTATGATGGTGATCATGCACGACATGTGCATGGTCTGGCTGGCATGGCAAGGGCTGCATTATTTGCGCTATGCCATGCAAGCCACGCCAACGGAGCTGCCATTCTTCTCCAGCACGGTTGCCATCGTCTTATTGGCACAAGGGCTCGTGTCATGGCGTGTTGGTCTGTATCGCGGGCTGTGGCGCTTTGCCAGCGTTCCGGATCTTCTTAATATCTTCAAAGCCAGTGTATTGGGCTTGCTGGCCATCATGTTAGGGCTGGTGTTTTACAGCCGCCTTGATGCGGTATCACGCATTGCACTGATGCTTTATCCCTTTGCATTGACATTATTATTGAGCGCACCACGCTTGGTGTTTCGTGCATGGAAAGACCACAGCCAACGGCAGACCGCAGAAGGTGCCGAACGTGTGCTGATTTTGGGGGCAGGGCACTCTGGTGAAACCTTGGTGCGTGACCTGCGCCGGATTGGCCGCTATGACCCCATTGGCTTTCTGGATGATGCAAACGTACTGCATGGTGCGCGTTTACAAGGTTTGCCGGTGCTTGGAAAAATTGCCGATGTCACACGCATCGCCCGCGAAACCAATGCACAGTTGTTGATCATTGCAATGCCCTCGGTTGCTGCAAGCACCATGCGGCGGGTGATTGGCTTATGCGAAGCCAGCCAGATTCCCTTTCGCACCGTACCGCGTTTGGCGGATATTCTTGAGGGACGCTCACTCCCCTGGCAATTGAAGGAAGTGGCGATTGAAGACCTGCTGGGTCGTCAGCCGCGTACACCAGACTGGAAAGCCATCCGCCAATGGTTGGGTGGGCGATCGGTATTGATTACCGGTGCTGGGGGGTCCATTGGGTCCGAACTTTGTCGGCAATGTGCGCGCTATGGTGTGCGTCGCATGACTTTGCTGGACATCAATGAATTTGCCTTGCTCAGTATTCAGGCAGAATTGGAGCGCGGTTTTGCGGGTATTGAATGCACCGCGATTCTGGGTGACTGTGGCGATTCTGCCGTGATTGCACATGCATTGCAGCGTACCGAGCCGGAAGCAGTATTTCATGCGGCTGCCTACAAGCAGGTACCCTTGCTGGAAGGACAGCTACGCGAAGCTGTACGCAATAATGCATTGGCAACGGAAACTGTTGCACTGGCATGCCGTGAAGCGAATGTCGGCACATTCATTCTGATTTCCACCGACAAAGCTGTTGACCCAGTGAACGTGCTGGGTGCCAGTAAGCGATTGGCAGAAATGATTTGCCAATCGCTGGTTGACCCGCGTTCAACGCGCATGGTGACGGTGCGCTTTGGCAATGTTCTGGATTCTGCCGGTAGTGTTGTACCGCTGTTCCGCGAGCAAATCCGCCGTGGTGGCCCGGTCACAGTAACCGACCCAGAAGTGACACGCTACTTCATGACGATTCCTGAAGCCTGCTTGCTGATTTTGCAGGCTGGCTCCATTGGTGCCCAACAGGCGGTTTACACCTTGGATATGGGCGAACCCGTGCCCATTCGTTTGCTGGCGGAACAGATGATCCGTCTTGTTGGCAAACAACCCGGGCGTGACATTGCGATTGAATATATCGGTTTGCGCCCCGGTGAGCGCCTGCATGAAACGTTGTTTCACGCAGATGAGCGCTATAGCAACACGCATTATCCGGATATCCAACAAGCAGCGCCGCGCGCGGTTGTGCGTGAACATATCGAACAATCGTTGCAACAGCTACGGGCTGCGGTACAACGCTATGACGTGGAAGAGATTGAGCGCATCTTGAAAGAAACAGTACCGGAGTTTGTTCCCGTCAATGAAAGCGAAGCGCATGTCTCTACTGTCATTCCCTTTCCAGAACGTCGTACGCAACCGCGTTAATATCTGCGGATACTGATTGCCATGCCCCCAATTTCTCAAGGCCAACGTATTCGCAAAGCCGTATTCCCGGTTGCGGGGCTTGGTACGCGTTTTCTTCCAGCCACCAAAACCGTACCCAAGGAAATGCTGCCGATTGTTGATCGCCCGTTGATTCAATATGCGGTTGATGAGGCGATTGAAGCGGGGTGCGACACATTGATTTTCGTCACCAACCGCTACAAGCACGCCGTGGCGGATTATTTCGATAAAGCATACGAACTTGAACAGAAACTGGAGAAAGCCGGCAAGCAGTCGCAGTTGGCGCTGATCCGCAATGTGCTGCCAGAAGGGGTGCGCGCTGTTTTCGTCACACAGACAGAAGCCTTGGGCTTGGGGCATGCCGTTTTATGTGCCAAAGCCGTTGTGGGTGATGAACCCTTTGCTGTGCTGTTGCCTGATGATCTGATTTGGAGCCGTGGGGAAGGTGCGCTGAAGCAGATGGCCGATCACGCACAGCAGACTGGACATAGTGCGGTGGCGGTACAAGATGTTCCATTTGAGCAAACCGCAAGCTATGGCATCGTTGCCACGGATGCTTTCGTTGGACAAACCGGGCGCATCCATCACATCATCGAAAAACCCCAGCCCGAGGTCGCCCCCAGCAACTTGGCCGTCGTGGGGCGCTATGTGCTCAGCCCGCGTATTTTCGAGATACTTGAACATACGGCAAGTGGCAGTGGCGGAGAAATTCAACTCACCGATGCAATCGCTTCACTGATGCAAACAGAAGCGGTGGATGCATTCCGTTTCCATGGCACACGTTTTGATTGCGGGACGCACCTGGGTTTGATTGAAGCCACGATTCGCTATGCGTTGGATCATGAGCTTCTCAGCGATGCTGCACGCGAGTTGATGCAGCGTGCGCTGGGAGAAATGGGAGTCGTGGAAACCTGAGCTACACGACCTTTTATGTGGCACATGCAAAACGGCGCTCAAGGCGCCGTTTTGTGCTGATGCAGTGTGTCACCTACGACTTAAAGTGCCTCGAAAATCCCCGCTGCACCCATGCCCGTGCCAATACACATGGTCACCATGCCGTACTTTTGCTGGCGACGACGCAGCCCATGCAACAAGGTAGCGGTGCGTACCGCACCGGTAGCGCCCAGCGGATGCCCCAATGCAATCGCACCACCCAGTGGATTGATCTTGCTGGGATCAAGCTCACAATCCTTGATGACAGCCAAGGCTTGCGCCGCAAACGCCTCGTTCAGCTCGATCCAATCTAATTGCTCCTTGGTCAAGCCTGCTTGCTTGAGTGCTTTTGGAATCGCGGCAATCGGGCCGATTCCCATCACTTCTGGGCGAACCCCAGCCACACTGAAGCTGACGAAGCGTGCCAGCGGGGTCAGTCCGTAGTCTTTGATTGCTTGTTCTGAAGCCAACAGTACTGCACCCGCACCATCACTCATCTGCGAGGAGTTGCCAGCCGTTACGCTGCCGCCAAATTGACCATTGCGGAACACCGAGCGCAGTTTAGTCAAACCTTCCAGCGAGGTATCCGCACGCGGACCTTCGTCGTGTTCGGCAAGCGTGTTGCGGGTGAGAATACGGCTGCCATCGGCCAGATCCGGCTGGTGGCTAACGATCTCATAAGGGGTGATTTCATCACGAAACTCGCCCGCCGCTTGTGCTGTCAGTGCCTTCTGGTGCGAGGCCAGCGCAAACGCATCCTGTGCTTCGCGGCTGATCTTCCATTCTTCCGCCACTTTTTCAGCGGTGATCCCCATGCCGTAGGCAATGGCCACATGTTCGTTATCAAACACGCTTGGCGCCATTGCCACTTTGTGCCCCATCATCGGCACCATGCTCATGGATTCCGTGCCACCGGCCAGCATCAGGTCGGCATTACCAAGGCGAATCTGGTCAGCAGCCAACGCAACAGCCTGCAGACCTGAGGAACAGAACCGGTTGATGGTCTGCGCAGCGATGGTATTGGGCAGCCCAGCTAACAACACGCCGATGCGTGCCACGTTCATGCCTTGCTCGCCCTCAGGCATGGCGCAACCGATGATGGCATCGTCAATACGGTTCACATCAATACCTGGGGCCTGCGCAACCACACTGCGCAGAACATGCGCCAGCATGTCGTCAGGGCGGGTGTTGCGGAACATGCCTTTGGGTGCTTTACCTACCGGGGTGCGGGTGGCAGCGACGATATAGGCGTCTTGGATGTGTTTGCTCATTCGAATGACTCCGAAAAATTTTGTTTTCTTCTCCCCACATGCGGGGAGAAGGTGGCCGAAGGCCGGATGAGAGGCAGTTGAGGAGTTAGTTCCGCAACGGCTTGCCGGTCTTCAGCATATGCATCACACGCGCCTGGGTTTTTTCCTGCTGTGCCAGTTCAACGAAATGCTTGCGCTCCAATTTCAGCAGCCACTCTTCATCAACCACGGCACCGCGATCGACCTTGCCACCACACATAATGGTGGCAATGCGTTCGGCGATTTCATAGTCGTAATCGCTGATGAAGCGGCCTTCCAGCATGTTCACCAGCAGCATCTTGAAGGTAGCGATACCCACGTCGCCTGCCACCTGAATCTTGCGTGCGGGCATCGGTGGACGATAGCCACCTTCGGCTAAACCGCGTGCTTCGGCCTTGGCGATGTGCAACAGCTCGTGGGCGTTGAACACCACCTTGTCGTTAGCCCGCAGCAGGCCCAGTTCCTTGGCATTGACCGCAGAGTTCGACACCTTCGCCATCGCCACGGTTTCAAACACTTTCTTGAGTTCGG
>CAYZUG010000001.1:0-13348 GCA_964481865.1 uncultured Thermomonas sp. | reverse complement strand
CCCAGCAGCGGATCGGGGAAACGCTGGCGCTTGTACACGGGCAGGGCAGAGCGTGGTTGCAGGGCATTGCTGGCGGGACTGTAGCTGCCTTCCGCCGTATGCACGCCGCCACGACCATCGGTGACCCATGCTGGCAGCGCAGCGCTGCTCATGCTCTTGCCTGCGGCGATGTCTTCATTGATCCATGCCGCCACCTGCTGCCAGTCAGCCGACTGCCAGGTTTCAAACGGGCCTTGTGCCCAGCCGTAGCCCCAGCGGATTGCAAAGTCCACGTCGCGTGCGGTGTTGGCGATGTCGGCCAGATGGAAAGCGCTGTAGTGGAACAAGTCGCGGAAGCAGGCCCACAGGAATTGCGCCTGCGGGTGCTGGCTGGCGCGCAGCTTGGCGAACTTTTCCACTGGATTCTTGAGCTTGAGGATCTCCACCACTTCCGGCGCGGCGGCACGGTCGGCAGGGCGATAGTCCTGCTTGTCCAGATCAAGCACCACGATGTCTTTGCCGACTTTGCGGAAGATACCTGCGCCGGTTTTCTGCCCCAGCGCGCCCTTGCCGATCAACGCTTGTAGCCATGCTGGGGTTTGGAAGTACGCATGCCATGGGTCATTCGGCAACGTGTCGGCCATGGTCTTGATGACGTGCGCCATGGTATCCAGACCAACCACATCGGACGTGCGATAGGTAGCGGACTTCGGACGACCCAGCAGCGGGCCAGTGAGAGAATCGACTTCATCAAAGCCCAGCTTGAACGCAGCGGTGTGATGAATCACCGACAAAATCGAGAACACGCCGATGCGATTGCCGATGAAATTGGGCGTGTCTTTGGCGATCACCACACCCTTGCCTAACTGTGTGGTGAGGAAGGTTTCCAAACCTTCCATGACGGCTGTATCGGTGGTGGTGGCCGGGATCAATTCGGCCAGATGCATGTAGCGCGGCGGGTTGAAGAAGTGCACGCCGCAGAAGCGGTGGCGCATTTCTTCAGGTAACACCGAGGCCAGTGTGTTGATACCCAGCCCCGAGGTATTGGATGCCAGCACTGCGTGCGCCGGTACGAATGGGGCGATCTTCTTGTACAGATCCTGCTTCCAATCCATCCGTTCGGCGATCGCTTCGATGATGAGGTCGCAGTCTTTCAGTTCTTCCAAACCGCTGTCGTAATTGGCCGGCACGATGGCTTCTGCCAATGCCTTGCTGGCCAGCGGAGCAGGGCTAAGCTTGCCGAGATGAGCAATCGCCTTCAGCACGATGCCGTTGGGATTGCCTTCCTTTGCGGCTAGGTCGAACAGCACTGTATCCACACCGGCATTGGTCAGATGAGCGGCGATTTGCGCCCCCATGACCCCGGCACCCAGTACCGCAGCGCGGCGAACAAGCAGTTTTTGCGACATAGATTGACTTCCCAGGTTACGAGAGCAGGTTGAAACTACTCCGTACGCATGCGTATGTCAACGCACGTTTATCATTTCATCATGCGTGCAGTGCACAAGTTCGTTTAGAATAGGCATGAGCCATATCGGCCAAACCCGCGTCTGCACGCGGGTTTTTCTGTTATCCTCGGGCGTCCGGCAGGGACGCCCACCAACCCGGAGAATCCCCATGGCGCTGGAGCGCACCATTTCCATTATCAAGCCCGATGCCGTTGCCAAGAACGTGATCGGCGAAATCTATGCACGCTTTGAAAAGGCTGGCCTGAAAGTTGTGGCTGCCAAAATGAAGCACCTCTCGAAGGCGGAAGCGGAAGGCTTCTATGCGGTTCACCGCGAACGCCCCTTCTTCAATGCCCTGGTTGAATTCATGACCTCAGGCCCGGTCATGATCCAGGTGTTGGAAGGTGAAGGCGCGGTATTGAAGAACCGTGACCTGATGGGCGCCACCAATCCGAAAGATGCTGCCCCAGGCACCATCCGTGCGGACTTTGCCGACAGCATCGACGCCAATGCCGTGCACGGTTCGGACTCGCTGGAAAATGCAGCGATTGAAATCGCTTATTTCTTCCCGGCAACCGACGTTTACGCACGTTAATTTGCAATGACGGATATGCGCCCCCCTGCAATCGCCATCACCTTGCTGAATGAGGCAGGGGACGCGCCTGCGCCAGTATCGACCAATGTTGATACTGCGCGCACGAATATTTTCGACTTCGACCGAAACCGTCTTGAGCGTTTCTTCGAAGAAGAATTAGGCGAAAAAAAATTCCGTGCGCATCAGGTGATGAAGTGGATTCATCATCGCTGCACCACGGATTTTTCGGAAATGACCGACCTTGGCAAATCCTTGCGCGCCAAATTGGAAGAGCGTGCGGTGGTTCATGCACCGTCGGTCATTTTTGAAAAAACAGCCGCCGATGACACGCAGAAATGGCTGCTGGGCATGGATGCCAAAAATGCCATCGAAACGGTATATATCCCGGATAAAGGACGCGGCACGTTATGTGTTTCGTCTCAAGTAGGTTGCGCACTGAATTGCACGTTTTGTTCCACCGCAACACAAGGCTTCAATCGCAATTTATCTACTGCAGAAATCATTGGGCAGGTTTGGGTCGCCGCACGCGCACTAGGGAATGTGCCGCACCAACAACGCCGTCTCACCAATGTGGTGATGATGGGCATGGGCGAACCACTGGCCAATTTCGATAATGTTGTGCGCGCCATGAGCATCATGCGCGACGACCTTGGCTATGGCCTGGCAAACAAGCGCGTCACACTTTCCACCGCGGGCATGGTGCCGCAGATCGACCGTCTGGCACAGGAAAGTGATGTTTCGCTGGCAGTCTCTTTACATGCGCCTTTTGATGAGCTGCGTAGTCAATTGATGCCGATCAATCGCAAATATCCTATCGCCGAATTGATGGATGCCTGCGTGCGTTATGCCTTGCGCAAAAAAGGTGAGTCCGTCACGTTTGAATACACCCTGATGAAGGGTGTGAATGATCAACCAGAACACGCACGCGCATTGGTGGCATTGCTGCGTGACTTCGACCGTCGCGTGCAGATGAAAGACGCGGCAAAAATCAATCTGATTCCATTCAACCCATTCCCCGGCACCGCTTTTCAGCGCCCCGAAGAAACAGCGATACGCGCATTCCAGAAGTTGCTGAATAATGCCGGGCGTATCGCACCGGTACGCCGCACCCGAGGTGATGATATCGACGCCGCCTGCGGGCAGTTGAAAGGCCAAGTTGCAGACCGAACGCGTCGTTCTGCTGAACACCGGAAACAACTCAAGGCGGCAGGGCTTATTGATGTGGCTTAAGGCGCTCTTGCTGGCTTGCTGTGTCAGCCTGGTGGCAACAGGCTGCACAACGCTTGAGCGTTTGACCATTATTCGACCAAGCGCGCATTCACGCGGTTACACCAAGATTTCGCCAAGCTACGATGTCAGCGGCAAGCAAACCCAACAGCACAACGCAGATGGCTTGTTGGCTTCGGCAACCCAGCTTTATCAACAAGGCAATGTTGCCCAAGCCGAGCAACAGGCCAAACAAGCGCTGAAAGCAAACCCCAAACTTCCTGATGCGCATACGTTACTTGGTGTGATTGCGGCAACACGCGGTGACAGCAAAGCTGCTGGCAGGTTCTACCAACAAGCGGTGGCAATCGCCCCGGAAAATGGCATTTATGCCAATAACTATGGCGGTTGGCTCTGTGCCAATAGGCAGGAAACCGCATCATTGCCTTGGTTTAATCGCGCATTGGCCGACCCCATGTATCCCACCCCGGTGATGGCGTCGGTCAATGCCGGTGTGTGCGCAAAACAAGCAGGGCAGGGAGCGCAGGCAGAAGCGTACTGGCGTCACGCATTGGCATTCGACCCACAGCAACTCACGGCATTAGCAGGTATTGCGCAACTTGCTTTTGAGTCAGATGAAACCCTTGAAGCACGTGCATTTGTGGAGCGTTGGCTGGAAATTTCGCCAAATGACCCCGCAGGATTGCAACTTGCTGCACAAATTGAACAAAAAAGAGGCGACAATACGGCCGCTTCGCGTTATCTTTTGCGTTTACAAGCACTTCCGTCCAATTCTTCACCAGCCACTCAGAATCCGCGATGACTGCTATCCAGACACCACCCCACATCGAAGCGCTTTCCGGATGTGGACAGCGTCTGCGCGCATCCCGAGAAGCAGCAGGCTTGACGGTTGATGATGTAGCAAGCCAATTGCGCATGCCGGTCAAAGTGTTACACGCGATTGAGGCTGAACAATGGGAGCAACTGGGTGCTCCGGTTTTTGTACGCGGACAAATTCGCAGCTATGCACGTTTTCTTGGGCTTGCAGATGCGGAACTGCTGGGAAGTTTCAATCAAGCAACTGTGGCACCAGCAGAGCTGGTCAGCCATACCCATATCCCCAAAATTCAGTGGATGTTGGAACAGTTTGGTCGGCGCCTTGTCTATATCGTGCTGACGCTTTCATTGGTGATCCCAGCGTGGATGGCCACACGCCAGCACCTCAGTCAACTGCCTGCTGTTGCTTCACTGGATACACCAGCTGGTCACCTGGCAACATCGGAAATCAAAGAAGACATCGATGAAACACCGCGCACACTGACAGCCTCATTGGCGCCGGTGCCAAAACCAGCTCCCGCACCTGTAGAGGCCGCGGCTGACCTGGTATTGAAAACAACCGGGGAAACCTGGTTGGAAGTGATTGCCACCGACGGCGCATCACTTGAGCAACGCCTGCTTCCCGCAGGTACGGAACGCCGCTTCGAATTGGCACAGGTCAAGCGTTTGACCATCGGCAATGCGACTGCCGTTGAACTCAAAGAACGTGGCCAACCTGTCGATGTGGCATCGTATGCGCGTTCGAATGTGGCGCATTTTACGGTATCCTCGGAAGGCAAGCTTGTCGCTGGCAAGTAACTGCATTGCACATCACCGTTACGATAACAAACAAGAGAAGACGCCCCGTTCATTCAACGGGCGAGAGAATGTATGGCAATTGATGAAATGCTCAATGAGCACGAACAAAGTGAAAAAGTAAGATCTTGGCTACGCAGTAACGCAATGGGCTTAGTGGGCGGTGTGGCACTGGGACTGGCGGTGATTGTTGGCTGGCAACAATGGCAAACCCATCAACTGCAAAGCAAAATGGGCGCCAATGAGCGCTATGCCGGTTTTGTGGAATCGCTGGAGATGGGCAAAGTTCCACAAGACAATGGGCAGGCCGAACTTGCTGGCTTGAAAGAAAACAACCTAACGCTGGCAACACTGGCTGCCTTGCAACTTGCCAAAGCACAACTGGATGCAAACAAGCCAGCCGATGCCATTTCTACCCTGCAACAGTTTTCTGAAGTGAAAACAGACCTGCAACCCGTGGTCAGGGAGCGTCTTGCACGCTTGCTCATTGATGCGGGCAAGGCAAAAGAAGCACTGGTATTGCTCAATGACAGTAAAAATGCAGCGTCACTCAATGCCTTGGGGGATGCGCAGTTTATCTTGGGCGATCATGAAAAAGCCCGGGATGCCTATCGCAAAGCATTGGCGCTGGTGGATGTTGCTGATCCGCAACATCATCTGATTACCCTCAAACTGGTAGAAGCCGGTGGCGTGCCCGCCAGTACCGAAGGACAAGGCTAATGAAGATGCGTAGCCAGCGTTTGCTGCAACTGCTTTTGCTTGCACTGCTCAGTGCATTTGTACTCACCAGTTGCAGTGCCTTCAAAAGCAAGAAAAAAGAAAAACCGGGCGAGCCCACAAAACTGGTGAACTTCACACCAACCGTCACCGTCAAAAAACTATGGTCGGTTTCGGTAGGCAAGGGTGAAAAACGCTTGGGGCTTGGGCAACAGCCTGCTGTTGCAGAAGGTCATGTCTATGCCGCAGCCGTGGCGGGTGGTGTGTCCGCGTTTGATCTTGAAAGCGGAAAACAACTCTGGAATTACCCATCAAAACTGAACTTGAGCGGTGGCCCAGGCGTTGGTAGTGGCTTGGTTGTAGTGGGGAGCCTGAAGGGCGACATCATCGCCTTGGATGCCGCGACCGGTGCAGAGCAATGGACCGCAAAAGTCAGCAGTGAAGTCATTTCCGCCCCCGCCATTGGTGGCGGCATGGTGTTTGTCCATTCCAGCGACGGGCGTATCACTGGGTTTGACGCTTCCAACGGCGAGCGCAGCTGGTTCTACAACGTGGATGCACCGCCACTGACCGTGCGAGGCAACTCCGGCATCACCTTGGGCCCTGGGATTCTGTTTGTCGGGGGCGATGATGGCACGCTGACCGCCTTAAACATGAATGACGGACGCGTGATGTGGGTCACCCCCGTTGCCGAGTCAGATGGTCGTAGTGAGCTTGACCGCATGGCGGATGTGGATAGCGCCCCTGTCCTCGAAGGCACACTTTTGTTTGCCAGCAGCTATAAAAAACGCACCGTAGCGATTGATGGCCCAAGTGGCGAAATCATGTGGGTCAGTGAACATGGCGGCGCCGCTGGTATCGGGGTTAGCAATTCGGCGTTGGTCATCAGTGACCGTGATGGCAATGTCAGTGGACTGGATAAAAATACCGGTGGCAGCCTGTGGCAACAGTCAGGCTTAGTCAACCGCACGCCATCGGCACCCGCAGTGCAGGGTGACTATGCAGTGGTCGGTGATTTTGACGGCATCGTGCATTGGATGCGTTTGAATGATGGCGCTTTTGCTGCACGCAGCAAAGTCGGCAGCGCCGTTCTTGGGCACCCGGTTGTGGTCAACGATATTCTGCTCATACAAAGCACAGACGGTAAGTTGACGGCATTTACCCTTCAACAATAATCCGCAGTATTTTCCATGGGTGTCGCAAGGCACCCTTTCGTTATTAGGTTGGTTCTCATGTTGCCCCTTGTAGCCCTTGTTGGGCGTCCCAATGTTGGTAAGTCCACATTGTTCAATGTGCTCACCCGTACCCGAGACGCTCTGGTGCACGATCAGCCGGGGGTAACGCGTGACCGCAATTACGGCATTTGCCGGTTGATTGAAAATCGCCCTTTCGCCTTGGTGGATACCGGTGGCATTGCGGGTGAAGATGAAGGGCTTGCCGGCGCTACCGCCAAGCAATCGCGGGCAGCCGCAGAAGAAGCCGACCTCATCCTTTTTGTGGTGGATGGTCGCGAAGGCGCTTCGGCACTGGATGACGACATCCTGCGCTGGTTGCGCAAACTCTCCAAACCCACGCTGCTGATCGTCAACAAGACGGATGGTCTGGATGCACGCGCCGCCATTGCTGAGTTTGCGCGGTATGGCATCAGCGAGGCACTGCCGATCTCCAGCGCACATCGCTCAGGGATTGATATCGTGTTGGCAAAAACCGCCAGCATGCTGCCCGAGCAAGGCGAAGCAGAAACCTTGGATGATGCCCCCGATCGCATCCGCATTGCTTTTGTTGGCAGACCGAATGTCGGTAAATCCACACTGGTCAACCGGATTCTTGGCGAAGAACGCATGATTGCCTCGGATGTGCCAGGCACGACGCGTGACTCCATTTCCGTGGACTGGGAACGCGATGGAAAAAAATATCGCCTGATCGACACGGCTGGTTTGCGTCGCAAATCAAAAGTCGATGAAGTGGTGGAAAAGTTTTCCGCCATCAAAACACTGCAGGCCATTGAAGAATGCCAGGTTGCCGTTTTGCTGCTGGATGCCAGTGAAGGGGTGACAGACCAAGATGCCACCGTTCTTGGTGCCATCCTGGATGCAGGGCGGGCATTAGTGGTCGCCATCAACAAATGGGATGGCCGTACCGATTACGAACGCCAGCAAGCAGAAGCCTTGCTTTCGCGCAAACTGAGTTTTGTTGACTGGGCGGAAAGTGTGCGGCTTTCTGCACTACGCGGCACCGGGGTGCGCGAACTTTTCGCTGCCATCCACCGTGCGCATGCGTCGGCCACCTATGCTTTCGGTACTTCGGAAGTCACCCGCGCCTTGGAAATGGCATATAACGCCAACCCGCCACCGGCAGTACGCGGTCATGTGGCAAAGCTGCGTTTTGCGCATCCTGGGGGGGAAAGCCCACCCACCATCGTGGTGCATGGCACACGGTTGAAAACACTCAGCCCCAATTACCAACGCTATCTGGAAAACTTTTTCCGCAAGCGTTTCAAATTGGTTGGCACACCGATTCGCTTCATCTTCAAAGAAGGCAGCAACCCTTATGAAGGGCGAAAGAACGTGCTAAGTGATCGTCAGGTCGCTAAAAAGCGGCGCTTGATGCGGCATGTCAAACGATGAGAAACCCTTGGTGGCGCCATCTGCTTTGCTGTATCGCTTTGTATTTGGCTATCGGCCAAGTACAGGCGGCAGACCCGTGCGACACGCTGGTTACACAACACAGCAGTCAATCCGTAGCCACCCGTCTTGCTGCCATCGCTTGTGAAGAACACCAGCGCTGGACCAGCCCGTTCATTGACCTTGACGGGCATTTGCTCAATGCCAACCTCTACGAAGCCGAAGCTCGGGGGCTAAAAGGGGGCGGGGCACCTTGGCGACGCGTTGCGTTTTATTGGTATGACAGCGGACTGCTGTCGGGAATGGGCTTCAAAGACGGCGCGTCGGACTGCAATTATGCAACCATGAGTCTGGCCTATGCTGGTTTGGCTTGTCGTGGCTTTATTGTCGATAACCCTTGGTCGGCGGCTTTTATTTCCTGGCTGATGCAACGCGCTGGTGTGCCGCGTTTCCCGCGCTCTGCCGGTCATTACGAGTATGTGCGCAGCGCATACAAGCGCGAAGCCGACAATCCCTACAGATTTGTTGATATCAACCAAACCACACCTGCTGTTGGTGATCTGCTGTGCTATGTGCGAGCAAACAACCAGCTGTATGGATACGACGGTTTGCTTAAAGCTATCACCAGCGGTGTGACTTATTTACCCATGCATTGTGATGTCATCGTTGCCACTGACCAAGGGGTGGCTTATGCCATCGGTGGCAATGTGCAACAAGCCGTGAGCATGCGCATGCTGGCGATCAATGCACAAGGGCAGTTCTGGGATTTACCCGTCAAAACACCTGATGACATCGCCTGCTCGCCAGCAACGGCAGACGCATGCAATTTCAACCGGCAAGATTGGGCAGTCTTGCTTAAGCTAAAAAGCCAGGAAGAATTGGCGCAGCT
The DNA here is from genome assembly GCA_964481865.1 of uncultured Thermomonas sp. Classification (GTDB taxonomy): domain Bacteria; phylum Pseudomonadota; class Gammaproteobacteria; order Xanthomonadales; family Xanthomonadaceae; genus Thermomonas. The sequence continues at coordinate 4,258 of CAYZUG010000001.1, read as the reverse complement.
TGGCCCGGTAACCCCTGTCACCGACAAGCGTGAGCAACCCGCTGCCCCTGTCTGTTGCACACAATGCGTGTTGGGAAGTGATATTCCACGCTGCCCGCTGGAAACGCCACAAACAGACGAAGTGTCCACCCCAACGCCCGCAGAAGCAGCGCCTGAAAAACCGCGCAAAAAGCGCTGGGGCAGCAAGCGCACAACGTCGGATCCATGACTGCGCGATAATAACGCCTCATCTCGCCCAATCCCGCCCACATTGAGTCCCCCCATCCCCATGACAGCACGTATTCTTGACGGAAAAGGTATCGCCGACACACTGCTCACCAGTTTGAAAACACAAGTGGATGCGCGTGTGGCCGCAGGCAAAGCCCGTCCGGGTCTGGCGGTTGTATTAGTCGGGGAAGACCCTGCATCTGCCGTGTATGTAAAAAACAAAAAACGCGCCGCAGAAAAAGTGGGCATTGAAGCGTTTGACTACACTCTGCCGGCAGGAACAACCGAAGCCGAACTGTTAGCGCTCATCGACACCTTAAATGCCGACCCAAAAGTACACGGCATTTTGATTCAACTGCCATTGCCCGACATTCGGGATGCCAGCAAGCTCATCGAACGCATCCACCCCAATAAAGATGTGGATGGGTTCCATCCGCAAAACGTCGGGCATCTGGCACTGCGTCAATTTGGTCTGCGCCCCTGCACACCACGCGGCATCACCACATTATTGGCGTGGACAGACAGACCCGTGCGCGGGCAAAGTGCCACGATTATTGGGGTGTCCAACCATGTTGGGCGCCCAATGGCACTGGAACTTCTGATCGCTGGCTGCACCGTCACCAGCTGCCATAAATTCACCCCGCAAGACGAAATGCAGCGCCATGTCAGCGAGGCCGATATCCTGGTGGTGGCAGCGGGCAAGCCCGGGCTGATTCCAGGCGAATGGGTGAAAGAGGGTGCCGTGGTGATTGATGTGGGCATCAATCGCTTGGATGATGGCCGCCTGGTAGGCGATGTGGGCTTTGCAGAAGCCGCCAAGCGTGCCAGCTGGATCACCCCAGTTCCCGGCGGTGTGGGCCCCATGACCGTGGCCACGCTGATGCAGAACACTCTGGAAGCCGCTGAACTGGCGGATTGCACAGCCACCCCCTAAACGCGGTAGAATATGCCGCTTCCCCCAACTTCCTAATGGGTTTGCCGATGCTACGCATTCAGGCTGAAGCACTGACGTACGACGACGTTTCCCTCGTCCCCGCACACTCCACCATCCTGCCAAAGGATGTATCACTGGAAACGCGCCTGACCCGTGATTTGCGCATCCGCCTTCCATTGGCTTCTGCCGCGATGGATACGGTGAGTGAAGGCCGCTTGGCAGTTGCCATGGCACAGCTCGGTGGCATTTCCATCATCCACAAGAACATGACTGCACAAGCGCAAGCAGAGCAGGTGGCCTGGGTGAAAAACTTTGAATCCGGCGTTATTCGTCGCCCATTCACAGTTGGCCCGGATGCCAGCATTGCCGAGGTGCTGAAACTGACCCGCGAACGCAATATCTCTGGTGTGCCAGTAGTGGAAAACGGGCAGCTGGTAGGTATTGTGACTGGGCGCGACATGCGCTTTGAAAAGAAGCTGGATGACCCTGTTCGCCATGTGATGACCAAGCGTGACAACTTGATCACCGTGAAAGAAGGTGCCAGCGACGACGAAGTAATGAGCTTGCTGCATACGCACCGCATCGAAAAAGTGCTGGTTGTGAACGATGCATTTGAGTTGCGCGGGCTGATTACCGTCAAAGACATCCAGAGAAAATCCGACAACCCCAATGCCGCCTACGACACCAGTGAACGTCTGCTGGCAGGCGCAGCGGTGGGTGTGGGTGGCGACACCGAACAACGCGTGGAAGCCCTGATAGAGGCGGGTGTGGATGTCATCGTGGTCGATACCGCCCACGGTCACTCGCAAGGCGTGATCGAGCGCGTGAACTGGGTTAAGAAGCATTACCCGCAAGTCCAAGTAATTGGCGGCAATATCGTGACTGGCGACGCCGCACTGGCATTGATGGATGCAGGCGCCGATGCCGTGAAAGTGGGCGTTGGCCCTGGTTCAATCTGCACCACACGCGTGGTGGCAGGCGTTGGTGTACCGCAGATCACCGCCATCGACATGGTGGCCAGCGCATTACAAGACCGCATCCCCCTGATTGCCGACGGCGGTATTCGTTATTCCGGCGATATCGGCAAAGCCTTGGTTGCGGGTGCTTCTACCGTGATGATCGGCGGCCTGTTTGCCGGTACCGAAGAAAGCCCGGGAGAAATTGAACTGTTCCAAGGGCGCAGCTACAAGAGCTATCGCGGCATGGGCAGCTTGGGCGCAATGGAAAAAGGCAGCAAAGATCGCTATTTCCAAGATGCCGCTGATGCCGACAAACTGGTGCCAGAAGGCATTGAAGGCCGTGTCCCCGTGCGTGGCCCATTGTCTGGGGTGGTGCATCAACTGATGGGTGGCCTGCGTGCCACCATGGGCTATGTGGGCTGCGCCACCATTGAAGACATGCGCAAGAAACCCGCATTTGTGAAGATCACCGGCGCAGGCCAGCGTGAAAGCCACGTCCACGACGTACAAATCACCAAAGAACCACCGAACTACCGGGCCGGGTAAGCCTCCATGACCAATCTGCAACGCGACAAAATCCTGATTCTCGACTTTGGTGCGCAATACACCCAGTTGATCGCCCGCCGTATCCGCGAATTCGGCGTGTATTGCGAAATCTGGGCTTGGGATCACGATCCGGACGACATTGCCGCGTTTGGTGCCAAGGGCATCATTCTTTCGGGCGGTCCAGAATCCACCACCCAGCCGGGTTGCCCCGCAGCGCCCCAGCAGGTGTTTGATAGCGGGCTCCCGGTGCTGGGCATTTGCTACGGCCTGCAAACCATGGCCAAGCAATTAGGCGGCGCAACCGAAGCCGCCGATCAGCGCGAGTTCGGCCACGCTGTGGTGGATCTCATCAGCGAAGATGCCTTACTGGCAGGTCTGACCGACCACGCTGGCAAAAGCGCACTGGATGTCTGGATGAGCCACGGCGACCACGTTGCGCAAGTGCCGCCGGGCTTTGTCATCACCGCCAAGACCGACCGCATTCCAGTGGCCGCGATGGCCAACGAAAGCAAACGCTGGTACGGCGTGCAGTTTCACCCCGAAGTGACCCACACCAAGCAGGGCACCGCATTACTCAAGCGCTTCGTGATGGAGATCTGCGGCTGTGAAACCCTGTGGACACCCGCCCAAATCATCGAAGACCAAATCGCCCGCGTGCGTGCGCAAGTGGGGCAGGATGAGGTCATTCTGGGCTTGTCGGGCGGGGTGGATTCCTCCGTCGTTGCCGCTTTATTACACCGCGCCATTGGCGAACAACTCACCTGCGTCTTTGTGGATACCGGCCTGCTGCGCTGGCAGGAAGGCGATCAAGTGATGGCCATGATGGCGCAGAACATGGGCGTGAAAGTGGTGCGCGTGAACGCCGCCGATCGCTATTTCGCCGCACTCAAAGGCGTGACCGACCCAGAAACCAAGCGCAAAATCATCGGCAATCTGTTCGTTGAGATCTTTGATGAAGAATCGGCGAAGCTGAAAAATGCCAAATGGCTGGCACAAGGCACCATCTACCCCGACGTCATCGAGTCTGCCGGCAGCAAAACCGGCAAAGCCCACGTCATCAAGAGCCACCACAATGTGGGCGGCTTGCCCGAGCACATGAAGCTGGGCTTGGTGGAACCATTGCGCGAGCTGTTCAAAGACGAAGTACGCCGCATCGGCGTGGAACTTGGCCTGCCACACGCCATGGTCTATCGCCACCCATTCCCTGGCCCGGGCTTGGGCGTGCGCATTCTTGGCGAAGTAAAGCCGGAATATGCCGAGCTGCTCGCAAAGGCCGACGCCATCTTCATCGACGAACTGCGCAAAGCCGGTCTGTATGACAAAGTCAGCCAAGCGTTTGCCGTGTTCCTGCCCGTGAAATCGGTCGGTGTGGTTGGCGACGCCCGCGCCTATGAATGGGTGATCGCCCTGCGTGCGGTGGAAACCATCGACTTCATGACCGCTCACTGGGCACACCTGCCGTACGACTTCCTCGGCACCGTTTCCAACCGCATCATCAACGAACTGCGCGGCGTCTCCCGCGTGGTGTATGACATCAGCGGCAAGCCACCAGCGACGATTGAGTGGGAGTGACGGGCACTGGCTGGCAATGTCTAGCAACGGCAGGCATTTC